>JBCBWB010000024.1:0-39808 GCA_039817275.1 Cyanobacteria bacterium J06648_1 | reverse complement strand
AGTTAACAAAATCAACCACCACCTTGAGGGAAATTGTTTATTTGATAAATGAAGCTTGATACCTCTGGAGATGATGAGTACCATCAACAGCGCTACCAGTTGAGGGATGGGAATGACAAAATGATTTTGTAACCAGTGATGAGTCATATACGCCAAAAATTCGGCACCAGTAAAGGGGGTTTCATCCGACTTTAAGCCTCTGCGAGTCTGCCAATAGGCGACCGCCTGGGGAGTGGCAAAGTTATCCGAACCCGTTGTTAGTCCTGCTTCTGGGTAGCCCCCCGCACCAATGATTACGGTTTGCTGGGCTAGGTTTTGCTCCCTTGGCGAGCCTAATAAGATGGAGGCACTGAGGCGATCATAAACCAGATCGGGAGGAATAGAAAAGTCTTGAATCGGTCGCCACCACTGCTGTCCCAAGTACTGTCCGATGGTTGTAATCCCTGAGAAATGCTTTGGCTGTCTGAGAACTTCTGGTTGGCGTTGAACATAATCGGTGAGGGAGCGGCGTAAATTTGTTTGGCTCGCAATTTGGGGTTTGGGTGCGGCAGGTTCTGCCGCTATTTGCCTGGCTGTAGCCAGGAGATAGGCAAAAGGACAGACTTGAGTACAGTCTGACGACCTTGGTAGCAGACTCATATAGCCAGGTAGACTATCTACGTATCCCTGTAGTGTCCAGTTGGGATTGCCTATTTTGGTTTCGGGAGTAACTCCAACTTCGCGTTCGTCGCTTAGTTTGTAAGCGCCAAAGATAAACCAAGTTTGCTCTGACTCGACGGCATTGGCGATCGCTCCAGCTAACAGAGGATCTCGTTCTGGCTGGGTGCGATCAAATAGATAGTCAATCCCAATAACTTTTGCGTCTTGGGCAACTAGACGATCTACCAGGCTGGCTAAATAACGGCGATCCATCGGTACAGGACGCTCAATCTCAGCTTCTCTGAGTGACTGTTCATCAATATGAATTAGAGTCACAGGGGCAGCAGTAGTAGGTAATTGCTCTGTGGCATCACGATAAATTGACTGAACCAAGGTGCGCTGATCGAGGAGATAATTCTCTACTGCGGGGACTAGACTCAAAAAGCACAAAGCGCCTACGGCGATCGCCTCATAGCGACTGGGCAACCATTTTGTTAGCTGTCGTCGCCATCCCCAAGGCTCAATACGGTATGGTGGGGTATCGGGATGACAAAATAGCGAAGGAATGAGAGCGGCGGAGGGATGGGTCAGATTTTGCTGTTTAAGATATGTGCGCGCCCTTACCAAAGCTTGATGAACGTCTTGATAGTCGGCTAAAGCCCTGACAAACTGGGTCAAAAATACCTGAGCAACCTTGTTATGGATGGGTTCGCGCATCACCGCTACCTGACTCAACCCCAGACCGATTAGGGAATTAGCAATACTCAAGCCACTACAGGAATTAAATAGGGCAAACTGCAAGCCATTAGCCTGGGCAGTTCTAAGATCTGCGGCAATTTCGCTGATGGAGAGAGCAATTTGTGGTGCGATCGCGATCTCTCCTCCCGTGATCGTGGTTTCGCAACTGTGTCCCGCAAAAAATAAAATTTCCCAGCCCTGTTCCTCAGTCAAAGCCTGCCTAATCTGCTGTTTGATTAAATCTGCTGGCTGTCCTGCTTGCCAGGTAACAAATTCAATTTCGGCTAGGGAACCGAGAGTATTGAGGGTTTGGCGATCGCTATTGAGATCTATTGCCGTATCGTCACCCAGAACAGCCAAAATTCGTGGTTTGCGAGTGCGTTTAGCCGTAGGATAATGATTAATATTGCTAGAACTGCGAGCAATTATGACCGTGCTGTCAAATTCTGCCCCTAGTTCCCAGCTTTCCCAGGGTAGTCTGGCTAATTTTTCGCTACAGGTGATAAACAGAGTGATTGGCGCACCATCTCGACTATTGCTACTGGCAATCTTAGCTCTAATTTCATATAGTTCTGCTTGCCGTAGCCAGCGGTGAAAGGAGGATAAAAACTGAGCTTCTGCCTGAACCAGGTGCCGATGCCAATCTTGAGGCAGAGTCAGGCGATCGCTTTTGGGCTTGGGGACTCTGGCTCGTAAACTATGCTGATAAAAACTAAGATAGGCTTGCTGCCAGGTCTGATATAGCTCGAAGAGATTGTGCGGCACAGATATCATGGTCGAGATCTGCTGTCCCTTACCCCAGATCAGTTTGAACAGACAAGTGTTGGCTATTTGTTGAATCTCAAGCTGAAATTTCATCTGGACTTTGGCAACATACCCCTCAGTTAAAAACAAAATCAGGAAAGACAAAAGTTGTGCCGTCAGCTAAAGTAATCGTGACGGTAAACTGTTCGTGCAGTTCCCCAATTACCTGAGTATAGAGATAAGAATCTGCCGTATTGCGATCAACAGTTTTAGTATCCAAGAGCATCTCGCTTTCGGTTAACTCTAGCCTCAAGCCCTGGGGAAGATAATCCTGGGGTTGTCCTCCCAAAACTAACAATAAAGACCATTCGGGGAGGTTTCCCTCCTCTACCCGCCAGGTAACAGCAAACAGCCGTAACTGGCGATCGCCCAGGGTAAAATCTTGGCAAGCACCGCGAGCTTCGAGGGGAATATCTTCGCCACTGCGTCTTAACTGGGTCACAATTGCCGCAAATTCTTCTGTGGGGGAGGTGCGATTGACTACGGATAAATCTCTTAAGCCGTTGGCAGCAAACACAGGCGGCGGTAATAAAGTCCAGGCTAGATTCTGGGCTAATTCGTCTAGCTCGTTGGTTAGCCAAGATTTAACATTAACTGCCGTCTGGGTCAAAATACCGCCTAGGGCAGATAGACTCTCGGCAACCGTGAGCTGATTGCTTTGCAGACGATAAAGCCATGTCAGCAGTTCAGGATCACGCAAAATTGCGGCGGCTTGCGACCAGGTTAATGTTTGATGTAGCGGCATGCCCGAGCGCAGTTGAGGCAGCAAAGGTTCTAGCTGAGTCAAAATACTCTCCGTCACCCTGCTCGTAGCAGGAAGCTGGATCTGCTGGGGTTCCAGACAGCGTAGGCGCAACAGTAAATCGTCGGGCTGGTGAGCAAACCAGGCTAGAGGCACTTCGTAAGTCCAGTCGGCGGCGACATCTAAATTAGTCTCCTGCTGGCGCCGCACAATTTCCTCGTGAGCGATAAAACTATTGAGCCTAACTTCTGCCTGTTCTTCCACCACGTCTACCAGCAGATAAAAATGAGCGGCATATTCTGGTAGTTCGATTAAGGCTCGGTCAATCGTGATTGAGGAGTCGATCGCGACGCCATTAGTTAGCAAACATAATTTGTACTCGCCCACCTTGAAATTGAATACACCATCAATATAGTTAGCATAACTAGCCTGCATTACCGAACAATTGTCAATATTGATTGCGAGGGTATTATCCCGTGACTCCAACCAAGCGGTAAAACCAAATAAAGCCAGAGAGTTAAGATAAGTACGCCACTGCCGTTCGGGATTCTCTAGGCGATCGCTCAATTCAATGGCTCGATCTACTTGAGATGAAGATAGTTCGATTCCCGTCTCCGAGAATGATTCAAAATCTAGCAGGATGCTATCAGCTTCAATATTATTATTCATAGATGTTTTCTTGATAGTTCCAGTGCTTATTGATATTTATTGCTCAGGGTTTGGGGGATATGCATAAACTAAAATTTGCCGACGTACTATACATAATTTACTGCCGTAGGGATATTGCTTAAAATGCTTCTAAGTATTGAGCGAATCTAAATAATGGCAAATTCTTTGTGCCAAAATACTTTTGGTGCTGTGGGCGGTGCTAACTTCCTTTGCCGCTTCGTCTAGGACTAGATCTATTTGCTCTCCCAAAGCTAGCTCTATTTCTTGTTCTCTCTGGTGTAGAGCTGCCAAATCTGCTAAGACGGGTAGAGTCTGCTGTTTGGTTGTCCAGTCCCGCAGCTGGTTTAGCATCTGGTGACGGATATCTGCTCTTAATTCTTTTAGCTTCAGCAGTCTGGTCACTTGATATTGCGCCTTCAAGGCGATTTGTGCCGCGATCTCACTCATGGATTCTCCCTGACAGTGGAACAGCTTGAGGGCAGTAAGATACTGGCTCTTTTGGGCGGCTTTCTTCCCTTTGAACCGAGCCAGACGCACCGTAATCACAGTGGCGATCGCCGTATCTAAACTCTTCTGAAACTCCTGCTGATAAGATTTGAGAAATGTATCCTGCTCTAAATTTTCTTCTGGCTCTACTTCTGCCGCCGTCGGCTCCTCAAAAGTATTGTCCAAGGAATTCTGCTTGATTTTGCCCCCTCTGACATAAAGGCGATATTCCCGCAGTTGCGCCGCTAGCCCCTCTAGCTGGCTCAAGATTTGTTCAGGAGTTAAAGCTGAACTAGACTGCTGTTCGACCAGGACGGCAATACTTTCCAACTGTTCGGCGGTAGGGGTTTGGCATTTTTGTCCTTTACTGCGGCGATTTTTGAGGCGATCGCGACGATAGATCTGATGGTAGCTAGCAAGCAATATTTGCGCCTGTTTGATTTCGGCTGGAGTGAGGTTATGAAACTCAGATAAAATTCGCTCTAACTGCTTAATTTTCGTGTCGTTTAAAATTGCCCAGTTGCTAATTAGGTAAACTCCCTGCTCCAAGAGGAAAAGCTGTAGCTCTCGATGCTGCTTGACGTAGCGATTTGTCCAGGTAGAGAGGCTGGCGCGACTGGGGTCGAAACTTGCGAGAATTTCGACCGCTAAAGGCTGATATTTACTATTAGATGATGATGGCGCGATCACATCCCGAAAATTGTCTAGAGTGTCGGTAAGAGTATAAATAAAAAGATCGTAACGGCTGAAACCATGCTCCCGACCAAACTGAATCTCTAGCAAAACGCACGCCTGTCTGATTTGATGCGAAATAAAACAGCGTAAACATCTTTCCGCCAGAATATTGTTTTGATTCTGGCTATCCTTGAGCAAAACTAGCTCTCGTTGCAGCTGGCTGTCGGCGGTGTCTTCTCCAAACGAACTGTATTGCTGGTTCCAAAAATGTTTGGCGGGAACGATCTCCGTGACCCTTGGTTTCCCAGAACTATCAAGCCGCACCAAATTCCAATATTTAGCTCCTGTTTTCATCGTTTGCCTAGATTAAAAATTATGGGGACTGGTTAACAGTAATTTGTTACTTTGGGTTCTGATCGGGAATATCGGTCAAGGCTATTCCAGACTTGTCAGTTAGTTACAGCTTGCAAGCGCTAATCTGATTAGCCATATTTCCCAATTTTATCTTTGTCTCGTCTTTTCAACTCAATATTCCCGAACTTTCCTGAACTTCTCCCCACTTTTCTGGGCAATTAAGATCAATCAATTCTGCGATCAAGAAAATACTTTCTGTAACCTATGAGTAACCCATCTCCAGTTTTGTCGTCCAAAATATATTTTATGTAATCTCAAATCAGCATATGTAATCGCAAATCAGCAATAGATTACTATGTAAACTCAGCGACTAATTAATTAGTAGAAATCATATGCTACGGAAAGTATTGAACAGTTTGTATGGCATTAATCGTAACTGGTCATATTTTATAGTTGGTGGAATAGTAATAGTTGCGATTATTTTTACTAGTCCCCAAGAATTGAGATCTCAAACTCCTAGCCCCATAGTGGTCAGTGAACAGGGAGCAGAGCCGATCAGTATTAAACAGTTCTCTAAGCTAGTTGCTACCGTTGAAAACAATTGGAAAAGCGATTATGACAACTATTTCCAGCGCGACTTTAGAACCAGTTCTCTGTCTGCCAGAAGAATTGCCCGACGTTTAGATGAGATCAAAACAGCTCAGGGCATTAATCCCGCAGTTATCTGGGCAATTCCCCAAGATGATTTTCTTCGCTTAATCCTAATTACGCCGCAGGAGCAGTTTGTTACCAGGGATATTCGGGGTGCAAACCGCGAACGACTGATCCAAAGAACTACAGAATTAACGGCAGGAATTGCTGATTCTCAATCTCTAGATTATCTTCCCCCCTCAAGAATAATTTATCGGTGGTTATTCCAACCCTTAGAGCCATTCCTCGAAGCCGAACAGATCGATACCCTACTGCTCTGTACTGGACCTAGTTTGCGATCGCTTCCTTTTGCTGCTTTGCACGATGGTGAGCAGTTTATGATCGAAAAATACAGTTTGGCGCGCATCCCCGCCTTCAATCTGATTAATACCGATTATGGAGATCGGGGAGCGCAGCAGGTATTAGCTATGGGCGCATCAGAGTTTGAAGATCTGCCCTCGCTGTCGGGGGTTGAAAGCGAACTTAACGCCATTGTGCCGCAGCTGTGGTCGGGGGAAAAAAAACTTAATCGCCAATTTACCATCGCCAATCTGATCCAGGCTCATCGTCAGGGTAATTTCGACATTATCCATATTGCTTCCCACGCTAGGTTTAATCCTGGTTCCCCCGAAAATTCTTACATTCAGTTTAGCGATCGCCGCTTAAACTTAGAGCAGTTGGGGGATCTAGAGCTAGATTCTCCTAGTGTCGATCTACTGGTACTCAGCGCTTGCGAAACGGCAGTCGGTAATGAGGATGCCGAGTATGGCTTTGCTGGATTAGCGATTCAGGCAGGAGTACAGTCAGCTGTGGCTAGTTTGTGGGCAGTTAATGATCTGGGAACAGTGTTATTAATGAGCGAATTTTATCAGCAGTTGAGATCAACGCCAATCAAAGCTGAAGCCTTGAGGCAAGCGCAGCTAAAAATGTTGCAGCAAAGGGTTTTTGTTGAAGGAAATCAGGTCAGAGGTTCGGATCTAGAGCTTGACTTACCGAGCATAACTACCGCGACCAAACCCCTAAAATTTGATCATCCTTATTATTGGGCAGGATTTACGGTCATTGGCAACCCTTATTAATTTATGCCGAGAGTAGAAACGGCGATCGCTATTTCTACTCTCTTCTGCACCCAGGAAATCAGGTCAGCAGGCGACGCCAAAACTCGACAATCTAATTTAATCGTGTATAACAGAGGGGCAAAATTCGGCAATTACTTCAATAACCCTCCTAATTGATGTCAACTACATTAGATCCCAATTCTCAAGTTCAGTCAGATTCATTAGAATATTATTTGTCCTTAAAATATCTGGTGGCGATCTATCCAGAGAAGACAGGCTTTACCGTGATGATTCCTGAATTACCTGGATGTATGAGTCAAGGAAAAACTTTTGATGAGGCAATGGTCAATATCGACAAAGCCAAGCGTTTATGGCTCAGTGTCGTTTATGGCAATGATAAATCCCAAATTCCTCTACCTTCAAATTAAGCCTTAGATTTATTCCCCAGCAGCAACCTAGGTACAAGTGTCTTATTTCCTAATCCCAGTCCCTAACCCCGAATTATTCAGCTTGAAATAAATGCTGGACACCAAAACCCAGGGCGCGGGGATGAACTAGCTGTTGTGAAAGGTCTAAGATTGTCTGACGAGCAACTTCGGTTTCGAATACGGAAGAGAAGACAATGTCCAAAGCGTTTTGCTGACAAAACTGAATCAACCGACGGGGATAACCCATGATTGCTGCCTTAATGACAAATACTCCCTGCCATCCTTGCTGATGCACCTGCTGTAGCTGCCTGAAGCTAGCTACAGATTCATCCAAGGCTAAAACAGTGCTATGAGATTGGCTTAGCCGATACATATCTCCGAGGCTTTCTGGTGCCAGCGGTTGCTCGATGAATTCAATATTGGGTAAGCTATCGGTCAACGATAATAATTCCTCTGCTTGGGATCGACTTAATCCACCATTGGCATCCAGTCGCAGCTTGGTTCTTGGGGGGACAACACTACTAAGCTGCTGAAGAATTTTTAGCTCTTGTTTAAGAGGTAAGACGCCAATCTTCCATTTGAAGGTGATTGCCGAGTTATCCCTCACCAAATCTGACCAAGCTGTTAAAGCTTCTGCTCCCGCAGGCAAGAGATAGCAGAAATCGAGATTTTGAACCTCGTTAACCTCATTTTTGATCGAGGATTGATTTAAACCAAGATAGGCTGATTCTAGGGCAAACTGACAACAGGGCAGGCGATCGCCAATTGCCATAATTTCCTCGCGCTTAATCGTTTCTCCTACCTGCCGACAAAATTCTGTTGCTTGAGCTAAAGTTTCGGAACCAAACCAGGGTAAAGGGGCAATTTCTCCCCGACTGGTAACCCCTTTGGCATTAGTCAGACTAATAATAATGCCCTCACGTACCCGCCAGACACCGTGGCTTGTTCGCAAGGGCTGCTTAAAATAATTATGATATGGCTTAAATTGAAATCTAAATTCGTAGTCCATTTTCTAGTCAGTCTGGAGCTACCTACAGGAGCCTTACTTAGTCACTGATTTTACCCACTGATTAATCTACCAAGGCTGGTTAAAGGGTTTATTACTCTTCTGTGAGTACCTTTTTTAAAGTATTGACTTTTCGTTTTTTTTGTAACGTCAGTTAGTCATCAACTATCAATTATTGATTAATTACTGAACTAGAGCTACCTCTTAAGTGTTTTCCAATCTAATGCTTTTGAAAGCGAATACCCAAAAAGATATCGTATAAAAAGTTGAGAAAGTTTTTGCCGTCTAATAGTCCCAAAGATTGTTCACAACCCTTGGCATCTAATAAAGGCTTGGTTTCATAATAGGCAGACTGGTATTTGTACCAAGGAATCGAAGGCCACAGATGATGTACTAGATGATAGTTCTGCCCCAAAATTAAGAGATTTAAGATTGAGCTGGGATAAACTCGCGAACTTTTCCAGCGATCGCGCTCTTGGAATGGACGATGGGGCAAATAGTCGAAAAACAAACCTAATGCCATTCCCACTACCATTGCTGGTACAAACCAAAAGTTCATCACGTAGCCAATAAAGCCATAGTGTATTCCTAGCAACACAATCGTAATTAGAAACAGACGACTGAGAAACCACTCTAGCAATTCGTATTTACGCCAGAGCTTGCGTTGGAAAAAGAAAAACTCATGATAGAAAAAACGAGCCGCAATCAGCCACAGAGGACCTCCTGTCGAAACGAAGTGGTCGGGGTCATTTTCGGGGTCGTTTACGTGAGCATGATGCTGCAGGTGCACTCTCGTAAACACGGGAAAGGCAAAGCCCAACATTAAAGCACTACAGTGACCTAAAACAGAATTGACAATCCGATTGCTGTGGGCGCTATTATGAGAAGCATCATGAATTACTGTGCCTGACAAATGTAGTGCCAGAACGTTAGCGAGAAAACAGCACCAATCTGGAAAACCCCAGAGAAAATAACCAGTGGTCGATATCGTCAGCAATGCGATCGCCGCAATCACCATCAACACATTGGGATTAAATCCACCAGGAGCTTTCAAATACTCTCTTGGTACTGTTCGCAGTGTTTGAGCCGACTGCATCTTTTCGTTTGCTCCTCTTACTTTTGATATACGACTTTTCTCAGGTAGTTTACACTAATTTTCTACCTAGGTAAAGAATTGTAACGTTATTTGAGCTATTTTCTCATTTAACGGTGAATTAGTAATTAATTCTTCTAATGCTTTCACTATTCAAACAGAAATCTGGCTGCATCGCGGCGATTAGAACGCCAAGAATCGTAAGATTTACATTTGGGCAATATAAGCCTGATATCCCAACTTATCAAGGCGATCTTGTTTGTCAAGCACGGTTTGCGCTAAATTTCGGCGATATTGCTCGACTTTCGCCTGTAGCTGCATATCGCTCGTAGCGAGAATTTGCACGGCTAGTAAACCAGCATTTTGGGCGTTACCGATCGCTACTGTCGCCACAGGAATCCCCCTGGGCATTTGTACAATAGAATAGAGAGAATCTACTCCCTGGAGTTGGCGGGTGGTGACCGGGACACCAATGGTAGGTAGGGGAGTTAAGGAAGCCACCATACCTGGTAAATGGGCAGCACCTCCTGCCCCAGCGATAATTACCTTGATGCCCCTTTGGTGAGCAGTGCGAGCATATTCCACCATCCTGTCTGGTGTGCGGTGAGCTGAAATAATTGCTACTTCATGGGGAACAGCAAAATCTTCGCAGACGGCGATCGCTTTTTCCATGGTGGGCAGATCAGAATCGCTGCCCATAATAATGCCAATCAGGGGTGTAGTTTCACTCAAAAGTTTTTAGCTAAGGAACTCAATTTTAAAACTTCAAGTTCATATTTTATCTTGTTTGTTACTATGGGCTGACAAAATTTAGCTTTATCTTCGGACTGAAACAGAACCAGGTAGTATATATGGCATTCAAAGATCTACTAATCGAAAATGCGCAAATTATAGGGCGAGGGGGTTTGTCTCAGTTGGCAGTTGTGGGGGGCAAAATCAAGGCGATCGCCCAGCAGAGTAGCGGTATTTCAGCCCAGGTATTTCCAGGAGATTACTCAACTACAGATTTGGAGTCAGACTGGCTGTCCTTGGGGGGAGTAGATCTACAGATTAACGGTGGTTTGGGCTTGGCTTTTCCCGATCTCACCACCGCCGATCTGCCGCGACTGAAGCAAATAGGTGATTTTCTCTGGCAACAGGGAGTAGACGGATTCCTACCCACAATCGTTACTACTTCGACGGCGAAAATACAGCAATCGCTAGCCGTGGTGGCAGAGTTCATGGCAGTTCAAGCATCGAGAAATACCGCTCAAATACTTGGAGTTCACTTAGAAGGGCCTTTTTTAAACTACGAAAAGCGCGGCGCTCACCCTGCCCAGCATTTGCAACCCCTAACTATCGATAATATCCAACGGGTATTAGGAGACTATAGCCAGATAGTGAGGGTAATGACTCTCGCGCCAGAGTTAGACCCCAGCGGACAGGCGATCGCCTATCTGCGAAATCAAGATATCATTGTCAGCCTGGGACATTCCCTCGCTAACGCCACCCAAGCACAACGGGCATTTACGGACGGGGCATCGATGGTAACTCACGCCTTTAACGCGATGCCCAGCCTGCACCATCGCCAACCAGGATTACTGGGAGAAGCAATTATTAATCCTCATGTCCGCTGTGGTGTAATCGCCGATGGCAATCATGTCTGCCCTACCATGTTAGAAATTGTCTTAAGAGCCAGTAGTTATGACCAGGGTGTTTTTTTGGTTAGTGATGCCCTTGCCCCCATTGGTTTACCCGACGGTGTTTACCCTTGGGATGAACGAGAGATTACCGTTACCGAGGGGACAGCCAGACTAGCCGACGGCACCCTATCAGGCACAACTCTACCTCTATTACTTGGTGTCGCTAACCTAGTTAAGTGGGGTTGCCAGATTCCCCAAGCGATCGCCATGGCAACAGAATCACCCCGACAGGCGATCGCTCTTCCAGGAATCGATGTTGGACAACAGGCTAACTTACTGCGTTGGCGCTGGGAGGAGTTACTGCAAAAGCTATCTTGGTCGAGAATAGAAAATTCTTCCTTCAGCTAAGTAGAGATGGAGAGCGATCGCTTTTTGTTCGATAAACGGAATTATCGGATCTTCAGGTTCAATTCCACGTTTCCTGAGTAACGGGGAATTTTACAAAATGATAATAATGGGGAATTTCAGTTGTCCTAGATGAATGAAGGAAAGAGTAAAAAATATTATGTTTTTAGTTTGAATAAAAATTCTATGAGCTTTTTGGGTTCATAGGAATTACTTATTTAAGGATTAGTATTGGGCTTGTTTGCGTAACAGTTCGGGTATGGTTACATTGAATTGAGAGCGACCATCAAAAACAGTGCCTACTTCACCTCTGTAAAAGGTAACTTCATTGATTTGATAGGCTTCATCGGGCAAGGGAACATAACTCACCTTCCTAACAACCTCTGGAGCATTTTCGAGATAGAATTCGGTAAATCTCACCAAAGCATCATTTTCTCTGGCAGCAGCAGCGTTGACGTAGACAAATAGAGGACGAGCTAGAGGCTGATATTGCGCCTGCTCGACTGTTTCTACTGAGGGTAAAACTGCTCCTTCACCGCTATCCACAGCTAGAGCTTTCATTTCGTTAACCTTTTGCTCATAGTAAGCTAAACCAAAGTAACCAAGAGCATTAGGGTCTTGGCTTACTCCTTTAACCAAGACATCATCATCTTCACTCTGGGTAACATCGCTACGGCTTGCCCCTGATTTTCCAACTATGGCTTCGGTAAAATAATCAAAAGTCCCAGAATCTTCACCAGGAGCATAGAGATTAAGTGGTTTGTCGGGGAAACTCGGTCTTACCTGATTCCAATTGGTAATTTTCCCTTCAGCATCAGGCGACCAAATCTTAGCTAACTCTTCAGTGGTGATTGTATCGAGCCAATTATTAGCTGGATTGACCACTACAGTTAGGGCATCAAAAGCTACTGGTAACTCTATGTATGCCACTCCTGCCTCTCGACAGGCTTCCATTTCGTCAACCTGAATTGGACGAGAAGCATTATTAATATCGGTTTCTCCGCTACAGAATTTATCAAAACCACCACCAGTCCCAGAAAATTCAATCTCAATATCTAATGGTTTCTTTCGACTGGCTTGATACTCTTCGACTATTTCTCTGCTAATAGGATATACGGTACTAGACCCATCAATTTTTATTGATTGTGTCTCTTGAGCGACCAGAGAATTAGAAATGACTAATAGTGCTGTACCTATTCCCAAAGTTAGAACATAAAGCGGTTTAACAGATGTTTTGTCTCGAACATTCATTTTTTTTCTACTCCACTAAAAATTTCAGGAGTAATTCGATTTTACATCAAATAATCTTGATGTATCAAATAAATTTGATTAGTTTTATAATAAATTAATTGCTTCAATTCAAGATTGAGTAAATGAAAGTTTTAACTTCTGAATACTTTATTCACAGCTTTTAGCAGGTAATATATCGCTAAATTGACTCACATCAAGCTGTTCGCAGAGTTCACAAACACATAGCTCTTGTGAACGCAGAAGTTCAAGTATTTGTAGTCTTAAAGGATCGGAAAGTGCACGAAAACCAGTCCAAATCTGAATTGAGTTTTGAGTAGCAATTTGCATCAAATTTTGTTGATATGTGTCTTTCTATAGTAAGAGATTTTAATGGTATTTACGCAAATTGCTAGCACTGTAGCCAGATAACAGTAAAACCATTTGGATTATTTCACAGATGATTGCTGGTTAAAATAGTAAATTTTTCAATAACAGACTCTTCTATCATTACCACCGAAACCCTAAGTAAATAAGTTGAAGAAAATTTTCAATCTCAAATCAACTAACACTGTCCGACATATCATAAATTATGAGACACCTCAAAACTGCTTGGAAATAGTGTCTAATAAATCGTTTTTGTGCTGTTAGTGTACGGTACAGTCTACTAATCGATCTTAGGGACAGTTTTCATAAGACTTCTTAACTGCACTTGTGTTTCCATCTTCCAGCAATCTCTCGATCTTCAGATCAAGGTTCTCTAATCTATAGGAGTGAGAAAGAATTGCATCTTAACCGACAAAACTACTGGGGATAGAGGAACAGGGTAGAGCTGGCGAAGCTGCTATTCGGGGGCGTAACCTAACCAACTTCGCTACTTACTCGCAGCGGTATTAGCCTTTAACCCCACTACCTACGTCGGTTGGGACGATGTATTTTTGCAAGAACAAAAACAGCAGCAGAATTGGGGTGATCGAAATTACCGAACCAGCCGCTACTAAGCGCCAGTCTAAGGAAAAGGAATCTGCTAGATTAGCCACCGCTAAGGGCAAGGTGTAGTAGTCAGGATCGTCGAGTACGATTAGGGGCCAGAGAAAATCACTCCACGAACCGATAAAGACAAATATAGCGAGGGTAAATAAGGCGGGGCGAATAGCAGGGAGCATGATATTCCACCAGATGCCTAGTTCGGAGCAGCCATCGATACGAGCCGCTTCCTCTAATTCTAAATGTACAGCCTGTAGTGCCTGACGCAGCAGAAAGATCCCAAAGGCTGAAGTAAGATTGGGCAAGACAATTCCCAGGTAGGTATTCCGCAAGCCAAGATTGACCGCCAGAATGTAAAGAGGAATTATGACAATCTGGAAGGGAATCATGATCGTTGCCAAAACCAGAGCAAAAATAAACTCCCTGCCCTTGAAGTCTAGACGAGCTAAAGGATATGCTGCCAAAGAACACAGCAATAAATTCAATCCTACCGCCAGGAAAGCGACGATCGCACTATTGTAGAGATACAGCGCAAAGGGATAAGTCTCCCACACTGTGACAAAGTTAGCCCAAGTAGGCTGGCTCGGCAAGATTTGGGGCGGGAAGGTAAAAATATCTTCCGTGGGTGATTTAAACGCCGTACCAATCAACCACGACAGGGGAAACAACATCAAAAAAGCGATCGCCGCTTAAAGATTTCAGGGGCGCAATGGAAAATTGAGAATGTGCCACAAATTTTGAAACATCGATGTGCTTATCTCAATAATCCTCTTTCTGTTTCATAGTATTTTCGTTCTGACAAATTTGACCTGCTCCCAAATATTTTTACTTGTTAAAACTCTATCGGCAAAAATAAGTGCGATCGCCTTTTCTTCTCCATACATAAAAAGCGATCGCTCTTGTATAGGAATTTTAAACTCTTTGCGCTTTTGCGTCTCTGCGCGAGATAAAACCCAATATTTTCATGACTAAAAAAAGCGATCGCTTCAACTTGTTTTATTAATACAAATGCTCACTTTAACAGAGGTATCTCTTACCTTTTCAGTTGATTTACTTGAGAGTGAAAATTATGGAATTATCCCGAACTTCAGCAACGCCGTCAGAAGATAATGTTTACTTTTATTCTGCTTTCAAGTTGTTCAGAAATAGTTTTTTGCTGTTGGGTAAATTCTCCGATCGTTGTTCAGCTTCCTTGGCTAGTTTGCTCAATTTCTGGCTAGCTTTGATTTTTGCCTGGTCTAGCAGCCGATCACCATTCTCTGATTGCCCAAACTGTTCTTTAGCACTATCGTCTTCTATGACCTTTTGAGCCGCCTGCCGCAAAGAATCGATTGTACTTGCATCGACGCTATCGGCTATAGCAGGAGAGCCAATAAAGGCGATCGCAACCATTACCAAAGCGATCGCACAAAATTTAAGTAGGTTGTTCATATATTATCTAGCCAGGTTTTATGCGAGGTGGACTTAACTCTATTAATTAAAGAGTAATCAGACTGTTCGACACATCTAGCCATAGCCATATTCTGCTTAACGCGGGAAGATTTAAAGCGTCAATATCTGCTTGGCATTGCTGAAATTATCAATCGGGTGAGATTGCCTACTCTGATAACTACAAATTATTGAGAAAAGAAATCAATTAGAATAGATTAAGTTACTAAAAGAGATGAGCTATGGTTGCGTTACAGCCCCTGGTTGCGGAATTCGTGTTTGAGGGTAGATTGGAAAATTTAGTCATTAGTTCGAAGGGTCGGGTTAAATACCTCAATCTGGCTACTCTAGATGGAGACTATCTGATTAGCGTCGCTAAAGAACAAGCAGGGATACTGAGTAAACATCTTCAGCCTGGATGCTGTTTGAAAGTAACGGGCATGCGTAAGTATAAGCTGCATCAGGACGAGGTTAATTATAAAGCCTATCGCATCGAACTACTTCCAGAACTAAGGCTGCCAGAGAAGACTATTGCCAAAACTCCCCCAGCCAAAGCAAAAATACTGGTTTGTCAAGGTTCTAGCTGTAGCAAGCAAGGGGGCAAAGCAGTTTGCCAAATGTTACAACAAGAGCTGGTAGAGAAAGGTTTAGTAGGAAAAGTAGAGATTAAAGTGACTGGATGCATGAAGCAGTGTAAGCAAGCTCCTGTTCTGGTTATGCCAGCTAGAAAAACCCAAGCTAGAGTGCAGCCTCGACAGGTATCGGGACTGCTGGAATCTTATCGAGAAAAGCTTGCTAGAAATAAAAGCTAAAAACTCTAGGCGAGCGGCTTTAATATCGTAAAACTAGCTGCAATGCTCCAGTTACTAGTGCTAAAACTGCTAAATTATAACGAAGCCAACCCTCCCTAAACGAGTATTGGTTACAGAAAAAAGCCCAGGATAACTTTTAGCTAGTAATGAACAGCAAAGAATTAGCTCAATATATTGAAGAAACTAACGGTATTTCTAAACCCTGGCTATTAGTCCAGCTTCGACTACGCAAGTTGCAGGAGCGCAAAGGGCAAATGCCACCCCACGAATACATGACTGAGCTAGAAGATATTCAGGCAGATCTGTTAAAACTGGGGGAGTGGTGGAAAGGAAGAGAAGATGAGGTTTTTGGCTCGCAACCGTAATAATTCTAGACACAGTGGTTATGCCCTGCTCAAAAGCTCGTTAATTATATTGGCGATCGCCTATTCTTTGAGTAGTATCTGGCTATATCTGCATCAAGAGCGGCTACTCTACCGACCGAACCAGAGCCTAACTCCCGTTGCCCCCCAAGACTTTCAATTAGACCATCAAAATGTCTGGATTACCGTACCTGATGCTGGGGCAAAGATTCATGGCTGGTGGTTTGATGCTCCTGCTACCAATCGTCCTGTAGTTGCGATCGCTAATGAGCCGAGAAATATTCTAACTATACCCAAAACCATGCTCTATTTCTGTGGTCGGGGCGGAAGCAAAACTCACTACAACAATCTGGCTCGAATTCAGGCATTCCAGCAGCTCGGCTTTTCGGTTCTGGCGATCGACTATCGCGGTTATGGATTGAGTGAGGGTAACTTGCCCAACGAAGCGAGGCTCTATGCTGACAGTCAGGCAGCCTGGACATATTTGGTTGGCGAAAAGCGGCTCAAACCCCAAGATATTGTAATTTATGGCGAATCGTTAGGAGGGGCAGTGGCAATCGATCTGGCGTTAAAACAGCCCCAGGCGGCAGGGTTAATCGTTCAGAGTTCCTTTACCGATCTGTCTACTCAGGTAAAAGATTTTTACCCGTTTTTGAGTATTTTTCCTCTCAACCTGATCCTACATCAACGCTTCGACTCGATCGCTAAAGTTAGGCAGCTAGCTGTGCCAGTCTTATTTCTACACGGTACAGCGGACACCATCGTCAACTCGGCAATGAGTGGTGAACTATACGATGCTGCCTCAGAGCCAAAAACGCTATTCTATATTCCTGGGGCGGAACATTTACGTCTCTATCAGCCTGAACATTCTTATTTATCGGTAATCAAAGATTTTGTGTTGGGGTTAGAAGCGAAGGACAATTAAGTTTAATGGAAGACTTTTTACAGCAGGGTATTGCTCAAGCTAAACAGGAAGACTATGAAACAGCGATCGCCACTTTTGCTCGCGCGATCGCGGCTAATTTGGAACCTGCGAAAGCATACTATCAAAGGGGATTGGCGTACTTTGAACTGGATAAAATTGAAGCAGCGATCGCCGATTATAATCATAGTCTGGAGCTAGATACACAGCAGATTAACGTCTATTTAAGTCGCGCTACCGCATTTTTGGCTTTAGATCAGGTTCAAAGCTGTATCATCGACCTCCAAATTATTTTTAGCCTCGATCCCAACTGCGACAGAGCATATAAGCTCAGAGCTAATGTTGGCATTCGGCTCAAAGAATATGATCAGGCGATCGACTATCTCAAACAGGCAGGAAAAATATATCTTGCTCGTCAAGACAAGGAAAACTGCCGCTTTTGTATTGCTCGGATTCGTCAGGTGGAACAGCAGAAAATTGCTGAACAGGGAGGAATGACCAATCAGGTTTTTCTCCAGCAAATCGAGCAAAAGATTAGCCAGGGTAATTTGGGGGATGCCTTTCGTGATTGTAACTGGCTGCTTCAGCTTGATCCTTACGACGGCTTGGCATATGAGTGTCGCGGTAATATTGGTCTTAAATTAGGAGAACAAGACGACGCCAGGCAAGATCTGCTTAAAGCAGCTCGATGTTTTCGTACCCAGGGTGATCTGACAACTGCGGAAAGGCTAGAACGGCGCAGTTTAGAACTACAGTTAGATAACGTTTACCAGCAGCCAGTTTCTAAGGCAATTCCTCGCTTAATTCGAACTCCCTATCCTCAAAACGCGATCCAAAATCGGCTCTATGTCCTGGTCGGTAACTGGAAAATTGCTCAAAGTCTAGTGGAAAGACTGATGCAGCGCCATCCAGGAGAGCCAGAAATTTGGTATTGGGAGAAGGCAATTTACGATATAGAACGCGATCGCCTTTGATCTATTTCTCTCTTAAGAATCGATTGATAAACTTTACATTACCGCCTGCTCGATCGCCCGCTCGATCATTTGTCGATAAGAATCATATTAGCGATCGCCCATGTTTGCCAAATTTTCTAATAAATCGTAGTTAAATTCAAGCTGTAGACCTGCTTTCTGTGGATTTTTATTAATACTATTGGACTAGCTCCCAGAATTGCAATGAGCCAGCCAAGATCCAGGCAGCAACAATTAACCTTGTTACTCAATTTGATATTTTTTGACTTGCTCACCAATTACTCATTTTCTTGACCCTTCTCCACGAGTCTGATGAACTGTAGCTGGTATTTACACGCAATAATTGTAAAGTTTTTGTTACATAACTACACAGACATGTATAATCAAACTCATATATCTAAATATATTTAAAATCAAGCGCCATCGTTTTTATCCCATGGCTACCATATTCAGACTTCTAGCATATCAGAGATATTAGTCTAAAGGGATTACGGCGATCGCAGACCAAGAATTATAAACGAGAGGTGCATCTTGAGGGTTTCTGAAAATACAATTACTAAGTATCTCAAAGATATTGGACGAAATCCTCTGTTGAGTGGGGCGCAAGAGGTCGAATACGCCAATCAAATTCAGGCAATGCTGCCGTTGCTAGAGCAAGAGTCTTTAACTCCAGAAGAACAGGAAATAGTCCGTATAGGACAGATCGCTAAACAGGAAATGGCAAAGGGAAATTTGCGCCTAGTGGTTTCGATCGCCAAAAAATACCAAAACCGAGGTTTATCACTATTAGATCTGATCCAAGAAGGTAGTATTGGCGTAATGCGAGCTACCGAAAAATTCGATCCCACGAAGGGATATAAGTTTTCTACCTATAGCTACTGGTGGATTAAACAGGCAATGACCAGAGCGATCGCCAATCAGTCTCGGACAATTCGCTTACCGATTCACATCACCGATAAGTTAAATAAGATTAGGAAGGCAAACCGTGAGCTATCCCTAAGCTTGGGGAGAAGACCTACAGATCAAGAGCTTGCCGATCGGGTAGAAGTTACGGTTGAACGTCTACGGTATATCCTTCAGGCTTCTTATCGAGCCAAACCTCAGAGTCTCAATCTCACCATTGATGATAGTCAGACAGAATTAGGACAGCTACTGGCAGATGATTCTTCCGCCTCACCGACAGATTTTATTGTGGAGCAAGAATTAAGCTCTAAAGTGAAAACCCTACTCGATACCCTCTCGCCTAAACAACGAGATGTGATTATGCTGCGCTTTGGCTTAAAAGACGGTCAGACTAGAACTTACGAACAGATTGGCGAACTTTGTGGCATTAGCAGAGAAAGCGTCAGGCAAATTAAGAATAAGGCACTTAGGTTATTGAAAAGACAGGGTTGTTCTTTGGCAATTAGGTAGGGAGTGAAATTACTCCCGCTTTTATGTTCAACATTATGCTCAACATGGAATTTATACGGGACAACAGCTAGAATCTCCCCGCAGATCATAAATTTTCAAGACTAATAGACAAAACAGTATTTCTAATACCTGGTTCTTGGCAGGTTGGAATTTTATTGAAGGTTTTTTTTATGATCATAAATATCAACTTTATTAAGTATTTGATAATAAGCTATATCAGCAATATTTAGTAATTTATTAGAGCTTAAGTTCCTTAAGTTCCTTAGTCCATTTAACTTTATATAAAATAGATACATCCCTAAGAATATAGAGCTTAGAGCCTGAAAGACAAAGAAAAAGGGCTTCTAATGGAGCAAGGCAGATGGCTTTTACCTCTCTTTAGCGAAAATTATTCAAGCTATTAGTCTTCTCGCAAAAAAACAATCAATTTTGCTGATAGCTTTCAATAACTGTCAAGATTAACCTAAGGTTTGTATCCCCTTAACCATTTCATTGAATTGCTTCGCTAGGGTTTGTTCAATGTAAGACTAATAATTACCTTAATCAGCAAAAAACCAGCTTATATACCTTTAGTTAGAGCAGAAGGTTGGTTTGTGATTGTCGTAATCGCCATAGCTTACATCGATAAATTATACCTATTGTGTGTTGAGGGCTTGTTAGATATGAGTAGATTATTTTGGCAAACTTTGAAAATTGCGCCTGTTGCCTTTGTCGCCTCTTTATTTGCGGTCAAGAGTGCTGCTGCTGAGTCGCTTTCTCCCGAACAAGGAGATGTAGGTCAAACTATTGAGCAAATCAACAACTACCGTCGGACGGTACAAAGTAATCCCCTGTTTCAAGTAACTAACGTTAACCAGCTAAGAGATGTTTCGCCTACAGATTGGGCTTATGAAGCTCTCAGAAGCTTAGTTGATCGTTATGGATGCATTTCAGGTTTTCCTAATCAAACTTACCGTGGTAATCAGCCACTTTCTCGCTACGAATTTGCGGCAGGTTTGAACTCTTGTTTAAATCAAATTGAACGTTTGATCGCTTCTCAAGAATCTATTGGTCAAGACGATCTAGATACTGTAAATCGCCTCACCCAAGAATTTGAAGCCGAGTTGGCTACTGTTGGTGGTAGAGTTGATGAGCTAGAAAGCCGTGCCGCAGTGTTAGAAGACAACCAGTTCTCGACAACTACCAAACTTTCAGGTACAGCTATCTTTGCCATAGCCGATACCTTTGGCGATATCAATGGTGATGACGATCCTACCCAAACTACCTTTAGCAATCGTCTGCGTTTAAACTTTGACAGTAGTTTCACAGGAAGAGATCGTTTACGTGCCAGGCTAGAAGCGGGCAATGTTCCTACTTTTGATGAAGCAGTTGAAGACGGCGGTATTGGTATTGACTCAGCTCGTCTCGGCTTCGATGCTAGCAATGACAATACTGTTGAGATCAACGATCTTATCTATCGAACTCGCCTGTTTGATGATCGGGTCACTCTTTATGCTGGTACTGAAGGATTGGATATCAACAATATCTTTGACGAACAAAATCCCATTCTTGACTCCAGTGATACTGGCGCTTTGTCTCGTTTCACTCGTCGTAATCCCTTAATATTCCGTGGCGGTAGTGAAGGTTCTGGTATTGGCGGTAGCGTTAAATTTCTAGACGACAGAATTACCGTTACTAGTTTATATGTGACCGAAGACGGTGGTGATGACGATGGAAGTGGTTCTCCCAATATAGGAGAAGGTATCTTCAATGGTTCCTTCAATGCTGGGGCTCAGATTGAATTTGAGCCAAATGATAATCTTGCTTTCAGTGTTGTTTATCTTCGCACTTTTCAAACTGAAGAAGATGTCGATCTAACTGGTGATACTGGTACGGATTTGGCTGAGGAACCCTTTGGCGATATTGATACCTCTGCCGATCAGGTTGGTCTTACTGCAACTGCTGGTATTGGCAGATTCAATTTTGCACTCAACGGTGCAGTTTCTTTTGCAAATGCTCAAGATGGCAGTGATGATAGCGCTCTGCTCTATACTGCTTCTGGTAGCGTATCTTATCTAGATTTAATCAGAGAGGGTTCCGCTCTTTCTATAGCTGGTGGCGTGGTGCCGACAGTGGTAGAAAACGATAACGTTATCGGAGAAGACGATGAGACTCCTTTCATAATTGAAGCGCTGTATAAGTTTCCTGTTAATGATTTCATAACAGTCACACCTGGAGCTTTTCTGTTAATCAATCCAGATGGAGACGGTGATGCTGATGAGGTGTTTGTGAGCGTTTTGAGAACCACTTTTAAGTTCTAGTCTCATAATTAGCTTTTTGCCAGCTACATAAAATGTTTAGTGTCGCTCACTTAGTAATGCCGCACGACAGGTTGTTTTTAGTAATGCAAAGCCGTTACAGTTGGCAGATTATTTCTTAACAGATAACGAAGCTGTAAACAGCATTGCGCATTCACCAACATCAAATGTCTGAGTTAAATATGTGACAGGTTTGCCGAATTTATTATTTTTTTCGGTTTATGACCTGTCCTTTTTCGATTTCTAGCTGAAGTTGATTAACCAGATTTCTTCTTAACTAGCTTGTTAACTACTTTCCCCCTAACAATAGTCTTCTTATGAGGGATGGCAGACAACTGTGGCTATAACCAAACAAAGTCTGGCTCTAGCGGATTTCGATTTGGCGATAACGAGCCTGTAGCAGTAAATAAACCGAGTAGCAAACCAGACCCAATGCCATCAAAGCCAATAATGCCTTGCCATAGGGCTGCTGTGTCAGAGTGAACAAAGCTCCGTCTAGTCCTTTTACCTTCTGAGGATTGTATTGATGAGCCGCTTGGAGAACAAAAAAACCAATCATGATAAAGACGACTCCCCTAGCAGCAATGCCCAGGCGGCTAATGTTTACTAGCCACTTTTCGCGATCGCGATCTAGTTCGCTCAGATTTAGTTTCTTGCGAAATTTGGTTTTGTAGGCGCGATAGAGTCGATAGAAGCCAATCCCAACTGTTACCGCCCCAGCCAAGCCCACCAGCCAGCGTCCGAAAGGCTGTTGCAAGACAATAGCTGTCCAGTCTTGCTTGGAGCTATTGCCACCGCCACCACTGCTGCTCGAACCAAGAGCTAATAGCGCCGCATTAAGCGCCACCCCTCCATAAGCAAATCCACTCATCAGGTATCCCAAGCGAGAAAATAGACCTTTAGCATCTGTACCTTTGTGTTCTGGATCTTTAATAGCCTGAATCAAGCGCCACAGCACATATCCTACCAAGCCAATAGTAATCAAAGCCAAGAGTGCCTGACCAAAAGGCTGCCGCGAGATCGCCTGCAAGGCTCCCGTCGTACCGCTCGTATCCGTGTCGCCTCCAACACTAAAAGCCGTCAGTAATGCCAAAATGGCGATCACGCCGTAAACAAATCCCTTCGCTACATAGCCAAACCTTGCTAGCGTTTCCATATCCCAATAAATTTTTGCAATGATTACGCTGAATTATAAGAAAATAATTAAATTCAAAAATCTATCAAAGTATGGGGATTGTTATAGTTCACAGGAGCGAACTGCTTACTCGGCTGAAAAACATCTATCAAGGGTTTAGAATCGCTCCCGAAGACAACAGTTCAGGTAGCTGCAAAAGAACCGTATACAGCAGCAAGCTAATAAGACCTATCCTGGTGGCCAGGTCATAGAGCGATCGCCAAGAATATGTAGATGAAGATGATCTACGGTCTGACCCCCATCCGCACCATTATTGATTACCACCCGATAACCGTTACTCAAATTTTCTTGCTCGGCAACCTTTTTCACGGTCATTAGCAAATGTCCCATCAATGCTGTATCTGCTAAAGTCGCTTCAGAAAGCCGCGGAATCGTTTTTTTGGGAATTACTAGAATATGAGTTGGTGCTTGAGGGTTAACGTCTCGAAAAGCTAGAGCCTGATCATCCTCATAGACAATATCGGCAGGAATTTCGCGCCGAATAATCTTGCCAAAAATAGTATCTGTCATAAGCCGTTGCGCAAAATAGTTATCAAAAAAAGCGATTAAGTTAATACTCTATTGATATAGGGCAGTTGGCAACTATTGATTAAATTGGCGATCACATCCCCATGATTATCTTTGACTTCCTCTCCCGACTTTTTTTGCTGCAATCGCTGAAAAAAATCTTGAGTCTGCTCTGGCTGAAGCTGCTGCAACGCCTCAAGTAGAGCCAAAGCTTGTTCTAGCAACTGTTCCACATCAACCTCCTGATAATCTGGCTGATAATCGCACAGTCGCCTTACCGCCTCGCCCAACAAAATAATTGCGCCCCGCAAATTATCATTGCTCAGGTGATAGCATCCGACTGCAACCTGCAAAATCCCTTGATAAAAACGCTTATCGGCTTCAGGGGCATCTACCCAGATTGCTTCTAAAGTATCGTGACAGGCATAAAACTGCTGTTGATTAAATTCAGCAATACCTCGTTCAAATTCAGGCACAACAACCATAAAACATATTTCTAAGCTATTTTCTATTTTATTTTCAAATGGCGATCAACTATCAACGGAGATAGCGCATTTGCCCAGAGCGCGTTAGCACGCAAAGCAACTTAACTATAGCTATCTCGTAATGTTTAATGCTTAATGTTAAATGCTCAATGTCTAGTCCATCTCACTACAAAGCTGATTAATTTCTGCGGTGCTAATTGATTGACTATCTCCAGCAAAAGCGTTGTCTGGAGTTAAAAACAACATACAGTGACATTTTTTCTCTTCGCGCATGGGTACGCAGGGGCAATTCCAGTAGGCTTTTTTGACTTCCGCCTGCTTATCTTGATAGTGACGACAGGGACATAGAGGACATCCTAGTTCCTGTTTATGTTCTGCTAAACCTTTGATTACCGCAGCGGTTACGGACAAATTACTGCAAAAATAAGTATCGGTACGCTGGGCATACTTTTCGGCAAATTTCCGCATCGATTCCAAGGTTTTATCGGGATTTTGTCCTGTAGTTGATTTTGCCGTAGTCATAAACCTAAACCTCAAAAATTACAGTATGGAGGAGTTAATTATAGTAATTGTAGGTCATACTAAATCAGCTTAAATTATCTGCACGAGAATTTGACCATATTCGATCCAGAATGCTCTATTAATGACTTTTGCTTAATCAACCCTAGAGAAAATTGATTTTATTGTAAATTTTTGCATGATAACTGCATACTAGTGGGAATAATATAGGTGAGATGTTTCAATCTAAATGCTAACGAAGGCGGGATAAGCCAATGTTCCATACCGATAAGTGCTGATTATTACCATTGCCAGCAACCACCCATAGCCTAGATCTAAGCACTCTTTAATCTTTGTCTATAATAGATTGTTTATAAATGTTCAGACATGTATACGACCGATATTTTGTTTAACCAACCTTAACTATGGTTTTGTTTAACAATCAAACAAGAAAAGCGAATATTTTGTAAAGCCTAATCAATCACAATTCTCCTGTTTTCTTAAGAAACCAAGCTCACAACCCAATATTTGAAGAAGTTACTAGATATCTAAATTATGAATTCATCCAGCAACGGCAACGGTAATAACCCATTAACTAAAAATTTGGGGACCAATAATACTATTGACAATGGTGCTACTAATTCTTCAAATGACAAAATCCGCGTTTTGATCGTTGACGATCAAAAAATGATCCGCGAAGGATTGAAGGCTCTGATCAAAACCGAAAGCGATATCGAAATCGTGGGGGTTGCCGAGAATGGAGAACATGCTGTAAATCAGGTCGAAACTCTCAGACCCGAAGTGGTTCTGATGGATATGGAAATGCCAGGAATGAACGGCATGGACGCAACCAAACTTATCTGCCAGAAATTCCCCGACGTTAAAGTGTTAGTGCTGAGTACTTTTGATACCCAAGAGTATGTGGCTAACTCTCTCAACTCTGGGGCAATGGGTTACCTGCTTAAGGGTACGCCAGCCAAAGAATTAACTGATGCGATCAGGTCGATTCACCGTGGTTATGCTCAAATTGGACCAGGTATTTATCGTAATTTATCTCTGCCCCAAACAGAAGAAGCAGAGAAGCTACCGCTGATGTCTCACCTATCTGCCACAAAAACTGCCGATGTGGAAACGGTAAAAGAAAGATCCTATCCCCCAGGACAGCTGGTTAGCACGAAAACCGATAAAGAAGTCGCGGCTTTAGCCAAGCGCGACCCCGTCTCGCTTAAAACTCGTAAGTTTGAACAAACGGTTATGCTGCGCCCTTCCCCCAGATGGTCGCGATTAACCATGGGCTGCATTATGGGAGTGACCGCATTTGCTTTGATCTGGTCGCGATTTGCCAAGATTGAACAGGTGATTCCTGCTCAAGGCATGATCCAACCTTCTGGCAAAACTCAGGAGATTCAGGTACCGACTAACGGGGTCGTAGAAGAGGTGCGAGTAGAAGAGGGAGACCTGGTAGAAAAAGGTCAGGTGTTGATGGTGTTAGACACCACCACTTCCCAGGCTCAGGTAGATTCGTTAACTCAGGTGCGTAAATCCCTCAAGCAAGAGAATAAGTTTTATCGTGCTTTGAAACAGGGAGATATCGACGCTAGCAATATTGATAGCACGATCGCTTCTTTAGAAATTCCCCTCGAAATAGCTTCTTTGACTCGTAACCGAGCCGAACTGCGATCGGAAAATCAGATTATCGATAATTTGCTCAATAATTCTGGTGGTAATTTTAGCCCCGAACAGCTTGCCAGGCTGGAGGCTTCTCGCGCCGATCTACGAGAAAGAACTGCCGCCGCCAGATTGGAAGTCGAGCAGCTCGAAAAACAGCTCGAACAAAACCGAATTCAGCTTCAGGACAGTCGCGACCAGTTAGCAACAGCCAAGCAGAACTTAAAAGAAATTAAAGAGCGTAACCAAGAGTCGAGAGATCAGGCAGAAGAAAGCCTGAAAATTGAGGAGGAGACCTTAGGAGCGATTTTACCCGTATACGAAGAAGGGGGCATCGCCAAGCTTCAGGTAGATCAACAGCGACAAAGAATCAACGATCGCAAAGCCTCAATGGTAGACGCGATGAAACAGGGTAATCTCGAACGCGATCGCCAGCAGCAGCAGGTAACAACTCTCCAGTCGGAAATCAATCGCCTACTCCAGGAGGAACAAAGATTAACTCTCGATATTTCTCAAGCAGGACAGGAACTCAACAATACAACTTCTGTATCTAAAAGAGACCTCTTTGAACGCCGAGCTTCTAACCGCCTTCGACTGGCAGAAATCGACAGTCAGCTCAATCGGACTATCGTCGAAAACGATAAGCGAATTGCCGAAATAAACAGTCAGGTAGCTAATGCCGAACAAACTCTTAAATACCAAACAATTATCGCCCCCGTAACGGGAGAAGTTTTCGATCTAAGAGCGTATCCAGGTTTTGTTCCTCCTTCTGGTCAAGCGGCTCGTCCCGTGCTTAAAATCGTCCCGACCGAAGATCTTGTAGCCGAAGTTTTTGTGACACCCAAAGACATTGGTTTTGTAGAAAAAGGTATGCCTGTTGATGTGCGGATTAGCGCTTTTGATTTTGGGCAGTATGGCGGAATTGATGGCGAAATTAAGTTTATTAGCTCCAGTTCTTTAGAGCCAGAGCCACCCTATGATTTCTTTCGCTATGCGATTAAGGTTAAGCTAGACCAGAACTACCTGATGGTTAAGGATAATAAGAAATTTATTCAGCCAGGGATGGAGGTTCAGGCTAACGTCAGAATTAATGAGAATCGTACCGTTTGGAATCTAATGACGGATCAATTCTTGGGCGGAATCAAAAACCTGAAGAAACTAGAATAGTAGCTGGTTTAGCTGGCTCGAATATTTAAATACGTTTAACCGAACCACACTTTCAAGACGTTCTTAATAGAACGTCTTTTTTGGTTTCTTTTTCTCTGATAAATGTATCTCAATTTATTTAAGTAAACATTACCTTCCGCATCACAAAGGCAATCAAACTAATGGCACAAACTACAGCCACCTGTCCTGGAAAAGGCTGGCAGGAATAAATAAAAATCGCCTGCATGAGAGAATCGATTTCTGCTCCCAAACCAGTAACAAAGTACATGACCGTTAAATAGACAATTCCGACCAGGTGAATTGTGACCAATCCAGCCATACAGCTAGCAATGATGGTGGCAAACCGAGCCAGACTTTGAAACGCTAACCAGCCGCAAAGCCAAGCACCGACTACAAATCCTAAGAGATAGCCAAAATGAGGCTGCTGGAGGTAAATCGCCCCGCCACCGCGGTCAAAGATCGGTAGACCCAGAAGACCCAAGAGGATATAGATAACCTGCGCCAACATCGCTGCATTTTTGCCCCCCAAGCAAGCAGTAAGCAAGACAGCACCAACTTGATAGCTCACTCCCAAAGTTTGGACACCAAAACCATCTCCCCACCAAGACCAGGGTGCTGCAAAGCCCGAAGCAGGAATAAACGTCCCCGCAACGGTCAGAATTACGCCGATCGCTGTCCACAGCATAACCTCTGGCAGAGGAGGTTTATAGGGACGATTGGGCTGGTCGAGGACAAGTTCTAGCTGATTGCGGAGCCACTTGTTTTCTTGCTGGAGGCGATCAAGATTCTGCTGCTTTTGTTTAAGCAACTGCTGGAGACGATCAATAGTGGATTTAACGGGACGAGGAGTAATTCCCCACTCATAGTCGTTGATCTCAGAATTGGGTTTGGGTAATTCTTTCAGGTTAGACATAGACAAGGACTTTTATAAGCACGATCCAGTGTAGCTGCGGTTTAAGTTTTTGTTTATTTATTTGACGCGAATCTAATGCCAGAGCTAGATTTCTCTTGAGTTCTACCGTGATGACATCTAAACCAGCCCTAATCTAACAGTTCTCGCTCGTCCAACAGCCAGAATCTACTTTCATACCTTGATACTGCTTAATTTGCTCCTGGGTCATTTGGTATGCCCAAGCTTGACCGATAGGGCGATCGCTCGCATCATAGACTGTCACCATAGTGCGAAAGTACTCATTAAGATCATTGGCTCTATTGGGTTGGTAGCCTTCTAGTCGGTCAAAATTTTCGAGGGCTGACACATCGTTTAAGATCAGTACAACTCCCTGAATTTTATTTTTTCCCTCTGTCAGAGCAGGATAGCCCAGAGGCAAGGCGTACAGTTCTCCCCTAGTGTAGGCAGGAATTTGGGAGCGGATTTTTCCCTGACAGTAAGCAGCAAAGTTAGCTTCTCCTGGTTTGAGAGTGCCATAGACAAAAACATTGAGTTTAGATGATTCAGATTTCATCGGCGGGTATTTGGTTGTTTAATCGACAATGCCAAAATAGGTCAAGACCAAATTATCCGTACCAGTGTTAGTTACCTCATGAGTTTCTCCTATTTCGATCGCAACACACACTCCTGGCACTAATTCATAATCTGTGCCGTCGATCTGCATTATTCCCTGACCTTGGCTGACAAAAAATACTTCAGACATATCCTGATGGGAATGAGCCGAGGCAACCTGCCCAGGGGCAAAAGTGGCCTGAGAGAAATTGGTAAGATGAGGAATTTCACCCTGATTCAACATCACCTTTTTGCTAATTTCAGGATTATGGGATACCTGTTTGGCAGGTAGATTCTGGAGGTTGGTAATTTTCATCTTATTTTTAAATATCGTATTTTTAAATAAGGACTTAGGATCAAACACAATGCCCTTACTAACTGTCAAACAGCTACCTGCGATCGCTATTACCAAAGCGAATTTTAAACCCTATGGTGAGTTGATTACTCCCTCCCCCGATGGCAAAATGTTTGATGATAGTGATGCCACGTTACAGTTAGCTAAAGGCATTCCCCGCTTTTATATTATGCATTTAGAAGCTAGAGGCAGAACTTTTGATCGCATTACCCGCCATCATAGCTGTACCCAATGTTTAGGTTCCCTCAACGGCAAAGACTGGTTTATGGCTGTCTGTCCTCCTGGCGAGGCATCAGTACCCGATCTTGTTCGTCTTCAGGCATTTAGGATTCCTGGAAACTGCTTTATCAAGCTAGAGGTGGGAACTTGGCATGCAGGGCCCTATTTTGACCATGATGTAGTGGATTTTTACAATTTGGAACTGAGTAATACTAACATCGTCGATCATTTTACGTACAATTTTGCTACCAAACAGCAGCTTCGGTTTGTCATCGTCGATTAGGTAAGAGCTTAGAGCTTAGAGCTTAGAGCTTAGGAGCGATTGATACTGCTGTTAAGACAAGGAATTTAGATCATGGAAGAATTAGCGATCGCTACCTACGGTTTAACTAAAAGATTTGAGGGTTACATCGCGGTAAATGAAATTGACCTTCAGGTTAGGACAGGAGAGGTTTATGGTCTGATTGGTCCTAATGGTGCAGGGAAAACGACCCTAATTAGAATGCTAGCGGCGGCAGAGGAACCAACTAAAGGCGAAATTTGGCTTCATGGCGATCGCCTGGTGCGGGATGATTCTAACCCCATACTCAAGCAGCGGCTTGGTTATCTACCCGATGATTTTCCTCTCTATGATGATTTAACTGTCTGGGATTATCTGGATTATTTTGCGCGACTATATCGGCTCAAGCAGCCCCAGCGTCGTCGTCGTCTAAATGAGGTGTTGGAATTAGTTCAGCTAGAAAATAAGCGTCAAAGTATTATTGCGACTCTTTCACGAGGCATGAAGCAGCGTTTAAGCCTGGCCCGCACTATCATTCACGAGCCGATTTTACTGCTGTTAGATGAACCTGTTTCGGGTTTAGATCCCCTTGCCCGCCAGCAGTTTCGCCAAATTATTAAAGTATTGCAGGAAGCAGGGATGACTATTCTTATTTCCTCCCATGTTCTGAGTGATTTGGCAGAACTTTGTACCTCAGTGGGAATAATGGAATTAGGTTTTCTAGTCGAAAGTACTTCCCTAGAAGATCTATATCGAAGATTATCTGGTCAGCAAATTACCGTATCTACTTTAGGTAAGATGGAGTTACTGCAACAGAAGCTAAGTCAAAATTCTCTAGTCAAAACCTGGGAACAGCTTGATCGCCACCGACTCAAAATTAGTTTTGGCGGACAAGAGGCAGACTGCATGGAATTACTACGTTCTTTAGTACTGGCGGATATTCCTTTAACTGAGTTTCATCGTTGTCAAGCAGATCTAGAATCGATCTTTCTCAAGCTAGGACATCAACAGACTTCTTAAGCCAATCAAAATTATGCCGCAAAATAACAAACTGTCTCGTCGCCAAGATTCTCTCTGGTCAAGACTGTTAGAGAGCAATCCGCAATTATTCCGCGAGATTCAGGGTAAGTTGAAAACCAGAAATGTCGTAATTGCCGCCGCGATCGCTGTCTTAACTCAGTTTGTCAGCGTCATTTTACTTCTGGGACAGTTGCCCGATATAGATGTCAAATATCTTCAGTGCGGACGCTATGGCATGACCTTGGTCTATAAAGAATATGGCGATCGCCTTTGCTATAGCCAAAATGATGCGGGTAGTTGGCTAATTAACTGGCAGTTATGGTGGCTAGATTTATTTCTGATTCTTAGTTTTATTAGTATTTTTACTCTACTGATAGTCGGCACCTATATGCTGGTTGCCGATCTGGTCAAAGAGTCGGAGCGGGGAACCCTCAACTTTATTCGCCTCACGCCCCAGTCTGCCAGCAGTATCTTGTTGGGCAAAATTTTAGGTGTGCCAGTTTTACTCTATGCCGCGATCTCTTTATTATTTCCCCTACACTTAGTCGCTGGACTCCAGGCTCATATTCCCCTTTCTCTGCTGTTAGCATTCGATTTGACAGTTATTGCTAGCTGCGCTTTCTTTTATTCTTTGGCATTACTCTGGAGTTTTGTCGATTGGAAAATATCAGGTTTGAAGCCCTGGGTGGCTATTGTCTGCCTGGGATTGATGCTCGCGCCAACTACCGCAATGCTGGTAAATCGATACTCGCGCTTAGACCATCTTGTTGCCTCAATTCTGTTGTTTCATCCAGGTTTTGGTTTAACTTATCTGGTTGATGCTGCCTCTTCACCCTTTGGGACAGCGAGCTTTATAACTTTGGATAATCTAGCGCAGCTGTCTTTCTACGGACAGCCTCTCTGGACAAAGACAGCTATTGGTATGGGCTTTTGTTTTCTGAACTTTAGCCTCTGGACATACTGGTGTTGGGCATTACTCAAGCGCCGTTTTCATAATCCCGAACGTACCTTTCTCAGTAAAGCTCATAGCTATTGGCTCACTGGCTGGTTAACTATCGTGGCTCTCGGCTTCACTCTCCAACAAGACTTTATTCCCCGCCACGTATATGAAGTTCTCCCTGACAATAGTCAGCACATCGCCCACAATTTTCTGCTGCTCCAGCTGTGCCTAAATTTATTTGGCTTAGGCTTAATCTATGCCCTCAGTCCCCACCGCCAAGCCATACACGACTGGATGCGCTATCGCCATCAAACTAGCCCCAAAAATTCTCTCTGGTACGAACTTGTCTTGGGGGAAAATAGCCCTTCAACTATTGCCATTGCGCTCAATTTGGCGATCGCCATTCTTTTTATTGCTCCCTCGATATTTTTGATCTTAGAACCTAGTCAATACTATCTGTTTGGAGGTTTGCTCCTTAGTGCTACCAATATTTTGCTCTATGCTGTAGTTGCTCAATTTGTCTTAATGACTAAGAGTTCGAGTCGAACAATCTGGTCTATTGCTGTTCTGACATCGCTAATTGTCCTACCTCCCCTCGGATTAGGCATTTTGGAACGAACCATCCACATCCTGCCTCAAGCCTGGCTCTTTACTTTTTTCCCCACAGTATCGGCGCAGTATGCTTCTCCTGGGGCGATCGCTTTTGCTGCATTTGCTCAATGGTTGGCGATCTCGGCTATTGGTATCCAGATGACACGCCAACTAAAACTGGCTGGAGCATCAGAAACTAAGGCTCTAATGAGTCGAGTTGATACTTTGGCTAAATAAGAAATATGTATAAAAGATATCTCGCTTCAGCACAGAAAAAAGCTGATTCGATTTTCTAGTTGCTCAATCGTAAACGGTTTTTCCAGGTATGCATCACACCCTGCATCCATAATTACCTGAATATCCTGGGGCAAAGTCAAACCTGTAACCGCAAGAATATAAATATGATTGGTCAAAGGATTTTGCCTCAGAGTCTCTATGACCTCAATTCCGTCAACTTTGGGCATCACAATATCAAGCAAAATAAGATCAGGTAGTTTGTCCATGGCGATATCTAAGGCAACTCTACCGTTGGTTGCCTCGAGAAATTGATAATTTGACAACTCCAATACCGCTGCCGCATAAGACATATTGTCTTCATTATCCTCGACCAACAAGATCAGTGGCTCTCTGCGGATTATCTTTTGCGGTTTTGCCAAAGAATTACTTAACATCAATTCTCTTGTATTCGCTGACTTACGACTGCTTATGTAAAGTATTGTAACTTATGTCATTAAGAAATATGTACAAAGCTATCCACAATTGCATAATTAGTGTAAAAGTGATAGTTTTTCAGACTGACATAAAAAAATCCATTTCCCAGGATAATTGGCGGTCAAAAATCAGTTTTTTTGAGCTAGCAAAACTCAAGAGTTCCCCAAATGCTTTTCAGCAGATTCTCAACAACTAATGAGATAACTAAGATAGTTAGCTAGCTAAAAATAATTTTATGTTTGAGCCTTCTCTTGTTTCTATCGCTATTCCTCAGCCTCAGATGCTGCTGCACGAAGCATTGGCGTGGATTCAGAATTTGGGTGGGGTTGGCGGTATTATTTTTGTTCTGCTCTATGTTGTGGCAACCATCTGTTTGATTCCAGGCTCGATTTTGACTCTGGGTGCGGGGGTGCTGTTTGGTGTTGGTTGGGGATCTTTCTATGTCTTAATGGGAGCAATCATCGGTGAGACTTGCGCCTTTCTCTTGGGCAGATATCTAGTACGAGATTGGATTGACCAGAAGATAGCAGCAAACAAAACGTTCGTGGCGCTCAATAGAGCAATTAACCGCGAGGGGTTAAAAATAATTTTGCTGACTCGTCTTTCGCCTGTATTTCCCTTTAGCTTGCTAAATTACGCTTTTGGCATCACGGGAATATCTCTCAAGGATTACTTTCTTGGTTCGGTAGGAATGATACCGATGACTATCACCTATGTCTATGTGGGTTCTTTCGCCTCAGAACTGGCTAATATTAGCGAAGCTAGTCAGCTTGCTCATCCTCAGTTGCAGTGGGGACTCAAAATCTTTGGCTCACTGGCGACAATTGTGGCCGCACTGTATCTAACTCAGGTTGCGCGGCAGGCATTAGATAAATCGCTGAGGGAATCGACAATTGGAAATTTGTGATTTGGCGTTTGTAAGATGAGGTTTATGATTTAAAATCAGCCGTGGGCAAAGGTTAAACTGTTAAGTATGAAAATTGGTAGTTTAGAGGTAGAAGTAGTTCGCAAGAAGATCAAAAACCTCTACATTAGAGTTTATCCCCCCAGCGGTTTGGTGAAGGTTGTCTGTCCCCAAAAACTTGATGATGCAGCAATTCGAGAGTTTGTCAGCGCCAAAACTGACTGGATCGAGCGCCAACGAACTAAATTTCAGGCGCTACCGCCCAAATCTCCCCAACTCTATGTTACGGGAGAAAATTGCTATTTTAAAGGCGATCTCTATTTGCTCAACGTCATCTACCATCGAGCAGCGCCCAAAGTTGTAATCGAATCAGAACACCTCAATTTATATGTTCGCTATGGCAGTCTTGACGCACAGCGGGAAGAAGTCCTAACTAGCTGGTATCGTCGGCAGCTTAAGACGGAACTTCCCAGTCTAATTGCTAAGTGGGAAAAAGTTATTGGCGTGGAGGTAAAAGATTGGGGGGTCAAAAAAATGAAGACGAGATGGGGAACCTGTAACACCCGCGCTCAGAGAATTTGGCTTAATCTAGAACTAATCAAAAAACCGCAACACTGCCTGGAATACGTCATCGTTCACGAACTAGTTCATCTCTTAGAACCTCGGCACAATGAACGCTTTTGGAGTTACGTCACTCAATTTATGCCTCAATGGCGAGAATATCAGAGAGAATTAAACCGCTCTCCTTTAATTTAATCCAGATAGTACAGATAATAAGCTCAATATTTTGCTGGAGCCTGCTACTAATTTTTTTATCATGTACGCCTGATGTAAATTAAACGAAAGACTCAATGTCCTTTTCTATCGTACGAAAGTTATCTCAAAATCTAAGATCCATATTGGGGGAACTTTCCCCCAAACCCCAATCTCGCGCATTCCCTTGCGCCTTACGGCGACGCGGGGTCGCTCGCCTGATGGGGACGTAACGACTTCCCCATACCCCTCCGTACAAGAGTATTACTTATCGGCTTGATAAGATTTGACATTTGGAACTGATCCTTAAAATATCTAAAAAAGATTAAATCTCCCAAAGCTCAACTAAATCGGCAAGAACCCTCACGCTCTATAAATACTAGTGATTCCGAAGATTTACATTATCAAGCTAATTCACATTAGACGTCATGTATTAGCCAATACAAAATAATTGGTGTCCGACAATTTATCTTTAATAATACTTCATCAAAAATTTACTTAGCTGCACTATTTTTTAGAGCTAAACATAATAAGATAAAAGTATTGTTTGTGCTGATTTAAGTATTTAAATTACTGTTAGTTGTGACTCAGATAATTAGTAATTGTCATGAATTAATTATCTGATGTGGTATGAAAAATATTTTGTCGGGGAATAATGATCGTATAGCTCCATCCTCACGCCATTAAGAAATATAAGATGCGGAAATTATTTAATAGCAAGGTATTTCTATTACTTATTCTTAGTTCGATAGCTACAGTAATCGGTCTAGAAGCACTAATTAACACCCATAAATCTTGGGCAGACACTTCCGCTGATGAACATCAGATATCGTCTGGCAAAACGGCTCTTTCTGGAACTAAACCTCAAGCTAATCCTCAGAATAGTTTTTTGATCGCCTCAGACTTAATTAAGCGCCAGCAGGGAAAAGCAGCTTTGACAAAGCTAGAAGGTTTAGAAGAACAGCATCCTCTGCTCACGGCTCATATTTTATTGGCAAAAGGAGAAGCCCATTATCTCGAACAAGATTACGCCACTGCCACCGCAACATGGCAACAGTTAATAGATAACCATCCCACATCAGCAGCAGCAGGAGAGGCGCTATATCTGCTCGGCAAATCTCAGCCTCAGTATTGGCAACAGGCAATCGCCAAATTTCCTGCCCATCCCCGTACCCACGAGATTATCCGTCAGCAGCTCCAGCAGAATCCCCACCAGCCGCGCTTAATGGCAATTTTGGTTAAATATACTCCTGACGGCACAGGAGTCGATCAAATGCGCGATCGTCTAGTCAAAGAATATGCCAGCCAGCTAACTCCCGCAGAATGGGAGGCCATCGGCGACAGCTATTGGCTCAAGTGGGATTATGGTAAAGCGGGTCAAGCCTATGCCCAAGCTCCCAATACCCCTCGCAATCTCTATCGTGCGGGGCGAGGCTATCATCTAGCAAACAGTAAGGTGACGGCAAAGCAATATTATCTCAAGTTGATTCAGCAATACCCTACTGCCGAAGACACGGGCTGGGGATTACGTCGCATTGCCAAGGTGGTGAGTAAACGAGAAGCTGTAACTTATCTGGATCTGGCAATTAAGCAGTTTCCCCAACAGGCACCAGAAGCCTTGGTGGAAAAATCGCAATACCTTCAGGCGCTCAATAGTCCGAAGTCAGCAACTCTGGCTCTCCAGACTTTATTGAGTGACTACAAACATTCAGAAGCGGCGGCAAAATATCGGTGGGACGTGGCTCAAAAGAAAGCTAAAGCGGGAGATCTAGTTACGGCTTGGCAATGGGCGCAGCCAATTATAGTGAATAATCCTGACAGTAAACTCGCTCCCAAGGCGGGATTTTGGATTGCCAAATGGGCAACTAAGCTCAATCGTCCCCAAGATGCTACTACTGCCTACAAATCTGTCCTGACTAGGTTCCCTCGCTCTTACTATGCTTGGCGTTCGGCGGTGGCTCTCGGCTGGAATGTGGGGGACTTTACGACGGTGCGAGATAAAGTTCCTCAAGTAGTCAAAACTACTTCTACCGTGCCTCCTGGAGGTTCCCAAACCTTTCAAGAGCTATATAAATTAGGACTAGAGCAAGAAGCCTGGACACAGTTCCAAATGGAAATTAGCGATCGCTCTGAGTTAACCGTAGCCGATGATTTTACCAAAGGCTTGCTCAAGCTACATCGGGGTCAAAATTTGCGGGGCATCAATCAGATCTGGTATCTCCAGGATCGCGATTCTCCTGAAGATCGTCAGGAATGGCAGAAATTACGCCAAACTCCCGCATACTGGCAGGCTTTATATCCTTTTCCCTTTGAGGAGACGATCCTCAAGTGGTCAAAACGGCGACAGCTCAACCCCCTACTGGTTACTTCCCTGATTCGCCAGGAATCTCGCTTTGAACCAGAAATTGAATCTTCGGCGGGAGCGTTGGGTTTGATGCAGGTAATTCCCCCTACTGCCAAAACAGCAGCACGCAATATTGGTCTATCTAGCTATTCGATGACAAACCCTGAGGATAATGTCAATATCGGCACTTACTATCTGGACTTCACCCATAAAAAATACGGCAACAACTCCATGTTGGCGATCGCCAGCTATAATGCAGGACCAAATGCCGTAGCCAAATGGATCAAGCGCTATGGTCTAAAAGATGCCGACGAATTCGTGGAGCAGATTCCCTATCGGGAAACCAAAGGCTATGTAGAGTCGGTGTTTGAAAATTACTGGAACTACATGCTGGTTTACAACCCAGAAGTTGGGAGCTTGTTTGAGGATTTAAAGACAAAATAGCTAATCTTGACCAGAAGTAAGATGCAAACCTAATTAAGATTGAGAAATCTCGATAGAGCCGAGATCATTGAGGGAGGCCAACGGCGAATGTTTTCAATCCAGTCTAAGTCTTGATAGCGATTGTCTAAACCAATTGCTGCCACCCAATTACTCTCTGCTTCTCCCTGTTTTCCTTCGACCCACAAGGTTGCAGCTAGTGCCGCCCGCATGTCGGAATACATAGGATACTTTCGGACTAAATTACGCATGTTGCGAATTGCTTCTGAGCGATCGCCTAGTTGATATTGAACTAGAGAAGCGTTACCCCGCGCCATGGGAAAGGTTGGGGCGATATCCGCCGCCTGCTGATAATCCTCCAGAGCGGCCTGCCATTGCTGCTGTCCTGCCTTAGCATTGCCACGATTGTTAAGGGCAACGGGGTCTTGAGGGGTAATTGATAAGACATGATTATAATCGGCGATCGCCTGGGACCACTTTCTTTGTCCCTCATAGGCAATGCCGCGATTGAGATAAGCATCGGGATATTCAGGAGCAATCTCAATTGAACGATTAAAATCGGCGATCGCTTCCTCTAGCTTATATTGACCAATGCGAACATTGCCGCGATTACTCCAAACGGCAGGATTTTCGGGAAATTTTTCGGCTAGGGTTGTCCAGTAAGTTTCGGCTCTGGCAAAATCACCTCTTTGAGCAGCACGAAACGCTTTTTGAGCAATTTTATCTCCTTGGGAGATTTGCTGTTCGGTTTGAGACGCACCAGAAATATTAGCTGCTTCTACTGGTCGTTCTAAAACCAAGATTGTCACAATGAGTAAGATACCTATTAACCAACGTTTCATTATATTGTCTAAATCTAAGTCTTTATACCTAAGATATCTGAATCTAGATCGTAACATCTAAAACTGCTTAAATGTTCTGCGGGTTTATTGCTTCTGGGAGCCAGAAAGTAAGTGAGCAGGTGATGTTTTTGTTGAGCATTAGGAAAACTAAGTTTTATCAACTAAATCTAAAATAATAATGACAAACAGAGAAAAGTGTGCGATACACGAAAGACGAATATATGTAAAGTTCGAGGGAAATAGTTTTATTGACTATGGAAATACGTTTTGTTAGTAAGCTATCTCTATTTTTAGCGTTTCTATTAATGCCTCAATTTGTCATTTCTGCCTCTGTGGCACCTACCCTGCTCTGTGCTTCGGCGATCGCTGCCGAAGTAGAATCTTTGGGAGACAATGGTGAAGAGGGCGAATCTGGAGCAAAAGGAGAAAACGGTCGCAACAGCGACAATTTAACCGTATTTGCCGACGGGACATCAATGACCCTCGACCTAGCGGGGGGAGATGGCGCGGTGGGTTTGGAGGGAGAAAAAGGCTATGATGCCGTTTGCGAAGCAGAAGCAGAGGCAAGCGGCAAAAATTTACGAGGCGCTGATGGAGGAAATGGTGGAGACGGAGGAGATGGTGGCGTTGGTGGCAATGCTGGCTCTTTGACGGTCTATGCCACCAATAAAGAACACCTCAAGCAAATTTATGTAATTGCGGCAGGAGGGGAAGGCGGTACGCCAGGCGTTGGCGGAGAAGGTGGTGCGGGTTGTGAATGCGATCTTCCTTACTGGAATGAAGAAACCTGTTTTGGTAACCCAGGAAGTGCCGACTATAGCTGCACTACTCAAGAATTTCAGTGTATCGATGGCTATAGCGGTAAAAAAGGACGAGACGGCAGAAAAGGACGTAACGGCAAGATCGGCAACCTGACTCTGATCAATCTAGACAAGTCTTTATCTCCCGATTTTCCTGAAGTTACAGCGCCCATTAGCGAACTCAAAGGTCGTGGCTTTACCCTCTCGAAAAACATCTGGCAGAGTAAGGATAATGCCTCTGAATTATTTGCTCCAGGCTCCATTATTGCCGACAAATATAAAGAGCTAGTTGCCCGTCACGAACATTCAGTGCTGGTAGTTTGGGATGCTCCTCAACCAGTAGACAATTTCGACGACCAAAAAATCACTCTCAGTCTCAAAGGAAAAGATGATGCCGATATCTTTCTGCCCAAAGACTTGTGGTTAGAAAGTAAAACGGTCAAGCGAGATAACCTGACGGAGATATTTGTCTTTAACGCCGTTAAGACCAAAGATGTCGCCGATCTAACTATCGACGGTTTGTTCGGACAGGGAACAAATTTAGAGCTAGATGTATTTGATGAGGCAGAGCAGTCTAACCTAATCGACACTGACTTTATCGTCAAATATCGGGTTGGCGAAGAGTCGGAAAAGAAAAACTTTTTTGGTCGTAGCAGTACCGTTTACAAAACCAAATTTGAAGGCGCTATTCCCCCAGAGGCGATCGCTCACTTTGTACCGTCCGACGGTAGTTGTTGATTTGCTCAATAGTTTGAC
>JBCBWB010000249.1:0-5385 GCA_039817275.1 Cyanobacteria bacterium J06648_1 | reverse complement strand
AATAGTAACCATAGAGGTTGGCGCGATCGCTAGGGCGTTCGTTCGCGAAGATAAATCGGTTGGCTACCTGTGTCCGAATGCGATCAATATCTTTGGTGGCGATAGGCTCAGTTTGAATGGTGCGGAGTTGATCGGCGATCGCCTGTTCTACCTCGGCAATATTTTCTGTTGGGAGTGCGGCTGAGATATAAAATACTCCCTGATGGGTTTGAGTCATGTTGCTGACTCCGATCTGATTAACCAAACCTTTTTCTTCCCGTAGTTCGCGAAAGAGGCGGGATACCTTACCCTGACCTAAGATTACCGCCAGAATATCTAAAGCATAGGTTTCGTCGAGGTTTTCCATCCCAGGTACACGCCAGGTCATAATTAACCGCGCTTGCTGGAGGCTTTCATCGGTGTATTCATTGCGAACTATTTCGGTAAAGGGTGCTTCAGGAGTAACGCTTGGAGTCGGGTTTTTTTCGTACTCGGCACGACTATCGTAATGTTGTTCAAAGCTCTTGGTAACAATTTCGATTAGCTCTTCTACGGGAAGATTACCCACAACAGCCGCCGTCATCGAATTAGGCTGATACCAAGCACCGTGAAAATCACGCATCTGTTGCGATCGCAAATTTTCAATTACCGAGGCGGGACCCAATACAGGGCGACGATAGGGCAAGGTAGCAAAACAGGTTTCCATCGAGCGATAGAAGGTACGACGACGGGGGTTATCTTCCGAACGGCGGATTTCTTCTAAAACTACCAGCTTTTCTCGTTCAAAAGCTTCATTTGCCAGGGTGGGATTTAAGACAACATCTAGCTGAAGGGGCGCTAGTTCGGCGAAGTCTTTGGGAGCAGTGGTTATATAGTAATGAGTATAGTCTTGGCTGGTAGCAGCGTTGGTAACAGCACCTCTCTCTTCGATTAAATGCTCAAATTCACCAATTTCCAGGTTAGGAGTACCTTTAAATACCATATGCTCCAAAAAATGAGCCATGCCGTTGATTTCGTTGTTTTCTTTCGCAGAACCAACATTAATCCAGACGTTGAGATTTACGGCTTCGACGGGCATTTGTTCAGCAATAATAGTCAGACCATTATCGAGCTTACGGACGGTGGGAGCGTTGAGTTTGGGCGGCTGCGTCAGAATGGAAGTCATTAAATATACTTTTACCTATACCAAGTACACGGAGAGTCTGTACTTATTCTAATCATTATTGAGTTCGTGGGGAGTAGGGAATTACTCTCCTGGCGATAGAGCGATCGCTTTTTATTGCTTGACGGGATGCTGTCCGTAGTAAGGAATAACTTCAGACCAGTGGGGCTGTTTTCCCTGCTGCCATTGAGCATAGGCAAGATCGAGAACATTAGTGACAGATGTAGCGATATTACCTTCGGCAGTAATCAACTCGTAGGGCTGTGATAATTTAGCCAGAGTTGTTTGCCAGGTGTCTTGGGTCATTAGAGTATCTGACTGAAGAGTAATCAGACCATGATCGCTTACTTGATAGATACCTGTAAATAGTTCATCTCTTCTGGCATCCATTTGCACCGCTAAGAGTTTGGCAGGCTGCGGGTGTTGAAATGCGATCGCCGCAAGATTAGAAATACCGAACAGAGGGATCTTGAGCTGTTGAGCGATAGTTCGAGCGGTAACTACTCCCACTCTTGTCCCCGTAAAGCCTCCTGGTCCTCTAGCTACGGCAATAAACTCTATGTCCTGCCAAGTTTGAGGGCGTAAAATTTCGGCTAAATATTTATGTAGCCCAGATGCTAGACCTCTACCCAAGTCCCAAGTTTGACTACGGCTATCTCCTGCATAATTGTTTACAGCTATACCCAGTTGCGGTGTACTAGTATGGAGAGCGATCGCATATTTTTGATTATCTAGAACTGGCATAGCTGCAAACGGAGAGTTAACTAATAGCTTACCGTACAGGAAACCTTATCTCTTGGGGAAGATTTGAGATTTTAGTTGATACATTTCTCCCAGACTTTTAATTATTCAGACTTTTAATTATTCATAATGACTATTGGCAAGATTGAACCAGGACAAGCGCCGTTAACTCAGATCTCTCCCAGCAAATGGCTGAAGCAAAATCTATTCAGTTCTTGGTATAACTACATCCTGACGATTGTTAGTTTGGGTATAGTTTATTGGGTAGGTTCCAAACTGTTTACCTGGGCTTTTTATGCGGCAGACTGGACTGTACTGCAAGCCAATTTTCGGCTATTTTTTGTCGGCAGATATCCTGTTAAGTCTTTATGGCGCGCTTGGATAACTCTGGGGGTGATTGTTGCTCTAGGCGGTATATCTTGGGGCGTTTTTGCTCATCAGGCAGTCAAGTTATTTACTCGACGTATTTTAATTATTTTGGGTTTGCTTGCCGTTACCTGCGGCTTGGTGGCGATTCCTGGGGGAGTTCAGTCAAGCGCCATCTTGCTAGGGATGTTGCTGCTGCTAATTGCGGGTGCTTTTCTGGGTAAGAAACTTAGTGGTCAAGCGCCCAATTTTCTAAGCTGGTTGCCTGTACTCTGGATACTTGCCTTTGGCTTTAATATTTGGCTTTTGCTGGGAGGCAATAGTGTTAATCTCGATCGCGTCAGCGGTTTGATGCTGACTATCCCTGTGGCGATTATCAGTATCCTACTGTGTTTCCCTTTTGGAGTTTTGCTGGCATTGGGGAGACAGAGCGATTTACCTGTGATTCGCTGGTTGTCGATCGCCTATATTGAATTAGTGCGTGGCGTACCCCTAATTACGATCATCTTTATGGCACAGGTAATGCTGCCGTTGGTTTTGCCCCCTGAGATTCGCCTGGATCGGGTTATTAGAGCGATCGCTGGTTTCACTCTCTACAGTGCGGCATATCTGGCAGAAAATGTACGGGGTGGTTTACAGTCGATTCCTCGTGGACAAAGGGAAGCTGCCAAAGCCCTGGGTCTAAACTCGGTTTATGCCCTCTGGTTTGTTATTTTGCCCCAGGCACTCAAAACTGTAATTCCGAGCATGGTAGGGCAGTTTATTGCTCTGTTTAAGGATACTTCTCTGCTGGCGATCGTCGGTATGACAGATCTTTTGGGTATGTCTCAGTCAATTCTTGCCAATCCTAAATATTTGGGACGTTATGGCGAGGTATATTTATTCGTCGCGGCAATCTATTTTGTCTGCTGTTACGCCATGTCTGCCGCTAGCCGTAAGTTGGAATAGTGCGTCAATATTTGGTTTTGAAAACAGGATTTAGTCTTAATCCGCGCCAAAAGCTATCTAATAGTCCAATTAGCCGAGTTTGCTCCGTTTTCACTAAAATCAATTGTGACTGGATATTGGCGATCGCAGCCGTAAACAACCCAAATTTCTTGCCATGTTCTCGAACCCACTTCACCTTCTGGCAATCGGCTGACATAAGGCACAAAATTTCTTGGCGTTTCACAACCACGCTGGGATACATTTACGGCAACCCCAAGCATCGCATCACTAATCAGCTTTTGATTAGACAAAGATCCTTTCCGAATTGCCCCTTTTGGAGCTTGCTGCGCTTGAGCGGCGGAAGGTAAAACAGATAATAACAGGAGCAATAATGAACACTTGATCGATCTCGCTAGATAAATTTTCACTATAGTATTTAAGTCTTAGTGTTGTAAACTACAAAACTAACACAAATAATTTACTGAGTTGCGACAAAATTAGCTAACGCTACTAGCCAATTAATTGTTCTCGCTGATTGAAAAACTTTTTATATATTCCTTCAGTAAGCAATACCGTGGTCATCAAATTAACTAACACGATCGCAAAGAGAATTAAGATCTGATAGGAAGCGGCGTCGCGGGGATTACTACCCCCTAATACCTGTCCTGTGAACATGCCTGGCAGACTAACTAAACCCATAACAATCATGTTGTTAAGAGTGGGAATCAAGCCTGTACGAATTGCCTCACGTTGATAGCGAGAGATCGCCTGTTTACCTGTTGCCCCTAAACTCAGGTGGGTTTCAATCTCCAGACGGTTTTGATTGATTGAACTTAGTAAACGTTCTCCCGCCAGAGATGCACCATTCATGGCGTTGCCAAACAGCATCCCCGCTAGAGGAATGAGATACTGGGGTTCGTACCATTGATCAGGCTGGACAATTAAGAGAATTACATAACCCAAGGTAAAGGCGCTGCTGGCGACGAGAGAGAGGATGACCGTGGGTAAGAGTCCTTTAAGCTTTTGGTCGATGCGGTTGCGGGTGACAACCGAAGCAATGCTAATCATTACTCCCAAGATACCCAGCACCACCAGCCAGTTATCGATCGCAAAAACAATATCTAAGATATAGCCGATCGCAATAAGCTGCATCAATGAACGGGCGGCGCTATATGCCAACTGCTTTTCCAGGTTGAGTTTACGCCAAAGAGATAGAGCGATCGCAATACCGATCAGTCCTAAACACAAAAAAAGATCGACCGTATCCAAGGCAATTAAATCATTCATGCGGTGGTGGCAAAATAATGCCCTGGTTTTTACGGAGATAATCGACTAATTGACCAATTACCATCCGCCTGTAGATCGTATACTAAGCGATCGTGAAGGCGACTGGGACGACCCTGCCAGAATTCAATTCGACTGGGGACGACACGAAAACCGCCCCAGTGAGGAGGAAGAGGAATAGTAGCATCATCACTATACTGAGCTTCTAGGTCAGCCTGTTTTTGTTCTAATACTTCACGATTGGGAATAACGCGACTTTGATCGGATGTCCAAGCGCCAAGCTGGGAAGCTTTCGGGCGACTATGAAAATATTCGGCTGATTCTGCCGTGGATAGTTTTTCGACTCTGCCTTCAATGCGAATCTGCCTTTCTAACTTCTGCCAAAGAAACACTAAGGCAGCATGGGGGTTGGCAATTAACTGCTGTCCCTTTTGGCTTTCATAGTTGGTATAAAAAACAAAACCGCGATCGCTAACTCCTTTGAGTAACACAATCCGCGCTGTGGGTTTACCATCAGGGGTGGCGGTGGCGATAGTCATGGCATTGGGTTCGGTCAAGTCGGCATCCAAAGCCTGTTGAAACCAAAGGTTAAACTGCTTGATCGGATCGGCATCCACATCGGCTTCTGCTAATCCTGCGAGGGTATAATTTTGTCTTAAATCGGCGATCGATGAATCCACTTTTTCTGCTTAGGTGATGGGCAACGGATGGTTATTAATTTAGCAATTAATCTGGATTGAGACTAAACTTCTTCGATCACATCTCCAGCAAATTCTATGTCTAAGATTAGATTGTCGCCTCGTTCATAACTAATTCCCGCCAGATTTACTTCCAGCACGTCGGCGGTAAACTCAAGATTAAAACGCTCACTGCCAGACTGCTAGCAGGATTGATCGTAACTTCCGTAATTGACTCAATCGAGTTAG
>JBCBWB010000248.1:0-5456 GCA_039817275.1 Cyanobacteria bacterium J06648_1 | reverse complement strand
GCGATCGCCATACTGAGCAATTAACTCTAACCGTCGCTCACCAAGATTTATTCAGTAGCGATTGAACCAAGACAAATTATTGATGTTCATTATTCTTGATAAACAAATTTAATAATCGCCGATAGGATTAACTAACAACGTAAGTTTCAAATTGAAACTAAAGCGAAATATTACAAAAAACAAATAATTTTTTAAAAATCAAATACTTATGATGAATAATCCAAATCCCGAAGAAACCGTGATACAAACACCTACTAACCTTGAAGATGCAGGTGTCAGAGCAAGTAAAGACCAAGATTTACGCCGCGATTTTCCTTGGTGGCTTAAGCTAACGGTCGGCATTGTTTTTATGTTCTTATTTTTTGGTATCCCCGTAATTATTGGCTATAGAATGTATTGGAATTCTCCTATTCACCCCAGTTTTGCTTTGTTTGGAGTTGTCGCTTTTTCTGCCGTAGTGGCATTTGCCATTGTGTTGGCATTTGAATTAGTAACGGGTAAAACTGTGTCGTTTGAATTTGCTGGTCTCAAATTTAGCGGGACTTCTGGACCTGTTACCCTCTGGGTATTGGTGTTTTCTAGCGTCATGGCTACCTTTATCTTGGCAGGGGTTAAGGATCTGGCTCAATCTGATGCTGCCTTAGAACAACCTGCTCACCTAATACATACCGATTTTCCAGCAAATACTTTAGAAAAATAACCTTCTGGAACAATAGCATTACGCATTTACCAACGCCCCATAAACTTATTAATGATCGCTATTGGTCAGTTGCGGCAAAGATATACTTACTGTTGACTAGGTAAACTTAACAACAGAGTAATCAAATAAGATATGGAAGCTATTAAGGTTCGCACTTCTAAGAATTTTAAAAGACTTCAGGCGCGACTGCGAGGGCAAGTGGGGAAGGCGATCGCCGATTACCAGATGATTGAAGATGGCGATCGCCTGATGGTATGTTTATCGGGAGGCAAAGACTCCTACACCATGCTCGATTTGCTGCTGAGTCTCCAGCGTAAAGCACCAGTTAAATTTGAGCTACTGGCAGTCAATTTGGATCAAAAACAGCCAGGTTTTCCGCAACATATTTTACCTGAGTATTTGACCGCTTTAAACGTTCCGTTTCGGATTGTCGAACAAGATACCTACAGCACCGTTACCAGTATTGTGACTGAAGGCAAAACTATGTGTGGCTTGTGTTCTCGTCTGCGTCGGGGCATTCTCTATCGGGTGGCACAAGAGGAAGGAATTAATAAGATTGCCTTGGGACATCACCGCGATGATATTGTGGAGACTCTTTTTCTCAATATGTTTTATGGTGGCAAACTCAAAGCCATGCCGCCTAAACTGTTGAGCAACGATGGCAATAATATTGTTATTCGTCCTTTAGCCTACTGTAGTGAGGCAGAAATTCAGAAATACGCCAAGGTGCGCCAGTTTCCCATCATTCCCTGTAATCTGTGCGGTAGTCAAGATAATCTCCAGCGAGTACAGATCAAGCAGATGCTACAGGCTTGGGAAAGAGAAACCCCTGGTCGAATTAATAGCCTGTTCCATAGTCTCCAAAACATTACTCCTTCTCACTTAGCCGATCCACAACTGTTTGACTTTGCCAGTCTAAATACAGCAAATGGCGATCGCCCCGAACAAATTTGAGAGCATCAAAGATGATACTTGCTAATCACACCAAATATCGTCGAGCCGCATTGCGACCAAAACCAGACTTTAGTTGTAAGTAAATTTACTGAAAAATATTAAAATGGCTAGGTAGAGGCAATAAAACAGAGGCTTAAATATCAGTTATTCATTTTTAAAAGCCATCTCAGCTATTGTTTTCGATGATCTAAATTCTCTGCTGGTCGTAATACTTCAATCGAATCATGACAACTCTTGCTTTGGATAATAGTCTGATTACCGTAATTATTATTTTTAGAGTCAAGCCTGAACAGCAGCAAGACCTAATTGGCGTAATTAAAGAGTTTCTAGAAACTGTCAAAACTCAGCCAGGTTTTGTTGCCGCCAATCTTCATCGGAGTATTGATGGGGTAAAAGTTGTTAACTATGCCCAATGGGCGGATCTGGAAGCTTTTCAAGCCTTTAGAGGCAATAGCGAGGTTCAGGCAAAAGCAGCCAAACTGTTTGAATTTGATACTCCTGACTCCCATATCTATGAGATTGTCGCTTCAGAATCGAAAGTGGGAACACCGCAAATAACAGCGGGAGAATATATTACCCATTTTGCCGAATTTAGCATGTCTGAGTCTGATCAACCACGCATGATTGAATTAGCCAAAGAGCATCTTAAACCAGCTATGGAACAGTCAGGGCTAGTCTCTGCTACCTTTCATCGTAGTTTAGACGGAACCAGGGTCATCAATTATGGACAGTGGGAAAATCAAGAAGCGATCGCCGAGCTTACCAAAAAAACAGGATTTAGCAGTGACAAACCATACTGGGAAGGCATTGCCGACAATGAATATCATCTTTATGAGGTAGTTCATACAGTCACCCTCCCTCAATAGCGACTGTACCTTTCCATTCCTCTTCCTTCCTCATTTTTTATCTAAACCATGGCTAAACCAACAATCTTGACCGTAGACGATGACTTAGAGGTGCTACAGGCAATTTCTCGCGATCTGAGACAAAAATATGGCGATCGCTTTCGCATTGTGCGGGCTAATTCTGGAGCATCGGCAATTGAGGCTCTACAGCAGCTAAAGGTGCGTAACGAAACGGTGGCTTTACTCCTAAGCGACCAGAGAATGCCAGATATGAATGGAGTACAGTTTATCGAACAGGCTGCACCCATGTTTCCTAAAGCCAAACGAGTATTATTAACCGCCTACGCCGATACTAATGCTGCCATTGAGGCGATCAACACAGCTAGGCTCGATTACTATTTGCTCAAGCCTTGGGATCCCCCAGAGGAAAAGCTCTATCCTGTCCTGGACGATTTGTTAGACGACTGGTTGGCAGTCTACCGCCCCGCTTTTGAGGGTATTCGAGTGATTGGCGATCGCTGGTCGCCCTGTTCTCACAATGTCAAAGATTTTCTGGCGCGTAACCAAATTCCCTATCAGTGGCTGGATATCGAAATTGCCGCAGAAGCCACAAAGCTAATTGAATATGTCGCCCATAAAAGCGAACGTCCCCAGCTCCCCCTGGTCTTATTTCCCAACGGAGACAGACTAGAACAGCCTAGCAACCTCCAGGTTGCCGAGAAAATTGGACTACAAACTCAGGCAGAAAAGCCTTTTTATGACCTAGTAATTGTGGGTGGCGGTCCGGCTGGCTTGGCGGCGGCAGTATACGGAGCATCAGAGGGTTTAAGCACGGTGATGATTGAACGTTCCGCTCCTGGAGGACAGGCAGGGTCTAGCTCTAGGATTGAAAATTATTTGGGCTTTCCTGTTGGTTTAAGCGGTGACGACCTGGCTCGGCGAGGGGTAACTCAGGCAAAACGGTTCGGGGTAGAAATCTTGACTCCCCAAGAGGCAGTTAACGTCAGATTAGAAAACTCTTATCGCATTGTCACCCTTGCCGACGGTAGCGAAATCAGCTGTCATGCCTTACTGCTGGCAACGGGGGTTTTCTGGCGCAGACTAGAGCTACCAGGCTGCGATCGCCTGACGGGAAGAGGAGTCTATTATGGTGCCGCAAAAACCGAAGCGATCGCCTGTAAGGATGAACACATCTATTTAGTTGGTGGCGCTAATTCGGCGGGACAGGCAGCGATGTACTTTTCCCAATATGCCTCAAAGGTAACTATGCTAGTGCGAGGAGAGTCTCTCGCCAAAAGTATGTCCCAATATTTGATCGATCAGATCGACGCTACTGATAATATTGAAGTACTAACTCATACAGAAGTGGCGGAGGTAGATGGCGAAAGTAACCTTACAGGATTGACCCTCCTAAATAACCAAACTGGAACAACCGAGAGGGTTGAAACCAAATCACTGTTTATTTTTATCGGCGCTAAACCAGAAACCGAGTGGCTTGATGGTGTCGTTGCCAGAGATAAACGCGGCTTTATTTATACGGGAGCAGATTTAAAACAAAGCGAAGATTTTCGCGGCTGGAATCGCGATCGCGATCCTTTCTTACTAGAAACCAGTGTTCCTGGGATCTTTGTCGCTGGAGATGTTCGACATAATTCAGTTAAGCGAGTGGCTTCAGGAGTAGGAGAAGGATCGATCGCAATTATGTTTGTCCACCGCTACCTAGCAGAAGTGGGAGCATAGTTAGAGCAGCATGATCTTGAGCCATATCACTATCTAAGCAAGCAGTTAGTACTGATCCTATTGATCAATTTAATAATTAATCGTCGAAACTTTCAGGAGACTAAATTTGACAATGAGCTATTTAAAATGGAATTTTGATGAAAAAAACGGGATTGATGTGATCGATCCGACGGGGGATCTATATATTATTGGCGATGAGGGGGAGGTAGTCGAAAAATTTACTAACCTCGACGTTTTTTTCGAAGTCTTGGTCGAAGCAGCGCAAAATGTCAAAATAGGAAAAAGCATTGTAATTGACCCTCTAGTAGAGCCAAACGAATTTCATTTTGACTATCAAGATAGAATTCTCCAAATAACCTACGGCAGACAGCAAGCTACTATTTTAGATCGCAATAAATTTATTCAGGATGTCCATGAAGCGGTAACAGAAATTTTAGCAATGCTAGACCAACAGTCGGAAAAAGAACAGAAGCCAAAAAGAGAATTAACTAAGCTGCGAGAGTATTCAATTTGATTGCTAGACCAGGATATTTGACTCCAGTTTTAATTCATATTTTAGCTTTTGAGCAATTGGCATCATATTTTATATTTAAACTAATACCTAACTAGTATCTAGACTTATTTTTGAGTTTTACTGTTAAATACCCCAAGCAAAATAACTACACGTTCTTTTTTTTGCTGTTCACTTTTGCTCTATCTCAAATCGGAAAACAATTTTGCCCTACTGCCTACTGATTGATAACTTCAATGGCTTTACTTAATTGACCAAGTAGGCAAGCAAGATTAAATTTCTCTAGATTGTCATAGTCCAGATTGTCATAGATTAAGTAAGATTAACCCCATCGATACTTATAAGACCTATTGCGAACATAAGTAAAAAAGGCAGCGCCTAGCTTTCTGCCGTAGATATTATTTGATCAAACCTCTAGTCAGGGAAAAACGCGCAAAAAAAGCTAAGATCGAGCAAAAAAGCTTAAGAAAACATTATTTCCTCAAGTACTGATAAGAAGAAAAAATTTGCTGAAGCGGCAATACAAAATATAAACCAGAGTTTCTATGAACAACGCAAGTAATATTAACAGCCGAAACAATAATGGTGTTGCTCAAAGAACAAATCAGATAATTTATGTAGATCACGATTTTGACGGCGATCTCGAAGAGGCGATCGCCGCCGCAGATGACGGTGATGTAGTCAAATTAGGAAACAATACCTACAC
>JBCBWB010000247.1:0-5567 GCA_039817275.1 Cyanobacteria bacterium J06648_1 | reverse complement strand
GAAAAAAGATCTTTCTGGGTACTTTTGCCCCACCTGCGGCAGTGCTTAATGATTGTGTTTTCTTGACTACATTGAGCGATCGCGACTGGCGTGGTGGGATTGCCGAGGCGGTAAAAGTTGCCTTGATTAAAGACAAAGATTTCTTTGAGTTTATTAGCAATAATGCCGCAAAACTAGCGCAACGAGATGCTAAAGCAATGGAACAGCTAATTTATCGCTGTTGTGAACTACATTTAGATCATATTGCCAACTACGGCGATCCTTTTGAAATGGGTTCTTCTCGTCCTCTCGATTTTGGTCACTGGTCAGCCCATAAACTAGAGCATATGACCCAATACCGCTTGCGTCATGGAGAAGCAGTAGCGATCGGCATGGCTTTAGACTGTACCTATGCTTATCTAATCGGTATGTTGACCAAATCCGCTTGGGAACAAATCATTGCTACTCTCAAACAGCTTGGATTCACGCTTTATGCTCCTGAATTAGGGGTTAATCTAAGTTCAGATGAAGTAAAAACTACTATTTTCGCTGGATTAGATGAATTCCGCGAGCATTTGGGCGGAGAGCTGGCGATTATGCTGCTCAAGGAACTAGGCGAAGGAGTAGAAGTAGGTGAAGTAAAAATTCCGATCTACCGTAAAGCAATCCTCATGTTGCAGGAACTTGAAGCTAAAGGCGATCTCTAATTCCTGGGGTTAGATAATGACAGCCAAAAAACGGCTCATCGGGTGTGTTTCTCGAGGAAAATATTTTGCTCGGAATATAGTCAAAAAGAAGAAATACACCACTACTTTAAAGCTGAAGCTTATCGTCTATCTAAAAAACTTAATTGTCGAACAACTTTTGAATAGTCGTTAGCAAGATTTGCGTAGGAATAGGGAACGTTAAGAGAAGCTACGCCAGAACTGATTGACTGATAGTCTGATTGGCGATCGCCTGTAGCTACGGATAATTCTCACTCTATAGCGATAAGTTCTCTACTTTCTGTGAAGCTAGCAACCCAGAACAACCTCCACCTTACCTACTGCACCAATATTCATCCTGGAGAAACTTGGGCAGAAGTTAAAAGTAATCTCAAACAATATATTCCCCAGCTAAAAAGTCGTTTGTCTCCCTACAAGCCTTTTGGTATTGGCTTACGTCTGGCGGATATTGCCGCTCAAGAATTACTGACGGGGCATAATCTAACTGAATTTAAAACTTGGTTAGAGTCAGAAGATTTATATGTTTTTACCCTCAACGGTTTTCCCTTTGGCAGCTTTCATCATCAGGTAGTTAAGGATAAAGTATACGCCCCCGACTGGACAAAAAGCGATCGCCTTAACTACACCCTGCGGTTAATTGAGATTTTGTCAGTTTTATTACCAGAAAATCTGGACGGCGGTATTTCAACTCTACCGATTTCTTATAAACCCTGGTGGTGCGACACAGAGGATAAAGAACGAATCTTACATGAGGGTAGCCTTAATTTAGCTCAGGCGATCGCTAAACTAGCAGAAATTAAACAAACTACGGGCAAAATAATTCACATCGATCTCGAACCCGAACCCGACGGGATGCTAGAAAACACTCAGGAAATAATTGATTACTTTCAAGACTGGTTAATCCCTGTCGCAAGCAAATATTTACAGACGAAGCAGGGAATAGATTTAATTACTGCCGAAGCCTGGATTCGGGAACATATTCGTGTTTGCTACGATACCTGCCATTTTGCCGTCGAGTACGAACAGCCACAGGATATTATTCGCTCTTTTCAGGATGCGAACATCAAGATTGGCAAAATTCAGCTTAGTTCGGCGATTAAGATCCAAATTCCCACCGAATTAGAACTGCGTCAGGCAATTCTGGATCGACTAACCCCTTTTGCTGAATCTACCTACCTTCATCAGGTAATTGCTAATCATGGTAATAGTAATCTCAAACACTACGACGATTTAGGCGATGCCTTAAATCACTTCCTGACTACCGAGGCGACAGAATGGCGTACGCACTTCCACGTGCCGATATTTCTTTCCAGCTATCAGCTATTTGAATCGACTCAAGATCATATATTTGAACTCTTACAGATGTTGCCTAATGACTTTGTAGGACATCACCTAGAAATTGAAACTTATACCTGGGAAGTATTACCCGCAGAAATGAAATTAGATATCTCGACATCTATCGAGCGGGAATACCAATGGATATTGTCAGTCCTAAAGGACAAAGGCGCTTTACCAACCCGTGTAGCTTCGCAAATAATTAGTAATCAAAATCATGGATAAAACAATCGTCCTCAACGTCGTCGGCTTAACCCCAGAATTAATCGGCGAACACACGCCATTTCTTGCCAAGTGGCAAAACCAAGGCAAAACTACCTCGATTAAACCCGTCTTACCCGCTGTCACCTGTACCGCCCAAGCAACTTACTATACGGGAGAAAACCCCGACCAACATGGAATTGTTGCCAACGGCTGGTATTTTCGCGATGAGTGTGAAGTCAAGCTGTGGAGACAGTCAAATAAGCTGGTGCAGATGCCGAAGATTTGGGACAAGGCAAAAATGCTCGATCCTGAATTTACCTGTGCAAATCTATTTGGTTGGTACAACATGTATTCCACGGTGGACTATGCCGTAACGCCGCGCCCCATGTATCCAGCCGATGGTCGCAAGCTACCCGATATCTACACTGAACCAATGAGTTTGCGTCCCTGGCTGACAGAAGAGTTAGGCGAATTTCCCCTGTTTAACTTCTGGGGTCCCAATACTTCTATTAAAGCAACTCAGTGGATTGCCGATGCAGCCAAACAGGTAGAGTTAAAACATAGTCCAACTCTAACTTTAGTCTATTTACCTCACCTCGATTACTGTCTGCAAAAAGCAGGTACAAACCCCGACGACGTGGCACAAGATCTGCGCGAAATTGATCGCGTCTGCCAAGATTTGATTGAATTCTACGAAGCGAGAAACGGCAAGGTAATTGTCCTCTCCGAATATGGCATCACTGAAGTAAACCAGCCCATCCATCTCAACCGCCTCTTGCGCGAACAGGGTTTAATTACCGTCAGGGAAGAACTGGGCAAAGAAATCCTTATTCCAGGGGCGAGTAAAGCTTTTGCTGTCGCCGATCATCAGATTGCCCATGTCTATGTTAACGATCCTAGCTGCATGTCTCAAGTATGGGACATTTTAGAAAACACGCCTGGTATCGATCTAGTTTTAGACAGTGGTAGCAAAGAACAATATCATCTTAATCACGATCGCTCGGGAGAACTAATTGCGATCGCTAAATCAAATGCCTGGTTTACTTACTACTACTGGCTAGACGACAAGCTAGCCCCCGATTTTGCCCGTACTGTCGATATTCACCGCAAGCCTGGCTACGATCCTGTCGAACTATTCCTTGATCCTGAAATTAGCTTACCTAAAGTAAAAGTAGGTCTAACTTTACTCAAAAAGAAACTCGGTTTCCGCTATCTAATGGACGTAATTCCCCTAGATGCCAGTCTAGTTGAGGGTTCTCACGGTCATCTTACCGATTCTGTAGAGCGATCGCCTTTATTAATTACCCAGCAGCAGGATGTATTGAATAGTGATGCGATCGAAGCCAAAGAAGTATTCCAGGTAATTCTCGATCATTTACTTTAATCTGTCTGAGAAAACTACGGTTTTTTCACTTGTTTAAGTTATTCACGTAAAACCGCCGTAGCGTTTCTTCTAGAGGTTCAAATTTGCTGAATGTGTTGGCGCAAAGCATCATTAATCAATGTTTGATAATTGCCACCACCTTTTTCAAGAACTTCATGTCGAAACCAAGCTAAAACATCATCGTCGAGGTGGATCGTAATAGGGCTTTTTCCTGGTGTAACTGATTCAATAGCGCCTCGTTTTCCTTGGCTAAAATCATATTCAGAGTTCATATCATTATTCTGACTCATATTGCGATCGCTCTTTTTTAGTAGCTTTTTTATTATTGAGTATCAAAGTTTATGCGCTGCTCAGGATTAACAGTGCATAAGATAAATTATTTAAAAATCAACTCCTCTTTAACTTCCAGATTAAGAGCTTTTTGAATTCCTAAAATCTTAGTAAAGCTGGCACTAGCGTACTTATTAGTTTCGTCTCTTTGTACCTGCTGTTGTTTAACTTGCAAAATTTCAGCTAACTGCGCTTGAGTTAAGCCACGAATAATCCGCGCTTTAATTAGTGCCTCTGGAAGATTTTCAAAGTTCAACTTAAGGCTTTTGATATCACCTTTTTTTAGTTCTTCGTATTCTTTTATATCCTCTTGAAATTCTTCTAGCTGACTGTTCAAGGTATCAAGATGAGCCTGATGACGTATTTGCTCATTGATATCTGTAGCTTTGGGACTATCGCTGAGTTTAGCAATAGCCTCTTCAAACTCTCTTACCTTCGTCTTGGTAATTCCATATTGGCGTTCGTTTAATATCATTTTTAGTATTTATAGGAGACATTCATAGATGTATTTCTACAATTCCCTTGGGGTTTCCATCTCGATCTCTTTGGAAAAATTCGAGAAATGTCTGACCTTTAGCATCTGCTATGGTGCTGGCTAAAAATAGCTCTCCACCGTATTTTGCCTTTTGAGCAGCGCGTTTTTGACTAAAATCTAACAGTACTGGATCTAATTCCAGCAATAGTTTTAGGTCAACGTTATCGTCTTTCCAGCAGACATCAAAGTCACCTGGGAATTCTTTATTGGTAGCATAACTACCGTCAATATAAATAGTGTCGCATCCAGCTTGTTTCAAGACATCACAGGCACGTTTTAATCCTGCAAGTAATTCTTGGCGACGAGCATTAAAAGCTAGCTTTTCCTTAACCTCTTCCCAAGTACAGGTATGAATTCCTGCGGGAAGATTTCCATTCGTGTCAAAGTTGGGCAGTGACATAGTTTGTCTTTGTTATTTGGTCTAGACTTGTTACTCATTTTGTATACAACCAACCTCTCTTCATCCACGTATACAGTTTGATAATAACACAACAAAATTGTTGTATTATCGAAAAGTTAAATCGAATGTTTAAGATTTAGCAATCTGTAACTTAAGGCAAAACATATTTACTCTTTCAAACCCCGATCTTCCAGGAGGGTATAAAGTACGGGAACAACAATTAAACTAAGCAAAGAAGAAGTAATCAAACCACCGATAATACCTACTGCCATGGGTTGCCGTAATTCTGCACCCGCGCCATAGCCTAAAGCGATGGGTAACATACCTAAAATGGTAGAAAAGGTGGTCATAACAATTGGGCGTAGACGGACAACTCCCGTATTGAGAATGGCTTCGGTACGTTTCATGCCAGAGTTACGCAGTTGATTAGCGTAGTCTAGAAGTAGGATGGCATTTTTATCGAGTAATCCCAGCAGGAAGATCAAGCCGATCAGGGAAATCATGCCAAAATCGCTTTGAGTAACCAGTAAAGCTAGCATCGCCCCGACAATGGACAGGGGTAAAGATAAGCCAATAACCAAAGGTTCTAACCAACGGCGGAAGGGTAAATAAAGCACTACCAGCATGCAAATTACCGCTAGGGAGAGAGTAACGGCAAATTCTCCTAGTATTTTT
>JBCBWB010000246.1:0-5683 GCA_039817275.1 Cyanobacteria bacterium J06648_1 | reverse complement strand
GCTGATATAGTTCCATCACGCGATCGATCGCCATTCGCGACTGTCCTTCGAGATCTAAACTGGAGGTATGACCCAAATTATAGTGTTGGGCGGCGGCACAGGCGATCATTGCCGCATTATCGGTACAGTATTTTAGTGGTGGAAAATATACTTTGAGATTGTGCTGATCTGCTGCTGCCTGAAGATATTGCCGCAGCCCACTGTTAGCCGCCACTCCACCGCCAATGGTAATCGTGTCCAAGCCGTAGTCCAGGGCGCACTTGACGCTACGCTTAGTTAAGACCTTGGCTACCGTATGCTGAAAACTAGCCGCTACATCATCTATCGGAATCTCTCCTGCCGCTTCTAGCTTCTGAGTTAAGCGCAACACTGCCGTCTTCATGCCGCTAAAGCTAAAGTCATAGGGATGATAACCTCTGCCATCAGGTAGAGAGATCCGTCCTTCTGGTAGCTCAAATGCTTTGGGGTTGCCCTGCTGTGCCAGGCGATCGATAACTGGTCCCCCTGGATAGCCCAGATCGAGTAACCGCGCCACCTTATCAAAAGCCTCTCCTGCCGCATCGTCTCTGGTTGAACCCAATAGCTGATACGAGCCATAGTCCTGGACATGAATACTGCTGGTATGACCTCCAGATACTAACAGACAGAGAAAGGGTGGCTGTAACTCAGGCTGTGCGAGATAGGAGGCATAGATATGTCCCTCTAGATGATGCACCCCCAAAAAAGGCTTATCATGAAGCATTGCCAAAGTTTTAGCCGCCGCCATTCCAACCAGTAAAGCACCCACTAAACCAGGGGTACAGGTACTGGCGATCGCATCTATCTCCTGCCAGGTCAAATTTGCTGCGGCGATCGCCTGGTCGATACAGGGATTAATTATTTCTAGGTGTTGTCGTGAAGCCAATTCAGGCACGACTCCACCATAAGTTTGGTGCAATTCGATCTGAGAAGAAACAATACTACTTAAAACTTGACGGTTCTTTACGATTGCCACCGCTGTTTCGTCACAACTTGTTTCGATCGCTAAAATTGTTGCCATCCTTTGATAAATTTATCTATTAGTTAGCGTCTAGAATCTATCTTGGCGCTTTTGTACAAACACAATAATTATCTGTCACAAAAGGAAACATATTCATGAGAAGGTTGTTTGCTTTAGTATTAGTATTTACGCTCTGGTTTAGTTTTTCACCTGTAGCGAATGCTGATGATGTCGCAGGCTTAACTCCCTGTGGAGAAAATCCCGCCTACATCCAAAAAGCTAAAAATTTCCGCAATACCACCAGCGATCCGAACTCTGGACAAATTAGAGCCGAGCGCTATGCTGAAGCTCTTTGTGGTCCTGAAGGATATCCCCATCTGATCGTAGATGGTCGCTGGTCACACATGGGCGATTTCTTTATCCCCAGCATTATGTTCTTATATATCGCTGGCTGGATTGGCTGGGCTGGTCGCTCCTATATCATTGCCGTTAGAGATGAGAAGAATGCTGAAATGCAAGAGATTGTGCTCAACGTTCCCTTAGCTATCAGTAAAATGTTAGCTGCGGCAACTTGGCCTCTGCTTGCCTTTGGCGAAATTACCAGCGGCAAAATGTTTGCTGATGAATCGGAAATCACCGTTTCTCCCCGCTAAACCACATCTTTATTGTTTCATAGGAGAATACTATGGGAGACTTACAAAAGTTTCTTTCGACTGCCCCAGTTTTGATTATGGCTCTACTGACTTTTACAGCAGGGATCTTAATCGAATTTAATCGTTTTTATCCCGATCTATTATTTCATCCCCTTGGTTAAGCCAGAGCTTAAATTTAACCAAGCAGTTCTTAACTTATCAGTGTGTTGATTTTTGGTAAGGTGCTAATTATTTACACACTACAACCTGCGATTAATTTGGTTGTTGATCGCAGATTTTTTATGGCTATTTATTAATTTATTAATTGGCTACTTTGAAGTAAAGCTAATTATTCAATTTTTGTTTAATTCCATATCTGTATCCCTCGGATTCCAACGCGATCGCAATTCTTCAATATGTAAGTTTGCTTGATCTTTGTGTAGATGTCGTGGACTACTCTCAAAAGAAAGGGATGAGGGTAAAGAATCTTTGCCATAGGCTGACTCGATAAAGGAATAAATATCAGCGTAGGTAGGATAAAAATTTGTTTCTGATAATTCTATTTCTGATGATTTTGTCGATTGATGTTGTTTCAATGCCGCAGAAAATAAACCCGTACCATCATCAAAAAACCTTTCGGTAGTTGAGCCAAAACTTTGATAGGGGTAGAAAGATAAATCATGGGGAGCGATCGCTGCTACCCATGATACGTAAGCCCAGTATTCGCTGAAGGTGCCAAAGTCATTTGCCGAACGCATCATTAGCTTTAACCAATGTTCGTCGGACTGATAATACTGATTTATCTGATGAGCAAAAGATTTAAGATGCTCTTGCTTGAACCACATATGATGAGGCACAAAAGTTCCTTCTGGGTCATTAAGCGCCTCAACATTTAGAACTTTAGTAATCCAGTTGTCCCACTGAGCGACGATTTTCTCGTTACCCCAATGCCGGTGTTGCAACAAGGCAAAGGTATGACTAATATCTGCTGCCTTCTGCTCGATTAATCTCCAGCAATTTACAGCCAGTAAATCACTATCCCAGACAACATACCACTCACTCAAAGAATCGATGGCAGTAAACGCACCCAGCTTGAGTAACTGTTGATAAAACCAACCAGGAGTATAAAGAGACTTGCCCAAATCTAATTCGGCACAGATACTCTTTTTGGTTAAATCGCTGGAGTTGAAGAACTCTTCCTCTGGGTGCAGCTGGAGTCGGGAAATTGACCAATCTTGAGCTAATAAAGATAGCTGCGCCACCTGAGTCTCAGGTGCAACTAAATGAATTGTTCTAGGTTGATAATGGCGAGTAATTCCTTCTAAGACAGCCCTGGTGTTCCAGCGCACGCGGTAGAGAGGAATTAGAAAATCATATTCCATGGACATAGGTTAACTGCAATGGTGACTGCTGAATCAGTCTAAACGGCAGATAGGGGTTGGGAATTGACGTCAATCGACTCTAGAGGCTGATGAGCAACAGTAGAAGGGTCTTCTAGACCCACATCGCTACAGTGGGGTTCGATGCCCAGACCTTTACGGGGATATTCCGCGCAAATTTTCTGGTATTCGGCGACAGCCTGATCTAGCTCGGTACGAGTTAGAGAATTTAGATATCCACACTGACCAATTTCCCCCTTCGGTAAAGGTGCAACCAGGTTGCCACCACGCTTCTCAAAGATTTTTTGTTGAGATGCCCAAAGAGTATCTGTTCTCAACATAATATCGTGCCAGAGGCTCAAGCCAAAAGAGCTAATTAGGTTCATGATGCGCTTAAATTGCACCTCATCGATCCAGTTCATTTTATAGCTGAGATAGGCGCCAAAGCCCATACCGATAGATACCGCATGTCCATGCAGCAAACCCGCTTCGATTTCAAACCCAGGAGACCAGGTATGACCATAGGCGTGGGGACGGCATTGATGAGTTTCGTACAGATTGTCGTATTCGGCAGCAACGTAGCTACGCAGTGCTGCTCCCAAAATTTTCTGAGAAAGCAAATCGATTTCTGAACTTGTTTCGCTATCGATAGTTCCAAAGCGAGTCGCAATCAGTCGCTCTCCCGCTTGCTCCATCATTTCAAACAGCTCTAAATCTTTAGTTACTGCCATTTTGATGATTTCGATAATGCCGTGACGCAACCATCCTTCTTTGAGAGTTTTGAAGAAATAGCGATCGGTAATTGATAAAACTGGGGGATGATATGCTCCAAATAGATTTTTGTAGCCAAAACCATCGCAACAGGTACGAGGAGAAGGTCCTGCATCAATACCCGCTACAATCGAGGTAGAAAGCATGATATAGGGAGTGTTGCGATGGTATAACGCACAGGCAAGTCCTCCCGTATCAGCCAAAACGCCGCCACCGACAATTAGTACGGGTTCATTACGAGATACGCCTAGATTTTTGAAGTCACCAAGCATTTTTTCGACGGTATAGATCCCTTTATCTACTTCCATCGCCCGATACACTAGCTTCTTAAGTTCAATTTGATGATAATCGAAGTAATGCTCTAGCTGTTCGCCGAAGTAGCGCTCGACATTTTGATCTACTAAACAAACACAGCGTCCGTGAGAGATATACATATCTCTCAGCAGCAGTTGTTCGGGGTCGAGGGAATTATCGATTACTTTAATCGAGGTAAAAGTGCTCGACCTCATTACCGCCTCGATAGTTTGGTCATCATCAGTGCTTTCTACATATCCACGGCTCTCACGGTAGTTGGAAGTAGGATAGATGGCATGAGGATTCTTGGTGACCAAACGTTCTGCTAGGTCTTGATAAAATTCTGCTGCTGCACTATTTTGCAGGAGATCTAGCAGCTTCATGTTGCCTAGCTCAGAGGAATGTACTCTGTTAGCAAACTCATACCACTTCTGACCTACAGTTTTGTCAAAGGCAGCAAAAAGTTCTGCCAGAAGACCGAAAAAGTGACTAGCGGAGAGATTAAGACAACTCCGAAGTTTGCGACAGGCGGATAAACCTTCTACTGCATCAACTTCAGCAAACTCTATCCCTAATTCTTGGGAAAAAGCAGGACTGTCGATTAATGATAGCAATAGGCTCTTGAACTGTTCGCTACAACAAATGGCTTCTACAGCATTCTCCAAGTTCTGGCATGCTAGAGGCTCACAGTCGTGCTTAGAGATAAAAGCCTGAACTGCCGAGGTAGTCTTTGTCATTATTTATTCCGAAAGAAACGGTACGTGCAAGATTTTTGAGGGTTGTGTAAGTCCCTGCCTAATTCAAATTAGCATAATTGCTTCAAAAAATTAAGAAAATATTACAAAAAAGCTTTTGTTAAGTAGCTTATGGTAATGAGGGATACACTTTTCCTACTTTTATGTCATTTGACATTTTTGGTTTAGTGATTTGATTCTTGCCATTAAAATTAACGCAACCATAAACAAACTTGCGCCTTCTGTCTGACTAGATTGTTGAGTCTGCGTAATATCTGCTAAGGAAGATATTCCAAATAATGAGATGAATGCTTCAGAATAAACCTTTAATCTACCTTGTCATGATAGCTAATAATTATACCGAGCAGAAAAAAAATCTCAGTATATTTAACTAGAGTTATAAAAGCGATCACACAGCAATAAAACTTTATATAGCTTAAGATAGGGGAGAAAACGAAGAGTTTTAGAGTGGATGAATATTATAGTCGTTTTTTATACTTGCGTAAACGACTAAAGGTAATATTGTTTGGGGTTGTTGATTGAAAAAATAAAATAAAAGCGAAAAAAGATACTTTAGAGGTTATAGCTAGAAGCCTGCTTGAGAAACATCTGACGATATAAGCCATCATTATGCATCAATTCCTGGTGGGAGCCAATTTCGACAATTCTGCTCTGTTCTAGGACTACAATTCGATCTGCTAGCTGTACGGTAGAAAAACGATGGCTGACAAAAAAGGTCATTTTACCAGCGGTAAGGGTACGAAACTTCTCAAACAACTCATATTCAGCGATCGCATCCAGGGCAGCGGTTGGTTCATCTAAGATTAAAATTGGCGCATCGGTCATAAAAGCTCTTGCCATACCAATTTTTTGCCACTGCCCACCAGAAAGGTC
>JBCBWB010000245.1:0-5746 GCA_039817275.1 Cyanobacteria bacterium J06648_1 | reverse complement strand
GATCTTATTCCCTCTACCTATGTTCCAGGCAGAAATACGGTTTTTATGGCGATCGCTCTTTCCCTCGCCGAAGCCAAAAATGCTATAGCAATTTATCTGGGCATCAATGCCGTAGACTATTCTGGTTATCCCGATTGTCGTCCCGAATATTTAGCGGCTTTCCAGCAGCTAGCCAATCTCTCGTCTAAGGCGGGAGTAGAAGGTAATGCCCCACAGTTAATTGCCCCCTTAGTAGAAGATACCAAAGTCGATATTGTGCGCCGCGCCTTAGAATTAAACGTACCCATAGCCGATACTTGGTCTTGTTATCAGGGAGGAGAAAACCCCTGTGGTTTGTGTGATTCTTGTCGAATTCGCGATCGCGCTTTAATTGATGCAGGACGAATCGATCTAACTAGCTCCCAAATTGTTTGATTCTCTCTTCTGCTAGGCTGTAACCATCGGCTGTACGCCAGATGTATCCACATTTCGCAACAGTTTAGCGATTTTCATGCCTGAGACTGGTTCGATCCAATCAGCGGCAATCTCTGCCAGCGGTACCAAGACAAAGGCTCTTTCTGCCATTCTGGGGTGGGGCAAAGTTAAGTTAGGAGTATTTAATACTAAATCGCCATAGAGCAATAAATCTAGATCCAGGGTGCGAGGCTGAAGATCTCCTTTACTGGTTCGACCAAACTGAATTTCCGTTGCCTGTAGAATTGCCAGTAACTCTTCAGGAGTTTGAGCCGCAGATAATAAGGCGCAACCATTGAGATAGTCAGCCTGGGGTTCTTTTGTCCCAACAGGCTTAGTCTGATACCAGCTAGAGGTAGCCTGAAGATTGATGCCAGGAATTTGATTGAGGGCATTAAGAGAATTCTCCAAAATGTTTAAAGAATCACCCTGATTACTGCCTAAAGCGATCGCACATTCCGTCATAATTATTTGGGAGGAAGATAAACAACAGCCATGTCATCACTGCGATTACCAATATCAATTCTGGACTCTTGATAAAGTTGACTCAGCATCATCTGAGCTTCAGAGGCAGGAATATCTAATATATTGGCTGCTTGACCAACAGTGAGCATTTGCTTTTCTGTAATCATTCTAATAATTCGTCGTCGGCGATCGCGTTCGGCTTTTTCTCGTAGATTAATTCCCGCCACAATGGTAGGAAGTCCAAACAAAGCAGCGCAGGTAATACCGTTGATCAGCTTGGTTTCCTTAGTTACGGTAATCAACAAGAACAACGTCCAAACTAGTGAACATAGATGGTTACGAGGGTTGAATTTATATTTCATCTGACTGATTACTGATTACTAATTACTGATTAAGCTGTTGTTGATTTAAATTGCATACTTATCTTTTCCTACATGCGGCGCGACGCGAAGCGAGTCCTTTAGGGAACTATACACCTTTGTTCCTTTTCTCAACCAGTAAATTAAATGCGTGACAGCGCACTGATTACTGATTACTGATTACTGATTTGGTTATAAATTGTTTCTATATCTCAATCTATATTGCCCAGAACGACTCCTGAGAAAACTATTGTCTTCTAAATTGAATATTTATTTTCATTGATTGAACTGCCAGATATGGGGCTAGCAATCGATAAATGCGGTCTTCAAAGCTATAAAACCTTGTATTTCAACAGGGGAGAGGAGAAAACGTAAATTAAAATGTTTATAGCTGAGAATTAATAACTAACAAAGACAAAATGGCTCAACGCCCAATCTATCTTGATGCCCACGCTACTACCCCCATGGATAAACGGGTACTAGATGCTATGTTGCCTTATTTTACGGAAAGCTTTGGCAATCCTTCTACCAACACTCACGTCTATGGTTGGGAGGCTAGTGCGGCAGTAAAACAGGCACGGGAAGCGATCGCCAGTCTGATTAACGCTACTCCTGAAGAAATTGTTTTTACTAGTGGGGCGACAGAAGCCAACAACCTAGCAATTAAAGGGGTGGCGGAGGCTTATTTTGACCGAGGAAAACACATTATCACTCTAGCTACCGAACATCGGGCAGTACTCGACCCCTGTAGCTATCTGGAGACACTAGGCTTTGAAGTTACTTATATCCCCGTACAGAAAAACGGCTTGTTAGATTTGACTGACCTGGAAAACGCGATCCGCGAGGATACGATTTTAGTTTCCGTAATGGCAGCTAACAATGAGATTGGCGTACTGCAACCTTTAACCGAGATCGGCGCACTTTGTCATAGCCGTGATGTGTTATTCCATACCGATGCGGCTCAGGCGATCGCCAAAATTCCCTTAGATGTGGCGCAAATGCAGATCGACCTGATGTCTCTTACCGCCCACAAAATTTATGGACCAAAAGGTATTGGCGCTTTATATGTACGTCGTCGTAATCCCAGAGTTAAATTAGCAGCGCAGATCCAAGGAGGGGGACAGGAGCGAGGTAGGCGATCAGGTACTCTCTACACCCCCCAAATTGTCGGTTTTGCCAAGGCTTTGGAAATTGGTGCTGAATTGATGGAAACGGAGTCAGCGAGGCTGCTCCAGCTCAAACAGCAGCTCTGGTCGATGTTTGAACCTTTAGATGGTATCCACCTAAATGGTGACTTTGACCGTAGCCTACCCAACAACCTTAATCTGAGTATCGAAGGAGTTAACGGTTCGGCTTTACTGCTAGCATTACAGTCCGTCGTCGCAGTCTCTTCTGGCTCGGCTTGCTCATCCGAATCTACTGCTCCTTCCCATGTCCTGACTGCTTTAGGCAGAAATGAAAAGCTCGCCCACGCTTCTCTCCGCTTTGGTATTGGTCGGTTTAATACTGCCGATGAAATCAAAATTGTTGGGGAAACGGCGATCGCCGCTATTAAATCTTTGCGTCAGGCTACTTCTGTTATTGTATCTAGCTAGGCTAAGAGCTAAAAGCCGATAGCTGATAGCTTTACAAACCAATCAATTACCAACGAAGTTTATCCAACCAATAAAAATCTCGTCTCATGAAACTTTCTCAAATTAGGTCGTTTGTGGCAGTGGCAAGATGCGGTAAGTTTAGTCAGGCAGCAGTAGAGCTGGATCTGACCCAGCCTACGGTCAGTCATGCGATCGCAACTTTAGAGGCGGATTTGGGAATTCAGCTTCTGTTTCGAGGCAAAAAAGGAGTGCAGCTTACTCCAGCAGGAGCTAGCGTTTTGGTTCATTGCGATCGCATTTTGCAATCTCTGGCAGATATCGAACAAGAAGCAAATCGACGTAAGAGTTTGGGAGGTGGCACTGTCAGAATTTCTAGCTTTCGTGGCGCAGCCGCCCAGCTATTACCCCAGATTAGGGCTAAGTTTAAATCTCAATATCCCCAAATTGAAATCAAGATTTTTGAAGAGAAAGACTGTCCTCAGGTTGAGCAAATGGTTTACGAAGGTAAAGCAGATTTAGGCTTTACGATTTTACCTACTTCCAAGGATTTGAACACAATCGAAGTGTTGCGGGATGATTATATTGTTTTATTGCCTGCAAATTTAAGATCTGAGCTGGAATCTGAGCTGGAAAAAGATTTTAAATCTAGTTACCCAAGCATTAGCTGGTCAAAACTGCTGACGCTACCGCTTATTTCCTATCCTAATCACAATAGCTGTTTTAAACAAATCAGAAATTACTTTGCCGCAGCAGATTATCAGTTTCAGCCTGCCGAACAAGTCCGCGAAAGCGACACTATTGTTAGTCTGGTGGCGACGGGAATAGGTGCAGCTATTCTTCCACAGCTCTCGGTGTTTCATCTTCCTGATGGGGTGATTCGCTGCCAACTCCCCCAACCTCTACAGCGCATTGTCGTTGCCGCCACACCCAAAGATACGGATCTTGCCCACGCTGTCTGGGCATTTACTGATTTTCTCCAAAAGCTCGATCCCCAATCAGATCTAAGTTACTGATCGGCAATTAGGTGTTTGGCAACCATTTTCTCTACCTGCTTTGGTTTGACCTTGTTGTAGCGAGCTTTATCGGGCATCATCACTAAGGCTGGCGCTTTTTTACACTGTTTAAGACACCCTGTCTTCTTAATCGGAATTGCTTTTGATAAACCGCGATCGCTCAAGATTGATTCGATTTTGCTACAAACTTCTTTGCCACCCTTTTTCCAGCAGTTAGACTTTTGGCAGATTAGCACTTTTGCTTTGGATTTAGTTTTCTGATCGAATATCGGCAGCAAAGATACGGTCTCTACTTTGATCTCAGGACTAATGCCCTGATCTGGGGCAACCACTGTGACCACTTGAGCTTTGTGTTTGACCCTGCCAGTTTTTTGATCTTGTTTGGTGCGCCCCTCTACCTGGAGGTGACTTCCAAGGGATAGATTCGCAATATGCGGACGCAATTTTTTAGGGATTTTAATCCACTGTGCCTCTTGCTTAGTTACAAGCTTAATGTACTTGATTTTCTTTTTCTGGTAAGAAATCTTGTCTAGCTCACCATGGAAATTAAAACTGGTAACTATTTTGCTGGCTTTGGTCATTATGGATTAAAGATCTCTACTTGCTCTGACAATCGTATTTTACCTCCCAACAATCATTCAACCAATCGATTAGCCGCCGACGCTCGGCGTTTGTATGGCGAATTACGCTCCAAACCTGTATCAAGGTTGTTGGACTGTTTAAATCCACCAGCAAGGGCTGATTGGTAGAACATTGACAGTTTATTTCTAAAGCCTTTAAGCGTCTAAATACTTCCCAGCGATAAGCCCACTTTACCGCTATTTCTTTTTGTGTCTGTGGAAATTGTGAAAAATCTGACTGTTCTGAATTGCGATCGCTCATGCTTAATCTCCCTCTTCACGGTAAAATCAACTAGGCTATTGCAAATAAAAATCAATAGGTAGCCATGAGAAGATTATAAACATTAATTGCAAATTAGTCTCAATAAATTTACAAAACACAGGCAAAAGCAAGCCCAAATAGAGTCAGGGCAATTCCAGTAGCCCTAGTAAACTGCTGTATAGGCACCTTGCCATTGTCTTTTTTGTCTTGACTATTTATTCTTAGCTGTGCCGCTACCGAATACGGCGCTCTTAGCTCTAACTAAGTCAGGCCAGTATTGACCAATTATCTTTTTAAGGGGAGAAGCTGTTTCGGGAACCCAGAGAGTACTGCGTTGATTTTGCGGGTTGGGGTCAATATTGTAGGCATAGGTAGCAATAGAACGTCTAAACTTGCCTGGGGGAAAGGAAATCGGATCGTAACCGTGAAGAGTATAGTCTCTGGTGAACATAATTACACAGCGATTAAACAAGGGTTCAATTTCGGTGTAGTCTCCCGTCTGGGTATGTTTTAGTTTTAGTTGCCCACCATATTCAGGTTTCCAGCCCGGGTTTAAATAGAGCAGAATATTAAGATTGCGAAACCAATTGTGATGCAGGGGGTGATAGTTAAAATCAACGTGCATATCGAGAAAGCTCCCTTCTCCTCCCTGATGAATGCCGCCACCATGAAATTCTTGGTCAACGAAGACATCCTGAGCCGTAATTTGACGAATTATCTTTTGAAAACGGGTTGAAATAAAGTCTTGATAGATTTCATTACATTCAACCGAAACTTCTTTGAAATTTGCTTTTTCATATTTGTTTTTAGCAAAAATATAGTCTCTACTTTCATTAATATCATCAGCCCCAGGTACGGGAAAGGTATCTAGTATTTTGTGTAATTTATGTTCGTCGGCAAAATAATCAAAAGCCCCATAGGAAAAAGGAGCTGCTGCTTCAAAATCTTCGGCTAGCGTAGATATATTATCTTCAATTTT
>JBCBWB010000244.1:0-5751 GCA_039817275.1 Cyanobacteria bacterium J06648_1 | reverse complement strand
ATCGCTGCTTACGGCATCCTGTTTGGTTACGAATACTATTTGGCAGTAGGCATTGAAAAGCTGCTCGATCAATATCTAGAGATTTTGAGTAGCTTAGGACAGCAGGTCAGCTTTAATGGCGGTACGGGAGAGGTTATCGGCGTAACGACAGCAGGAAAATTAAGAATAAAATTGCGATCGCCTGGGGCAACCACCGAAATTGCGATCTCGCCAGGACAAATCAGCCTGGGATACTCACCAATCCACCAGTAGGGGCGTATGGCATACGCCCAAAAAGATATACGCCCAAAAAGATATACGCCCAAAAAGATATACGCCCAAAAAGACATACACCCAGATTGCAACTCAATAGGTCGAGTCACAGATCGTTCTACTACATACCAATTACATCCCTCTAGTTTTCTGTGACCAAACCCGAGTAGGTAGACCCCAAATATAGATAAACCCTTCTGCTGCCTTGTGGTCGAACTCATCTTCCGCACCATAGGTAGCCAAGTCGGGTGCATAAATCGAATTATCAGACTGACGACCAACTATGGTTGCATTGCCCTTAAACAATTTGATCCGAACTTCTCCCGAAACGCGCTCTTGAGTTTGCTGGATAAAACCATCCAAAGCAGCCTTGAGGGGACTATACCATAAGCCGCGATAGACCAACTCCCCATAGGACTGTTCGATACCTCTTTTATACTGAGTGACATCTCCCGTGAGGGTAAGACTCTCTAGATCGCGGTGAGCGTGGATCAAAACTAGTAGCGCTGGTGCTTCGTAAATTTCCCGCGACTTAATACCCACCACACGATTTTCTAGCATATCGATCCGACCGATACCGTGTTTACCAACAGTTTCGTTAAGTTGCGTAATCAGGGCGACAGGATCGAGCTGTTTACCGTCAATGGTAGTAGGCAAACCCTGCTCGAAACCAATGGTAATATATTCTGGCTCGTCGGGAGTATCGGCGATCGCTTTAGTCATCAGATAAATCTCTTCGGGTGGCTCTGCCATGGGATCTTCGAGGATTCCCGCTTCAATACTGCGTCCGAGTAAATTGCGATCGATACTGTAGGGAGAAGACTTCTTGACGGGGAACTCTAAACCAAACTGTTCGCCATAGGAAATCGCTTCTTCACGACTCATACCCCACTCCCTAGCGGGGGCTAATACTTTCAAACTAGGATTAAGCGCCATAATACCCACATCGAAGCGCACCTGGTCGTTACCCTTTCCCGTACAGCCGTGAGCCACCGCATCTGCCCCATATTTCTCTGCTGCTTCAACTAGTAATTTGGCGATTAAAGGACGTGCCAAGGCGGTTGAAAGGGGATAGCGATTTTCATAGAGGGTGTTTGCCTGGATTGCGGGGAAAGCATAGTCTTTAACAAAGCTCTCGGTCGCGTCGGCAACTAATGATTCAGATGCGCCACATTTCAAAGCTTTTTTTTGGATCGGCTCTAGCTCATCTCCCTGTCCTAAATCAGCAGCCAGAGTAATTACTTCCTTGACTCCCCACTCATTTTTTAGATAAGGAATACATACGGTGGTATCTACTCCCCCTGAGTAAGCTAAAACAACTTTATCGGCACGTCCCATGATTCAATTCCCTAGAAATATATAACTAAAGGGGTATTGTACATAAAAGCCTCCTGTCTGAAATGTTTTTTTTGAGTTTTTTTCCAGAATCTATTAATTACCGCTAGCTACTCAGTAATTTTTAACTCTTCGAGATTCCAAAAAGCACCGCCCAGAGCCGAATATTCAACCCCCTCAATCTTATTACGGACTGCCGACATAGAATAAGGATTGACTAAGCAAATTACAGGCTGCTGTATCGCTACTAACTGTTGGATTTCAGCATATATCACCTTACGTTTGCTTTCGTCTAGCTCTCTAGCACCATCTATATAAAGTTGAGCTATCTGTGCTTCCCAATCAGCAATCTGACGTTCTTGCAAATCGGTGGTTAGTTGGTTGAACAAGTGGGAATTGCCATCAACTGCCCAGAAATTATAGCGACTGTTCGGCTCATTACCACCTGAAAAACTGAGCAAAATACAGTCCCAGTCTAGGGTATTACTCAACTTACCAATCAGCACGTTGAAGTTAATCGTTTTAAAATTAACCTTAATCCCGATTTCCGCTAGGTCTTGCTCGATCTGATCTCCCATCGCCTCCCGAATTTTGTTACCCGTGTTGGTATTTAAGGTAAAGCTGACGCGGTTTCCTTTGCTATCTAATAACTGTCCCTGCTGATTGTATTTAAATCCTGCTTCGATCAATAACTTTTTGGCTTGCTCGGGGTCGTAAGGATATTTTTTGACCGCATCCGAATAAAAGGGAGATTGTTTGGGAACAAAAGATACCTGGGGTTCGCCCAAACCGCGAAAAACATTTGTCACCATGCGCTGGCGGTCGATCGCAAAAGACACGGCTTGCCTAAATTTGACGTTGTTAAACCAGCTTGCTTTTAGAGGCTCGACGACTGGCTTGCCGTTTTTCTCGCCCCGATTGAGATTAAAGGTAATAAACGTCATGCTGTAGACTTCGCCATCTTCTTCAATCGTAAAATTGCCCTTGTCTTCTTCCTTCTTGAGCAGCGAAAAATATTCAGGAGAAACGTTAAGATTGTCCAGGCTACCCGAACGAAACTGCGTCAGGGCAGTGTCGGTAGATTCAATAATTTCCCAGACTACTCTTTTGATATAGGGAATATCTTCATCAACAGCGGCTTTTTTCCAATAGTAAGGATTAGCAGTGAAAATGACTCTCTGGGCGGTAGTGTAGCTTTCTAGTTTGTAAGCACCGCTGGAGACAATCTGTTCGGCAGGAGTATCAACTGTCCAAGTGGAGAGAAATTCAAGTTTGCCATCGCGATCTTTTTGTTCTACCGTGTCTTTGAGTATATGAGCGGGAAAAATAGCTGCTCCTGTCACACCTAAGAATGGCGCGAAGGGTTCGGGGACGGTAAATTTAACCTGCCTCTGATTTACTTTGGTTACTTGGGGCAAAGCGCCACTTTGACCAATTCGTAAAACATCTCTCATCCCCGTAGGGATGTCGGAATTTAAATAAAGTTGATTGTAGGTAAACACAACATCATCTACCGTCAAAGGCTCGCCGTCAGACCACTTAAGATTTGGCTTTAAGGTATAAATTATTTCTAGATCGTTATCCGAGATCGACCAGGATTCGGCTAAAGCTGGCTTGAGTTCACCCGTAATCGGGTTTTGAGTTACTAATCCCTCAAACAATATTCCCCCGACATCGGCACTTGTACCATCGGTCGCAATTACGGGATTGAAGGTTCTGGGTGCGCCAAGAATAGTTCTAACTAACTGAGGTGGCTGGTCGGGATTCGCTAACAAAGCGCTAGGATTACAGGCTGAAAGAGTCAGCAGCAGTAACGCCGCCATAACTACAGCTAGTCCTTTGGCAGTCCAGATCCGAAAAGAGTTTAGTACACCCAAAGCCAATAATTCCCCTTGCTCAGTTTTAGACCACATTATAGATTTTGCTTCAAGCTTTAGGCTAGAGGCTGTAAGCTTTTAATAAAAGAAAAGTATAAAGCGATCGCAATTTAGCAATTTTTAGAGATATGGCATCTAATAATCAGATTGGTGTAGCCGTTGCAGGAACGGGATTTGGGCAAAAGATACACATTCCAGGTTTTCAACACCATCCCCGCACAGAATTAGTCGCCCTCTACAACCGCGATTTAACTAAAGCTAAGACAATTGCCGATGAGCATAAAGTTTTCTATGCCTACGATGATTTGGACAAAATTTTGTCTCTACCAGAGGTAGATGCTGTCAGCGTTTCAACTCCTCCTTTCTTACATTACGAGATGGGTAAAAAAGTCTTAGAGGCAAAAAAGCACCTGCTGCTAGAAAAGCCGATGGCGATGAACGTCAATCAGGTTAAAGAGCTATATCACTTGGCAGCAGCTCAGGGAGTTACGGCTACGGCAGATTTTGAATTTCGCTATATTCCCGCCTGGATGTCTCTTGCCGAACATTTGGAAGACGATTATGTGGGCAAAAAAAGATTGATTAAGATCGACTGGTTGGTGACAAGTCGGGCTAACCCTAAACGAGACTGGAACTGGTATTCTCGACAAGAATCTGGCGGTGGTGCTTTAGGTTCGATCGCATCTCATGCTTTTGACTATATTAACTGGCTATTTGGTCCTGTATCAAAGCTCTCTGGCTATCTTAACTGCGCTATTCCCGAACGCCCTGATCACAATGACGATGGCATCATGAAGCCTGTCGATGCGGATGATACCTGTCTGATCATGATGGAATTAGCTGACGGCACACCGCTACAGCTATCGATTAGCTCTGTTACCTATGGTGGACGGGGACACTGGATTGAAATCTATGGAGAAAAAGGAACCCTGGTGCTGGGCAGTAGTAACCTAAAAGATTATGTTCATGGATTTGAACTGTTTGCGGCTCCCGCTGGCAAATCTTTAAAAAAGGTTTCGGTTCCCAAAAAATATGACTTCGATCGCGTGTTTACCGACGGTAGGCTAGCTCCTTTTATTCGCGTCGTTGATCGCTTTGTGGCATCAATTGATTCGAGTACATCTCTTATTCCCTCACTAAGGGAGGGGGTTTACTCCCAATTATTGATGGACTTGACCCACAGATCCCATCAGCAAAAAGCTTGGGTCAATGTGCCTAATTTAGATAATTTTTTGGCTTCCTGAGTAAATTCCTAAACTTCAAGAAATCCTGACAATTACCGATTGGCAAAATAGAAGAAAAGGAATATTATTTTAGTTACATCAGTAAAAACACTTAATCGTATCAATCTGGCAGAAACAAATTCTGTTACAAGCTTAACTATTCATTAAATTTAATTAGCTTCACCTTTGCGGCTTGTATCTTTCGGCAACTATCAAACTCTATTGTCGATCTTTGCGATTTTTCGTTGTTACTGTCGAACCAAACTTTATTATTGAGTAAAGTATTTTTATGACACCTACCACTTCAATCAAACGCTACTCCATTGCCACAATTCGAGAAGAAGCCTTCAATCTGCTAGAGATTGGGGTCATAGCTTTGGATCAGCCTTTACGTATTTTGTTTGAATATCTCCCTGCCAAACAGTGGAGCATGATTGAGTGTGAATTGGAAAGGCATGATTACCTCCTGCGCGATCGCATTATTGATCTGATTGGCGAAATGAGTTGGGAGTGTGATTAATTATCAGATAAGCAATAAAGAGAGGAAAGGATAAAATAGAGATATTGAAGATTGAAAGCGTCACTACGGCATGTTTGCCATCAATATCTCAGCTATTTATCTCTGTATTTAGCAGTCCCCCCTGGAGTGAAGAATGGGAACTTGATTGGGCGTATGAGCGGCTAAACTGGCTCTATCAGTCCCAAGGATTTAAAGGATATGTTGCTCAAGATGGAGATTGCTTAATTGGGTCAATTATGGGTCATTTTGTCCCGTTTCAGGGTAAAAAAGGGTTTCAGATTGTTGAGTTTTTTGTTCATACAAATTACCAAGACCGAGGTATTGGTAGTAGATTGCTAAACCAGCTCGAATTAAATCTCAAACAAGAAGAATATGATTTCATGTTGCTCCTAACTGCAAAAGATAGCATTGCGGAATCTTTTTATACCAAGCGTAGTTATCAAAGGGATCGTAAAATAGTTTTACTCAATAAGGAACTATAAATGCTGCGGTAGCTATTTTGTGAATCAGATTAATTGGGCTAGATTAGCAACCCTGTATCGCC
>JBCBWB010000243.1:0-5970 GCA_039817275.1 Cyanobacteria bacterium J06648_1 | reverse complement strand
CTCTATTGCTCTTATATAAACCGAATCCTACTCTCTCTAAATATACAGGCTTTAGAAAATTTAATATTTTTAGCCGCAGAAGTCCGCAATCAGATTGGGATGATTAATTTGTTCGGTGTTTAGGCATAAATGCGATCGCCATAATCTATTTAGGATAGATCCTATTCTGTCTCTACTCAAATTCTTAATTTATTCTGTGTTCTGATTTATACAGAGCGCGGTCGCCTTAATCTATAAACTGATTCCAGTTTTATCACTACACAAGAATTAGCGGTTAGGTATATGAGCTATCGGATGGATCGTCGGGCATATGCGGATACTTATGGTGCTACGGTGGGCGATCGCGTTAGGTTAGCCGATACGGAATTGTTGATCGAAGTGGAGCGAGACTACACTACCTACGGTGACGAGGTTAAGTTTGGTGGTGGCAAGGTGATTCGCGACGGTATGGGACAGTCTACTATTTCCCGTGCGGAGGGGGCGGTAGATCTGGTAATTACTAACGCCCTAATCCTTGATTGGTGGGGTGTAGTCAAGGCTGATATTGGCATTAAAGACGGCAAGATCGAGAAGATTGGCAAAGCTGGTAATCCGCAGATTCAGGACAACGTAGATATTATTATCGGTGCCGCTACCGAAGTTGTGGCTGGAGAAGGACATATTGTCACGGCTGGAGGAATTGACAGTCATATTCACTTTATTTGCCCGCAACAGATCGAAACGGCGATCGCTTCAGGAATTACGACTATGATCGGCGGTGGGACGGGTCCAGCCACGGGAACCAATGCCACTACCTGTACTCCTGGGGCGTGGAATATCTGGCGAATGCTACAGGCTGCCGATGCTTTCCCGATGAATTTGGGCTTTATGGGTAAGGGGAATAGTGCTAAACCCCAAGGACTTAACGAGCAGGTAGAAGCGGGAGCGATGGGTCTAAAGCTCCACGAGGATTGGGGAACAACTCCAAAGGCGATCGATACCTGTTTGGCTGTTGCCGATCAATATGATGTCCAGGTAGCAATTCATACCGATACTCTCAACGAAGCGGGTTTTGTAGAAAATACCCTGGCGGCTTTTCAAGATCGTGTAATTCATACTTACCATACCGAAGGTGCGGGCGGCGGACATGCTCCCGATATTATCAAGGTCTGCGCCTACAGCAACGTTCTACCTTCCTCCACCAATCCTACTCGTCCTTTTACCGTCAATACCCTCGAAGAACATCTCGACATGCTGATGGTGTGCCATCACCTCGATAAAAGCATTCCTGAAGATGTCGCCTTTGCTGAATCTCGCATTCGCCAAGAAACGATCGCCGCAGAGGATATACTGCACGATTTGGGCGCGTTTAGCATGATTGCCTCCGATTCTCAAGCTATGGGCAGAGTGGGTGAAACTATCATTCGTACCTGGCAAACAGCCCACAAAATGAAGCTACAGCGGGGTATCCTTGCCTCACCTCTAGCAGGGGGGGACGAGGGGGGTTCAGATAACTTCCGCGCCAAACGCTACATCGCTAAATACACTATCAACCCTGCCATCACCCACGGAATTGCCGAACACGTAGGCTCAATTGAAGAAGGTAAGCTAGCCGATATTTGCCTCTGGAAACCCGCTATGTTTGGTGTCAAGCCAGAAATTGTAATCAAGGGTGGAGTAATTGCCTATGCCCAGATGGGCGATCCGAATGCCAGCATACCTACACCACAACCCGTCTATATGCGTCCCATGTTTGGGAACTATGGTGGGGCGAGAACAGCTACTTCCCTATCTTTCGTCTCCCAAGCTGCCATAGATCAAGGCATTCCCGAACAGATCGGACTGCAAAAAAGAGCGATCGCCGTCAGCAATACCCGTAACCTCAGTAAGACGGACATGAAGCTCAACGATGCTTTATTAAATATTGAAGTCAATCCCGAAACTTATGAAGTGAGGGCAGATGGCGAGTTACTAACCTGCGAACCAGCCCAGGTTTTACCAATGGCACAGCGATATTTCTTGTTTTAACGATTATTTTAGGCAAATCAACTTTCAATCCTGTATGTAGTAAACAATTAAACTAATAGTACGCTTTATCCAAATAACAACTTTATTAGCTCGTTGCGATTGAGACCATGATGTTCGCCAACTCCTTTCAAAATAGCGTTCAAAGTGCCTATTTTTATTGGATCGTGTGCGGGTATGGTAATGTTGTGTTCTCCATCCCGTTGAGTTGACAATCTAACATGACTACCAGTTTGGCGAGCTACTACATAGTCCAAACAAGCAAGGGTTTTAATTAGATCCTTTCCTGATATATCTCTTGGTAATCTCACGAAGCCAGGATCTCATCGCGAACAATATGTAAGCGAATAATTTTAGGCTTTTGTTCTTTCGTAAAATGGCAGTCAACCGCATCTCGGATCGTGTCTTTAAGGCTATCTAAATCATCTGCTTGGGTAAAGATAGATTCGCCTAAAGCTCTTGCTGTATAACCGCCTTCTGGATCGTCTTCAACTAAAAAAACAATCTCTATCATAATCTCTTTGAACAAATAGTTTTACTCATACTAACAAGTAGTTATGAGGATTCTCAAGCTAGCTAACATATTAATCGTCAAGGCGATCGCCGTTAGCAATACGCGCAATTTAAGTAAAAAATTGTTTGGTAGACAGTCTGGATTAATAAAATAGATCTGATTACAATTTTTCAAAAGCTTTCAAGATTGCTATTTTTTCACCCCAAGCTTTTCTATTATTTTGAGGGTCAAGAATTCTACAGTTACCAAAAACTTTATTTTCTTGTAATCTCTAATCATTTATATCAGAAATAGTATGCCAAAATATTCCTTCACCCATAGTTTTTGTTTCAATATTAAGCATTGATGAATTTAAAGAGTCGAGAACACGACCAATAGCTTGAGGATCGTTAGCAATCTTTGTAAGTGCGCGGGTAATCAAAATTTCTGTGAAAGCCATCTTTAGTTTTTATCTATTTTTGTGTCTTAAAACCGTTTTAGTTGCTGAAAAAAAAATAAGTAGTGATAAAAATCACCAGCAGACACAGTATTGTAGAATTTGAAGCGATCGCTTTGATGAAGATGATGCAGCGATCGGCAATTAACTATTAACTATTAACAACCAATGTCTATTCAGGTTTACGGCATACCCAATTGTGGGACTTGTAAAAAAGCGATCGCCTGGTTACAGGAAAATAACATCGAATATGAGTTCATCAATACGAAAGACAATCCTCCTGAACGAAAAGCGATCGCCAGTTGGGTAGAAACACTAGGCAGTAAGCCGATGCGAAATACTTCAGGCAAGTCTTACCGCGCTTTAGGAGATGCGAGAAATAGCTTCGGTGACGAACAGTGGATCAATGCTTTTGCCACAGATGCAATGTTGCTCAAACGACCGTTATTTGTCAAGGATAACCAGGCTGTGTTGGTTGGTTTTCGAGCCTCAGAAGCCCAATTAAAAGAGAAGTTAGCTGTATGATCGAAGCCGTGATTTTTGATTTAGACGGATTGCTAATCGATTCCGAACCCCTGTGGCAAGAAGCTGAAATCATAATTTTTGAGCGGATTGATATTGCTCTAAATTCTGAACTGTGTAGGCAAACTCAAGGATTGAGAATCGATGAGGTAGTTGACTACTGGTATCAGCGTCATCCCTGGACTAATTTGACCAAGCTAGAGGTAGAAGAGTTAATTGTTAACAAGGTAATTGAACTGATTCAGACCAAAGGTAAACCTCTGGCGGGTGTAGAACAGGCGATCGCCTTGGTCAAAAGCAAAGATGTCAAAATTGCCTTGGCTTCTTCTTCGGCACTAAAAATTATTCAGGCTGCATTGCAAACCCTGGGTTTAACAGAAGTTTTTACCGAAGTTTACTCCGCCGAATCGGAAGTCTTGGGCAAGCCCCACCCAGGAGTATATTTAACCACTGCTAATAAGTTAGGAGTTGCACCTCAGTCATGTCTGGCGCTAGAAGACTCATTAAACGGCGTATTAGCCGCCAAAGCTGCCCAAATGAAGTGTATTGCCATTCCCGAAGCGATACAGCAAAGTAATCCCCAATTTGCGATCGCCGATTTGACTCTGACCTCTCTAGAAAAACTAGATGAGTCCGCGTGGCAAAAATTCAACTAGCTAACCTGGGATTTCAATTCCGCCAACACCTTCTCTACATGAGCCTTGACTCTAACCTTGTCCCATACCTGAACAATTTGGCGCTCAGGGGAGATCAAAAAAGTAGAGCGCACGACTCCCATATATTCTTTCCCCATAAACTTTTTTAAGCGCCACGCACCATAGGCTTCAATTATCTGATGCTCTGGATCGCTCAAAAGTCTTATAGCTAGATCATGCTTGTCGATAAACTTACCGTGCAGTTTCTCTGAATCTGGACTTACGCCCACAATATCTGCACCTAGTTTGTCAAACTCTTTGATATGGGAAGTAAAATCTTTAGCTTCAGTCGTACAGCCAGGGGTATTGTCTTTGGGATAAAAATATAGCACTAGCCAGCGATCTGCGTAGTCTTGCAGACTGACATTAGTGCCATGACGGTCTGTAGCCGAAAAATCTGGTGCAGCCTGTCCCACTTGAGGAATATCTGTCATCTCATTCAAAACAAATTGTCGCTCGATAATTTACTGTTAGATCTTAAGCTTTTCTGGTTCAGCGTTCAAAAACTAACTAGATCTGACGCAAAAAACTCTGCTTTGCGTAAAAACAACTATGCACTCCAGCATTAATCAAAAACATGAGTGAATACACTGTTGTCTTCAAGCTGTATCTGGAGGATGATGATTTCTAGAGTTTATAAAGTAGAATTTCGGTTTTTATATTTAGTGATTAAGCCAGTTACAAATACGCTTCATAACTAGCTAATCAACTTAGTCTTGCTCCAGAACCCAGTTGAAAAGCTGGGTTTTTTCCTGTTAACGAATATTGTAGCTTTATATACCGAATTGTCGCCAGTAGCGATCGCTTAATGGGCTAGTCAGCGTCGCCACCAATCGTCACCTCTTTAATTCTCAGGCTTGGTCCACCACAGCCTACCGCTAATCCTGACTGTCCCCCTTTGCCACAGCCACCAGATTCGTCCCAATAAAAATCGTCACCGATCGCTTCAATATTTGCCAGGGTTTTGAATACATTGCCAGAAAGAGTAACGTCTTTTACCTGTTCTGCTAGTTTGCCATTGCGAATCATCCAGGCTTCCCCCGCACTAAAGGTAAACATTTCACCGTTGGTCATGCCTCCCAACCAATTACGAGCATATACTCCGTCAACCACGTTCTCAATTAGCTCTTTTACAGGAGTTTTGCCCCTACCAATCCAGGTATTGGTCATTCGTACTATGGGTGAATGCTGATAATCTAGGCAGCGAGCGTTACCCGTCGGAGCTTCTCCCAGCTTCCCCGCCGTCTCTCTAGAATGGAGTCTTCCCACGAGTACTCCATCCTTAATTAGTTGCGTCGTCGTCGCGGGTGTTCCCTCGTCGTCATAGAAATAGCTACCGCGATGAACGTAATTATCTTCTGATGCCAGAGGTGCCGCGCCGTCATAAATTTGTAGTTCGGGCGAACCAAACCGCTTGCCGAGGCTCATTACCTCAAGCAAATCAGGATTTTCATAAGCCATATCTGCTTCGGAAAGATGACCAAAAGCTTCATGGACAAACAGCCCTGTCAAAATTGGATCGATGACAACGGTATAAACATCGCCCTGGATCTTGGGTAGAGATAGAGCATCAACTGCTCTTTGAGCGGCACCAATCACCTGCTCGTCTAACTCAATCAAATCTTCGTAACCCTGACGTGAACCAGTAGTTTCTCTGCCTGTTTGAATTATGTCGCTTTTTCTTGCCGTTGCCGAAAAACGCATTTCCAGATCGCACCATGACTGTTCGATCAGGCTGCCTTCGGAGGTAGCAATAATTATTCTCTGGGAGCTGTCACCATAGCTAACTGTAGTCGTCG
>JBCBWB010000242.1:0-6028 GCA_039817275.1 Cyanobacteria bacterium J06648_1 | reverse complement strand
TACCAACGTCACTATTTTTAATCTCAAAGCGATCGCACCACTATTTCCTAGATCATGGGAGTTGAGACACCACAGACTGTTGCCAGCAGCAAACCTAAGAGCAAAATTTGTACGCAGAGTTACCTGTTTTGCCTTCTGTTTTATATATTTTTCTTAACTTTTTTTGTCGAGCGATCATGGCTGTTATCAAGAGCAAAAATAGTTTCCTTAGAACAGCTAGCTTGCACAGCTAGCACTAGACAAACTAAAAAAGAGAAGCAACCTAAATCGCTCCTCTTTTCTCAAAGATATAAAACTATTAATTAGTCAACAGCATCTTTTACAGCATCTTTACCATCTTCTACTGCATGTTGAGCCGATGCTTCAGCTTGCTTTGCTTTACCTTCAGCTTGATCGGCTTTATCGCCAGTAACGTTGCCCATAGCTTCTTGTGCCTTGCCTTCAACATTCTTAGCAGTTGCTTCTACTCTATCTTCGGTACTCATAATTATTTATCTCCAAATTTCTATTTATCTTATTACTAAACATCTTAACTAGAAGCGATCGTGAATCAAATCTGTCAAAAGCAATAAATGAAAAAACCAACATCTACAACTTTTTACCTATATCTTTACCTATCTTGAGAGCGATAAAGTTATTAGTCTAATTGCTTACACTACAAACAGGTGAAAATCTATTCAGCCCCAAGTATTTTGCTGAGAGTTTATTATGCTTAATTCTTAGTAAAAATTATCGCTTATTCAAAGTTTTTTGAGCGATTTAAATATCCAGAAGAAACTCTTCTATGAAGACAACTAAATACAAGTAACTTAACTTTTAATCGGAAAAAATATGTTCTATAACAATGTGACGCTGCTGGCGCAGTCAGGAGTAATAGTTGAAGCCGAAAGAGATATAGAAGCAATCCAAAATTCAGCTTTTGTCTTTAATGGACCGCAGTTTTTTGCCGCCCTAGTTGCAGGGGTAGTATTGGCTTTTGCTTTTCAACTGCTATTCACCAACCTGGGCATTGCGGCTGGTATTTCGATGGCTGGCGCTAGCTCTAGTACTTCTAGCTCTTCTGATTATGATGAAAATTCGGGAGGATTTGGTAGCACCGTCAAGAAAATTGGTATGGCACTAGGTCTGGGGACGTTGATCAGTGTCTCCCTCGCTCTCTTTATCGCTAGTCTGCTGGCGGTTAAGCTCGGTCTATTCGTGGCACCTCTATCGGGAGCAATTGTGGGCTTGGTTATCTGGGCGACTTTCTTTGCACTAATGATGCTGTTTAGCTCGCGAGCGATTGGTTCACTGCTCGGTTCGGTAGTCAACACTGCGACTTCGGGGATGCAGTCAATATTGGGTACGGCTACGGCGGCTATTGGTGCAGGTGCAGCCAGCAAGCAGGTAGTTAATACGGCAGAAGCGGCGGCAGCAGCGGTACGTCGAGAACTCGGTATGGCGATCGATCCTGTTTCGATGCGCGAGAACGTAGAAGATTTTTTGCAATCGGTCACGCCCTCAGGAATCAATGTCAATCAGGTTGCCCAAGATTTTGAACGTTTATTAGACGACGAAAATCTTCAGGAAATTGTTGATAGCGACAGCGTCCGCAATATTGATCGCAATACTTTTATTGAGCTGATTAGCGATCGCTCTGATATTTCGCGTCAGGATGCCGAACGAATTGCGAGCAAAATGGAGTCTGTCTGGCAGAGGACAACTAGCAAGCTGACTCCATCTGCCAATCCAGTGACTAAACTAGCGGACTATCTCAAAACAGCTACCAAAGAACAGCTTGTCGGTAGCGATCTGGGCAGCCAAATTAATTCTGTAGTCAACGAATTAAAACCCAGCGGCAGTTCCCACAGCGGTACTAATCCTGCGCTAAAAGCGGTCAGATCCTTTGGCGCCAGCGCTTTAGCTAACATCGTTATGGGACGTGCCGATCTATCGGACTTCGATGTTGATAAAGTTGTTAAACAGCTAAAGTCGGCGGGGGCGCAGTTAGGTGAGCAGACGGATAAACTGGCTAATCAGGTCGGAATTAGCAACACTCCTGTTTCAACCGTCAAAAAAGATATCGACAACTATCTGGCTAACGCCTATCCCTGGCAGCTCAGGCAGTCCAACCTCGATCGCGAATTTCGTAATTTAATCTACGATCCTGCCGCCGATCCTCAAGGGGTAGCCGCCGAACTCAGACAAATTAGCCGAGCTGATTTTGTCGCAGTATTGAAGCAAAAAGGATTATTATCCCAGGCACAAATTCGCAGTACAGCCAATCTTTTGGATGCGATCCGTTTGGAAGTAATCGCTGCTGCCGAAGCCGCACAGGCAAGAGAGAAAAGCATCGAGCTGATGTCGGAAGTAGAACAATATTTAACCACAGTCTCGAAAGAGCAGCTCAATTCAGAAAAGATTCAGCTTGAGTTCAAACCAATTCTCGAAGACTTTGATGCTAGCTACGAACAGCTCTCGACTCGTTTGGCAGTCCTAGATCGTCCTACCTTTGAAAGGATGCTAGAGCTAAGGGGTGATATGGATACTGTTGAAGCATCGGCGATCGCTGGTGAGCTAGAAATAGCCCGCGATCAGGTACTAGAAGAAAACCGCCAAAACGTTAGCCAGGCAAAAGCCGAAGCGGAAAGACAGTGGCTCCAAGTTCAGTCTTATCTCAGAGACACGGGCAAAGGCGAACTCAACCCCGACGGTATCAAGCGGGAATTAGAGCTGCTGCTCAAAGATCCCCAAGCAGGAAGTTCTGCTCTCAAAGCCAGACTGTCTAATTTCAATCGTGATACCCTAGTACAGCTACTGTCTCAGCGTCAAGATCTCAGTGAAGAACAGATTGAAGATGCGATCGATACAGTAGAAGGATCTTGGATGAAAATTGCTAATGCACCCCAGCAGTTAGCCAGCAAAGCTCAAGAGCAATACGACCTTGCCACCTCAGAGATTACTAGCTATCTCCGTCGTACTGGTAAGCCAGAACTGAATCCTAGAGGTATCGAACGAGATTTAACTTTACTGTTTAATAATCCTAAGCTGGGTTCCAAAGCCATCCGCCAGCGTTTGGCAGCAATGGATCGCGATACGTTAGTCCAGCTACTTGCCCAGCGACAGGACTTAAATGAGAGCGATATCGAGCAGGTAATTAACGATGTTCAGTCTACTCTCAAATCGATCGCCAAAGCGCCCCGTCGGGCAGCGATTCGCACTCAGGAAAAAGTGCAGGACTTCCAGAGTTCTATTGCCGAATACCTACGTGCCACTGATAAAGCTGAGTTGAGTCCTACGGGCATCAAAAGAGACTTAGAATTATTAATTAACGATCCTCGTGCTGGGGCTGAAAGTCTGAAGGAGAGACTGGCAAGTTTTGACCGCTCCACCCTCACAGCTCTCCTAACCCAGAGAAAAGATATCTCTAAAGCAGATGTGGACAAGGTTGTTGACCAAATCTTAGAAGTCAGAGATGGCATCATGTCTCAACTACAGGTGGTGCAAAACGCTGTCCAGTCAGTTATCGATCGCCTGCTAGCCAAAATCAAAGCCTACCTCGATAGTTTAGATCGACCCGAATTAGCCTATGCTGGCATCAAGCGAGATATCAATGTCATGTTTGACGATCCTCAAGCTGGATTTATGGCACTAAAAGACCGTTTCTCCAGCGTTGATCGCGATACGATGGTAGCGATAATGAGTTCTCGCCAAGACGTATCTCAAGCCGATGCCGAGCGCATTATTACTCAAATCGAAAGAACTCGCGATCGCGCCCTCCAGCGTGCCGAACGTCTGCAAACCGAAACGATGATGCGAGTCGAAGCGGCTAAAAAACAAGCAGCACAACAGGTAGAAGATACTCGCAAAGCAGCGGCTACTGCTTCTTGGTGGCTGTTTATTACAGGTTTAGTCAGCGCCATTTCCTCTGCTGCGGCTGGGGCGATTGGAGTTGTCGGCTAACATTGAACATTGAACATTAAGCATTGACCAATAAACATTGGGCATATTAAAAGCGTAGTTATTTATAGCTGCGTCTTTTTTATCTCTCAGCTAATTTACTGAGTCAGAGATTACTCCGCCGTCCTAAAGGATACCGCTCCGCATATAAAACGACGGACACATGCGGCACAGCGCGTCCGCGCAGCAGCCCCGCAGGGGGGCTAGAGGCAAAGCCTCGTTATGCGCCTTTGTGCTCTGACCGTTGGTCAATCGTCCATAATTGGAATGATGTTATGGTGTGGTTGATAATATGTCCTTGAAACGTTTTGTGACTTGGTTCGCAGTTGGTGCGATCGCCAAACTAGCTCTAGGGATCTTCTTTTTCGGCGTACTTACTATCCCTGTACAGGCACAGCTGCCGTTTTTGCCCAAAATTGACCTCGAAACTTTTAAACTAAACCAGAACTCCTCGGAAACTCTAGTTGCAGGCTGTGTACGTCTCGATGGACTGTGTATATTTGAAATTCTAGATCGCAAGCCAAACTTGTCTCAACGCATAAAATTTACGGAAAAGAGACTCAAAGATATTGGACAGACCTATTTTCAGACAGACGACAAGGAGTTAAAAGTTTTTAGTGAAGCTCAGGCAAACCAACAGACTATCTATGTAGCAGTGGGGGAAAGGCAGTTACCTGTGTTAACCCTCAACAATCAAGATGCCCTTAGACGGGGTGTCTTTCTTAACCATGAGGCAGAGAAAGTCGCCTCTCAAATTGAACAGGGGCTAATTAGAGCCAAACAGCAGAGACAAAAACCATACCTAATTCAGCAGGTCAGAATAGCCGTAATTGTCGCGATCGCCATGCTGTTGGGCTATTTTCTGAATATGCGCTGGTTACGGCGAGCCAAGGGGTTAAAAACCCAGTTAAAAGAGCCTCAGGAGGCAACAAATCTATCCTTCGAACTACGACAGCAAAAAAAAATCAATTTGCAGGAGATTAAATATCGTCTGCTGCAATCGATGCAGGGAGCAATCGGTGTCGGCGGAACAATTATTATCCTGGGTTTATTCCCTTATACCCACACAGCTCAACTATGGATTATTACCCTAATTAGGATTCCGCTGCGAATTATTTTGGTGTCTCTGGCAACCTATATTCTAATTCGTCTGAGTTACGCCCTGATTGATCGCCTCAATGCTGCCCTCAATAGCGAACAGCTTGATCGCAACTATGTTTTTAGTCCAGAAATCAACCGCCGACTGCGTATCCGCATCAATACCATCGCTCGTTTGCTTAGAGGCATTATTACCTGTTTTTGGATTGGAGTCGGCGTCATTGTTGCTCTTTCAGTTGTGGGCATCAACGTTACGCCATTACTAGCTGGTGCAGGAATTCTCGGATTGGCTTTTTCCTTCGCCTCCCAAAGCTTGATCAAGGATACTCTCAATGGCTTTTTTATTATCCTCGAAGATCAATATGCTGTAGGAGATGTCGTGACAATCGGCAATACAGGGGGGATGGTAGAGAATCTCAACCTGCGTATTACTCAACTACGTAATGCAGAAGGTAGTCTGATTACCCTGGCAAACAGTCAAATTAATAGCGTTGAGAATCATTCCAACGGTTGGTCGCGCTCAGATCTACGCATACCTGTAGCTTATGAAACCAGCATCGATCTGGCGATCGCTGTCGTTAGCCAGGTAGCCTTAGAAGTCAGCGAAGATGAAGCATGGCGTAACCAAGTAATTGAACCGCCTCAAATACTTGGTGTAGAAGATTTTTCCGAGTATGGTGTCGTGATTCGTGTCTGGTTCAAAACCGAGCCTTTAAAACAGTGGGATGTCGCTCGTGAATTCCGTCGTCGGATCAAAATTGCCTTTGAAGCAGCCGAAATTCCACTTTCCCTAGCACAGCAAAAAATTTGGTTTCGCGATTTTGAACCCGATTTACTGGCGCATAATTTAAAAATCAACGAATAGTTATGCAAAACTCTATCTTGGGAGGGAAAGTTGTCAAGTAGATCATGAAGTATGATTGAGCTGTAATTTTCTTAGCTAATACAACCATAATTTCTCCATTAGCAACACCGCATTAATCTCAGTAGG
>JBCBWB010000241.1:0-6066 GCA_039817275.1 Cyanobacteria bacterium J06648_1 | reverse complement strand
CTCTCCCAACTATGTGAGGACAGACTATTGGATGATCTCTCAGCAGCTCAATTTAGAGCATTACTACATCGTCGGGCAAAATTTTAGCTGTGGCACTCTGCGTAATTTGATGTACCAAAATGCCCTAACTGAAGATATCTTAGTTAGTATTGATGCTCTTGAATTAATCTTGGAGCATTGTCAGCAACAGGATTAGTCCTGGCGGCTGCTCTCATAATTCATTTTAGTGAACTATGATTATCAGTCTGGTATAGCAAATTTAATTGAGGTAGAATATGCTGCCAGTCGGGAACAGAAAACCTCATCAGTCATTGTCAACCATTATTCATTTTTATCAAGAAAATTAGTGGACTCTAGCTACCTAGCCCAGGCAATTAATCAGTGTGAACAAGCAATTACAACCACCGCCGACGATCCCGAACAGTGGCAGTCTGCTTTTGGTAATCTAGGCAATTTGCTCCAAGGACGAGCCGAGTTTGATCGAGCGATTGTATGGCATTCTTTGGCACTAGAGAATACTCTCAATCTGGCTGAAGCATACTCGCAGTTAGGAGAGCTGCATTTACTGCAAAATAATTTACCCGCAGCTTTAAACTCCTTTGAAAATGCTCTAGAATATCTCCCCAACTCAGCCAGAGTCTATTCCGCTTTAGCACAGATCAACGGTCAGCTTCAGCGTAAAGAAGCAGAAATGGAATGTTGGTACAAAGCAACCCAAATTAATCCTAAGTTAGTCAATCATCAGGGCTATTACAAACTAGCTAAGGCTTTAGAGCAAAAGGGCAAAATTAACGAAGCGGTTTCTTGTTATGAAAAAGCAGCAGCAGGGGCAGACCACGCTAGTCCCGCTTGGTTTGACTTAGCCGAAGTATATCAGCGGCAGGGAAAATTAGAGCAGGCTCAGGGGGTTTATGAGCAAATTCTCGCCGCCGATCCCACTTTTGCCAAGGCTCAACATCGACTGGGGACAATTTATCTACAACAACGTTTGTTTGAAGAGGCGATCGCCTGTTTTCGCCTGACAATTAAACACGATCCCGACTTTCCCTGGGCATATCGCGATTTGGTCAAGACCTTTTTGCTGACTCAAAAGTGGGATGAGGCTATTTCTACCTGCTATGCCATTATTAACCTGGTGGAAGAATATCCCTGGGTTTATAGTCATTTGGGCAACGCCCTGCGAGAAAAAGGTAGGCTGGCTGAAGCTGCCGCTAATTTCCAAAAAGCCTGTAAACATCGTGGCTGGAATCAATGTGTTGACCATGATTATTTTTTCTCCGTTGATATCTTCAGTCATCGCATTGCTCTTTGGACGGAGCAGCTCAAATCATTAAAAGATCAGCCAGTTCAAGTATTAGAGCTAGGATGTTATCAGGGCATGTCAAGCTGCTGGCTACTAGATAACCTCTTGACCCATAAGGCAGCTCGTCTGACCTGTATTGACCGCCAGTTTGACAGTAATCTCAAAGCCAACATTGCCAAGACTGGGGCTGAGTCAAAAGTAATCTACCGTGAAGGTAGAAGTCATGAGCAAATGGAGGACTGTCCTGCCGATAGTTTTGATTTAATTAACCTGCAAGATCGGTGCAAACTAACCAGCCACAGCGAGAAAAATGCGGAAATAGCCTGGAAACTAGCAAAATCTGGCGGCTTGATCATCTTTAACTATTACGGCTGGCGCAATCCGCAAAATCCTCAGCAAGATCCAGGCATCGGCATTGATCGCTTTTTAAATCAAGTGAAAGAGCAGTGGCAACCAGTTCATTTTTCTCCTCCTACTTTTCAACTCATCATCCGCAAACTATAAACCAGTCATTAGTCATTAGTCATTAGTCATTAGCTAATCAGTGAAAATTGAACAGGCGATCGCTCAATACTCTCAACAAATAGAAGCTGGAGCTAAATCAGCAGAGGTATATACCGAACTGGGTCATCTCTATAGTCAACAGCAAAAATGGCAGCTGGCGATTCAGAATTATCGTCAGGCGATCGCCATTGAGCCTGATTTGGTAGAGGTACATCGGCGTTTGGAATTTGCCTTGCAGCAACAGGGAAAAAACGGTTTGGCGACAAATCATCAATTCACTCAGTTTGAACTTCAGCCTAGTTCGTTTAACCCCCAGCAGGTCTATGAATTGGGTCAAAATCTAGAATCGCAAAACAAACTCGCTAAGGCAATCTCCTGCTACCGTCAGGCGATCAAGTCACAACCAGATTTTGCCGAAGTATATACTTCCCTGGCTAATCTGCTGCTTGCTCAGGGAAAAAATGAGCAGGCATTAAGAGTCTATCGTCAAAGAGTTAAACACAATCCCCAGCAGGCGGAGTCTGTTTTCGCCCTCGCATCGGCGTTAGCCGCACAGCAAAAATGGGTGCGGGCGAGCAATAACTATCAAAGAGCAGCCAAGCTAGAACCAAGCGCTGAGATCTATTATCACTGGGGTGTTGCCCAATACGAGCTTAAAGAATATGCTCAGGCAAAATCCCTGTTTGAGCAAGCAGCAGATCTCAAACCAAGCGCCGAGATTTACTATCGTTGGGGATTGGCTCATTTGCAGCTAGAAGAGGGGGCGCAAGCCGAGTCTTGCTGGCAGCAGGCGATCGCTCTCCAAGAAAATTTTCTGGCGGCACATTTCCAGTTGGGTAAACTGAGGCAAAACCAACGGCAGTGGCAACAGGCAATTTCTACCTATAAGCGGATAATAGCGATCAATCCCCAACATACACCAGCCTTGATTAATCTCGGGATGATCTATCGCCATCTTCAGCAGTTCCCCCAGGCGATCGCCTCTCTGCGTCAGGCGATTGACAGTATCCCTCCTAGTTCACCGCTAGAAAATTCTGCCTTTTCCGCTTATGAGAGAACGTTGAGTGAAGATTCTCAAGCTGCGGTGGCGGCTTACTATGAACTGGGTAAGCTGTTGCGGGCGAGGGGTTGTTTTCCTCAGGCGATCGCAGTCTATATTAAGTGCCTCCAGCTAGATCCTTTCTTCCGTCCTACCTACATCGACCTGCAATATACGCCGATCTCCAAAAAGCTATATCCCAAACTGATTAAGGTTTATCGCCAGATTGTTACTGCCCAGCCGAAGATTACTCTTGCCTGGGGTAATTTGGGTGATGGATTAACTCAACAAGATAAAATCGAAGAAGCGACGGAATGTTACCGTAAGGGAAGCTATCAGCGGGCAATTCAAGGTAATCCTGACCTAGTCAAATTAGACTGGCAGTCTGAGAAAAAGCTTGGTCCCGACTTCATTATTGCGGGTGCGTCTAAAAGCGGCACCTCCTCGATCTACCATTACCTGAGTCGGCATCCGCAAATATTGCTCTCCCACAAGAAAGAGATTGATTTTTATTGGCAGCATTATCGACGGGGAGTTAAGTGGTATCTCGCCCATTTTCCCTCCATTACTGATCGCGCCGATTTCCTGACGGGAGAAGCTACCCCAAACTATCTGCGTTTTCCTCAAATAGCCCAGCGGATTAAGGACACTTTCCCTCAGACCAAAATTATCCTGCTACTCAGAAACCCTGTAGACCGGGCTATATCTTGGCATTATCATAAGCTCAACTCAGGCTTGACCAAATTAGACCTAGAGACAGCGATTGCCACTGAAATTGAGCGTCTGGCTACGGTCACAGAAGCAGAAATTATCAAAACGGGATACTATAATCCCGACAATATTATCAGTAGTCTCTACTTTTATAAAATTAAAGCCTGGATCGAAGTTTTGGGTCGCGAACAGTTCCTAATTCTCAAAAGTGAGGATTTTTATCTCAACCCCCAACAAAATATGGAAGAGGTATTCAAGTTTTTGAATGTGCCTAGCTACCCTCTAGAAGAATATCCCAAAGTCAATGCTGGTTCTTATAAGTCTACGGAAATAGAGATTAGAAATACCTTAGCAGCATATTTTGCTCCTCATAATCAGCGATTAGAGGATTATTTAGGCATGAAGTTTAATTGGGAATAAAAGTTATTTTTGGTTAAAACAGCAGTTTTGAAGTAGCAGTTTGATTTAAATGAGCTGTTTATAGACCCTCGGCACTGATCAAATCGACACAGGTGCAATGCCTGCGCGATCAAGAATTTCGGGAATCAGATCCTCTCTCTTAACTGCCATTAGGTGTACTCCCTGACACATAGTTTGGGCTAGCTTTACCTGTTCGGCAGCAATTTTTACCCCCTCATCCAAAGGCTTTTCCGCATTCGCCAGACGTTCGATAACGTGATCGGGAATATTGACCCCAGGCACATACTTGTTGATAAACTTGGCATTTTTAGCTGATTTTAAGAGAAAAATCCCCGCCAATACTGGTTTATCGCTAATCGAAGCAATTTGCGTCATAAACTTATCTAGCTTGTCAAAGTCAGTAATCATTTGACTTTGAAAAAACTGCGCTCCCGCTTCGAGCTTCTTTTCATATCGTCTTTGCAAACTCGACCAACTTTTGAGCTGGGGATCCACCGCCGCACCAGAAAATAAATCGAGAGCATCATCGGGCATAGTTTTGTCATTAAAATCAACGCCACCATTGAGCTTGCTGATCAGCTTGAGTAGCCTTACCGACTCTAGTTCAAATACCGCTTTCGATTTTTGATGATCTCCTGCCTTTACGGGATCTCCCGTTAGCGCCAAAATATTGCGAATACCCAGGGCATAAGCTCCCATTAAATCCGCCTGTAGACCGATACAGTTACGATCGCGACAGGCAACTTGGCAGACTGGTTCGATACCCTGCTGCAAGAGAATTACCGAAGCGGCGATCGAAGACATTCGCAATACAGCACGACTACCATCTGTAACATTAACTGCATGGACTCTACCTTTCAGCTTTTGTGCAACCTCGATCATGCGTTCGGGGTTCCCCCCTTTTGGCGGTGCCACTTCTGCTGTCAACAGAAACTTTTTGTCCAATACTGCCTGTCGGAGATTATTAGTCATTTAGTAAGATTAGTTTGATTATGATTGAATTTTTAAATAAGTTATTAACCATCGCTACTTTTATTTTTCATGATTATCTGCCGATGCAGTACTTCGTTCTTCAAAGAGGGGGCAAAAATCCCAGAGCAGCTTTAGTTCTAGCCAAGGTTTGATTTGCGACGGCACTAGCTTGCTCAGAGCCATCTTTTAAGACTGAATCTAAATAGCTGCGATCGCTCATTAATTCGTGATACTTGTCCTGAATGGGTTTTAATGCCTCAATCGCCGTTTCCGTCAATAGTGGTTTAAACTGTCCCCAGCCCATATCCTGACATTCTGTGGCGACTTCTGCTTTAGTCTTGTTGCCCAGAATTTGATAGAGAGTAAGTAAGTTATTACACTCTGGACGCTCTGGATCGTCAAAAGTCAATCCCTTAACTGGATCGGTCTTGCATTTTTTGATCTTGCGCTTGATGGCGTCAGGAGGGTCAAGAATGTCGATCCGACTTAGTTCAGATGGATCAGATTTAGACATCTTTTTGGTTCCGTCAGTTAAACTCATGATCCGCGCCCCCTCCTTACGGATCATCGGTTCGGGTACTTTGAGCACGGTCTCTTTCTTAGTGCCAAACTGGTCGTTTACCCTGCCAGCAATATCTCTAGTTAATTCCAAATGCTGCTTTTGATCTTCGCCCACAGGCACCTTATCCGCATCGTAGAGTAGGATATCCGCCGCCATCAGAACAGGATAGTCTAGCAGTCCTACACCGACGTTTTCGCCCTGTTTTACCGCTTTTTCCTTAAACTGGATCATTCTTTCCAACCAGTTGAGAGGCGTGACGCAGTTGAGCAACCAAGCTAGTTCACTGTGAGCTGAAACATGAGACTGGACAAAAATTGTCGAGCATTCCAAGTCAATACCGCTTGCCAAATACACCGCCGCCATTTTTAGCGTATTCTCGGCTAGCATTTTGGGATCGTGGGGAACAGTGATGGCGTGGAGATCGGCAAAAAAGAAGAAATTATCATAGTCCTGCTGGATCTCTACCCAGTTGCGAATCGCCCCCAGGTAGTTGCCTAAATGTAGATTGCCAGTAGTCTGAATTCCCGATAATACCCGCTGCTTGCTCATGTCACC
>JBCBWB010000240.1:0-6156 GCA_039817275.1 Cyanobacteria bacterium J06648_1 | reverse complement strand
GCCCATTAATAGCATGAGTCCACCAAGTAACCGTTACCTTGCCCCATTCGGTTAGTAAAGTAGGGTGATGTCCTTCTGCCTCGGCTATCTCACCAATCTGGTTAGTAAACGCTAGCGCCTTTTGAAAATTAGAAAATTGGTAGACTCTTTGTAGACGCAACTCACCGTCTTCGGTCACAATATCCCAGTCGGGTATTTGAGTTTTGTAAGTATTCATTTCTGCTTTTGTAGCGGTTGGCAGACTACCAGTGCAGGGAACACATTTTTGCTCTAATAATTCTGTCATTAGTTCTACTCCTTTTTCTTTAGCTGGGTTGGAGGTCGTTCTATTTCTCCCTCACAGTAGCCCAGGTCATACATACTAGCAGCCTGTGGATCGTGTTCTGGCGGTTGTCTTTGTTTTCCTGCCCAAGCATCGGCTTTCCCCTTATCCATCCACTCTCGGTCGGTCATTAGAGCCTTAGAGACCTTATCCATAATTGTTTGCCTCTTGTTTATTCTTCCATACCTAATGTTTTAGCAGTCTTTACAGTCAGAAAAAAATATTGGCAATGAAACGACAAACTACAAAAGATGAAAGCAGCAGACATCATCTTCACAAGTTTCTCAACTTGCTTGTTTATAAATCAAATGAAGGGAACTGATAATTGATGCAAATATTTCCCCGCGATCGCTCGTAACTCTAGATTAACGGAGAAGGAACATGAAAGCAAAAGACATCATGACCACTAACATTTTTATGATTGATAGCTTGGCAACTGTGGCTGAGGCGATCGCTTTGATGCAGGATAAAAAAGTACGTTCTTTAATCGTTCAGCCTAGTGAAGATAATGCTTACGGAATTGTGACCGAAACTGACATTATCTATAAAGTAGCGACTAAAGATGTAGATCCAGAATCAGTATTGGTCTACCAAATCATGACTAAACCCTGTATTGTAGTGAATCCAGATCTAGAGTTAAAGAACGTAGCGCGGTTATTTGCCGAAACAGGAGTTAGTCGTGCGCCCGTAATTCAAGAACATCTTCTAGGTATAATTTCCGTGACAGATTTACTCATGAAGTCCAAAATCTCCTCACAGCCAATTTCCGATCCTCTTTCTTTAAAAGTCAAAGAAGCATTGCTGCATAGTCGAGTTGCTCTAGATCCTCAAACAGAAATAGATCGAGAATGTGAAGCTGCTTGGGATGTGGTGGAAGAAATGTAAGTTTGGTTAGTGGGAGGGGCGAACGGCCGTTCGCCCGTACAGTAGTTAGTGGTGATAATAAATTCGGCTTTGTCAATTTATAGTCAACACCGCAGCACCGTTAATTTTGCCCGAGCGTAAAGCGTTTAAAGCTTCGTTTGCTTGAGCTAAAGGAAAAGCTGTAACTTCTGTCTGAATGGGAATTTGTGGGGCTAATGCCAGAAATTCATCTCCATCACGACGAGTTAGATTAGCAACCGATCGTAATACTCTCTCCTCCCACAATATTTGATAGGGAAAGCTAGGAATATCGCTCATGTGTATCCCCGCGCAAACCACAATACCACCTTTAGCAACTGCTTTGAGGGCTGCGGGAACTAGTTTTCCTACGGGGGCAAAGATAATGGCTGCATCTAATTCTTCTGGTGGCAATTCGTCCGAACTACCCGCCCAAACCGCACCGAGACTGCGGGCAAACTCTTGTCCTTTGGTATCTCCAGAACGGGTAAAGGCATATACCTGTTTGTCCTGATAATTTGCTACCTGAATCAAAATATGGGCTGCTGCACCAAAGCCATAAAAACCTATCTTCTGAGCATCTTCCGTCATACGGTAAGAACGATAACCAATTAAGCCCGCGCATAGTAATGGTGCTGCCTGTAAGTCTGAAAAATTCTCAGCGATAGGAAAACAGAAGCTCTCGTCGGCGACAGCATATTCAGCATAACCACCGTTGAGATCGTAGCCTGTAAACAAGGCGCGATCGCACAAGTTTTCTTTCCCTGTCAAACAATAGCGACAACAATTACAGGTATGACCCAGCCAGGGTACACCGACGCGAGTACCAATGGGATATTTGTTTGCTTTTGTTCTAGTCTCGATTACCGTACCGACAATTTGATGACCCAATATTAAAGGGAGCTTGGGTTTATCCAACTCGCCATCGACAACGTGCAGATCGGTACGACATATACCGCAGACGTGAACTTTAAGTAATACCTGCTCTGGTTGCGGTTTGGGAATCGGCAACTCTTGAAGCTGTAAAGGTTGTCCCGCTTTGGTTAATATCATTCCACGCATAGCGATCGCCTCAAAACGATACTTACTAATTCAACAATAACGAATCCTATACACAACCAACGATATGGGTCGCGGTATCCTTTAGGACTAACAACTGACAACTGACAACTAACGACTAACAAAATACTCACAATTTCCTCAAGCTATCGATCTATTTTGATAATAAGAAACAGAGAAAAATAAATGAGATGAATGCAGTTTTTAATAACCGACACGATGCGGGTCAAAAATTAGCTCAACAGCTAACTGCTTATACTAACAATTCTAATGCGATCGTGCTGGCATTACCTCGCGGTGGCGTACCTGTTGCTTACGAAGTAGCTAAGAAATTAAATCTTCCCTTAGATGTCTGCTTGGTCAGAAAGATAAGTCTGCCCAATCATCCAGAAACCGCAATGGGCGCGATCGCCGAAGATGCTATATTGCCTAACTATAGTGGCTACACAACTATTATTGATCGCGATATGACAAAAAGTTATGGAGTGGAACAATCGGAAGTTCTGGCGATCGCAGCAAGAGAAAAAGCCGAAATAAGATGGCGGGAAACTTGTTATCGTCACTATCGTCCGATGCTAGGAATTTCCGATCGCACTGTAATTATCGTTGATGACGGGATGGCTACTGGACTAACCATGCACGCTGCTGTTGAAGCTGTAAGTAGACATCAGCCACTAGAAATTATTGTTGCTGTTCCTGTTGCATCTTGGCAGGCGATTGCGAAGCTAGCGGTCGGCATCGCTAAAGTGGAGCTTTTAGTAGACGATCTTGTTTGCTTAGAAAGACCAAAAGCTTTAGGCGCAGTAGGTTTTTGGTATGAAGATTTTAGTCAAACAACGGATCGAGAAGTTTGCGATTTATTGTCACGGCAGACTTGTCAGCATTTTGTTCGTCCCTAAAGGGATACCGCTACGCATATGGTTAGTAGTTAGTTGAATTGCATTAATGGGAGTAGAAAATGCCTAAATTGCAGAAGCCAGTTAAAACCCCAGAATCGAAGCAGACGAGCTGGAGTATGATTATTACGGCGATTTTTCTAATCGTGTTTAGCTTATTCTTGCCTGCAAACCCAAATAAGTCCCAACCATATAGTGAATTTCTTAACCAGTTAGAGAGCGATCGCATTGAGAGAGTGACTATTGGCTCTACTCATATTGAATACGTACTAAAATCCGAATCGGTGAGTGATGAACCAGAGCAGGTATTTACTACCGCTATAGTAGACCAGGACACTGAATTACCTCAACTACTACGCCAGCATCAAGTAGAGTTCTCGGCTGTCTCATCTAATAGTAATGGTGCATGGGATTTTCTCAAGTTTACCTTTTTCTTCTTTTTGTTGCTCAACTTAGGTAGTTTTTTCTTCGCTCGTAATCGACAAGGAGGAACTAACAGAAGTCCCTTTGGCATTGGTCAAAGCAATGCTCGTATCTATTCTGAAGGAACGATGGATGTAACTTTTGATGATGTAGCGGGAATCGACGAAGCAAAGGCAGAGCTATACGAAATTGTTGATTTTTTGCAGCATAAGCTTAAATATACTCTGTTAGGAGCAAAAATACCCAAAGGCGTTTTGCTAGTAGGACCTCCTGGTACGGGTAAAACTTTGCTAGCAAAGGCGATCGCAGGAGAGGCACAAGTACCTTTCTTTAGTATTTCTGGTTCGGAGTTTATTGAAATGTTCGTCGGGGTGGGGGCATCAAGAGTCAGAAACCTCTTTGAGCAAGCTAAAAAGCAAGCTCCTGCCATTGTCTTTATCGATGAATTGGATGCTTTAGGTAAATCTCGCGCTGCTGCGGGGGCATTTATGGGAGGCAACGACGAACGGGAACAAACTTTGAATCAGCTATTAGCGGAAATGGATGGATTTGAACCTAATACTGGCGTAATTTTGCTGGCAGCCACTAATCGCCCAGAAGTCCTCGATCCTGCCCTGTTGCGTCCTGGTCGTTTTGACCGCCAAATATTGGTGGATCGTCCTGATAAGTTAGGTAGACTGGCAATCTTACAGGTTCATGCACGCAATGTTAGCTTATCAAAAGATGTCGATTTAGATAAACTAGCTGCCCGTACTCCTGGTTTTGCGGGGGCAGATTTAGCAAATTTGATTAATGAAGCTGCTTTATTGGCTGCCCGTCATAATCATCATGTCGTGGTGATGGCAGATTTTAATGAGGCAATTGAAAGAGTGTTGACTGGATTGGAAAAAAAATCGCGAGTACTTAACGAAATTGAAAAGAAAACTGTCGCCCATCATGAAGTTGGTCACGCCATTGTCGGTTCGTTAATGCCTGGAACAGATAAGGTTGAAAAGATTTCCATTGTACCTCGCGGTATTGGTGCATTGGGCTATACTTTGCAACTACCAGAAGAAGACCGCTTTTTAATGATTGAAGATGAAATTAGGGGTCGTATAGCCACCCTGTTGGGAGGACGAGCAGCGGAAGAATTGATTTTTGGTAAAGTATCGACTGGTGCTAGTGATGATATCCAAAAAGCGACGGATTTAGCCGAACGCTATGTAACTCTTTACGGCATGAGCGATCGCCTTGGACCCATCGCATTTGAAAAAGCCCAACAGCAATTTCTCGAAGGGATGACTAACCCCCGTCGTCAGGTAAGTCCTAGTATTGCTGAAGAAATTGATCGCGAGGTCAAAACGGTAATTGATAATGCACATCAGATTGCTTTGGATGTACTCAGTCACAACCGCAAGCTGCTCAAAGAACTAGCTCAATCCCTGCTAGATAAAGAAATTCTTGAAGGCGAACAATTGCGATCGCATCTAGGTCAAGCCCAAAAAACTGCCGATACAGACCGATGGTTACAAACAGGAGAATTAATATTTCCACACAACACTACTCTGCCTACACCGAACATAGTCAATAATGGAAAGTCTTTAATGCGCCCTTCGAGCTAGAACTAAAAGTCAGCCCGAAAGTATATATTCTTTCGGGTTAATCGATTATTCTGTCAATTAAATCTAGTCTCAAGAAGCACCCAACCAATCTTCAAGTTTTTCTGGAGATCTTCCTCTAGATTTTTTTTGCAGTGGCACTTGAGGTTTTCCTAAATCGATCGCCAAATGTTTTTTCTGACGATGTTTTTTGGTATGTTTGTGAGATCTTACTTTGGTAGTCATTGTGTTTCTCCTCCGTTGTTCTCTAACTTCCATGCCTGTTATAGATCGACAAGTTGAGAAATCTGTGGGGAAACAAATTATGCGAGCGATTCGCCATTTGCCCCTACTCCTGCCTACATGCGGATATGCGGAGCGGTATGCTTTAGTACAAGTCCTACATGCGGACAAGTCCTTCTTACGAAGTTTGCTCAACGGGAGAAAGGCGCATAGTTTGCCGCATCTGACCCCCGCAACGCAACTTCGCGCTTTGTGCCTTCTGACTTCAAAATGTTGCTCACAAATTCTTCAAATTATTACTCTAGATTTGAATCAGAAGCATTGCGTTCTAGCTTTGCAATAAATACCGATCGCACAGAGTTCTCATGAAATTTGTTGACGAATATCGCCATGCAGAAATTGCCAATAAATACGTAGCAGAAATTGCTCGCATAACTACTCGTCCTTGGACGATTATGGAAATCTGTGGCGGACAAACTCATTCGATAGTTAAATATGGCATCGATCGCTTACTACCGTCAGAAATTACTTTGATTCATGGTCCTGGCTGTCCTGTCTGTGTTACTCCAGTAGATTTAATCGATAAAGCGATCGCTCTTGCCAATTTTCCTGAAGTTATTCTTTGCTCTTTTGGGGATATGCTACGAGTGCCAGGAAGCAATAAAAAAGATTTGCGATCGAGCAAAGCTCAAGGTGGGGATGTCAGAATAGTCTATTCTCCCTTAGACGCGGTGGAAATTGCCCGACGAAATCC
>JBCBWB010000023.1:0-39919 GCA_039817275.1 Cyanobacteria bacterium J06648_1 | reverse complement strand
GTAAGCCAACCACCGATTGCCATGTAGGCACAGGGGAAGAGAAGAATACCAGACCAGCCGACGAAAACGAAACGATCACGCTTTAACCAGTCATCGACGGCATCAAAGATACCGCGCTTGGCTGGCGCGCGTCCTACTGCTATTGTCATATAAAATGATCTCCAAGATTATAATTACTAAGATCGTTAAGAATGATTACAATTTAAAGACCTGACACTAAAGTACATCAAGTCAATTGTGAGAAAAGTTAACTTTTCTTTACTTATAGTACACATAATAGAAGAAAATCACTAGAATTGCCAGGGGAAAACCAAAGAAAAAATAAAGATTAGAAGTAGTTGAACTCAAATAAAGATGGGAATTTGCGAGAATCTGGAAGATAATCAAATAGTTGCTATTACTGAGAAACAAAATTTATGTTCACTATCGATATTGTTTTACAAGATATTCCCCTACCAATTCAGGTACAGCGCAAAGAGACTGAAGCAGCAGAAAGTCTGTATCAGCAAATTAAAGAAGCAATGAATTCTGGAAGCGATGAGCTAATTGAACTGACCTGCGATAAGGACGAAGACAAGAAAGTAGCGGTCAAGGGTCATTTAATCTGTGCCATCAGCATTAACAAAAAATCTGGCGGCATGGCTGAAGGTAGAGTCCCTGGATTCTTTGCGGCGATCGCTGACCAGTAATGATTAGCAGTAACTCCCAGTCTGGCAAACAGCCAATTATCAGAGTCGATAATATTTCCTTTAGCTGGTCTGAAGAAGCTCTAGTACTACGAGATTGTTCTCTTCAGGTGCCTCAAGGAGAGTTTTGGATGCTGCTCGGTAATAATGGCAGTGGCAAATCAACTTTACTCAGACTATTGGCCGGATTGTTGATTCCTGATGCTGGCACAATTGTCATGCCGAGGAAAACGGGGTTTGTCTTTCAAAATCCCGACCACCAGCTAGTGATGCCAACGGTAGGGGCAGATATTGCTTTTGGCTTAGTCAGTGAAAATCTGACTCAGGTACAGACCAGAGCAAGAGTAAGAGAGGCTTTAAGTGCAGTCAATCTACTAGAGCTAGAGCGCAGACCGATTCACGCCCTAAGCGGTGGACAAAAGCAGCGTATAGCGATCGCTGGAGCGATCGCTCGTAACTGTGAGGCAATTCTCTTTGATGAACCTACAGCGCTACTCGATCCAGATACCCAGCTAGAGTTAGTGACTCAGGTCAAAAACTTAGTAGTTAAACGAGGGCTGACTGCCTTGTGGGTAACTCACCGCCTTGAAGAACTTGACTATTGTGACGGTGCATTTTTGCTAGAGCAAGGGAAAGTTACAGCTAAGGGGGAACCTAAGACTCTAAAAGAAAAACTGTTGGCGACGGAAAGACATTAGCAAGCTGTTTTTGATTATGAACCTAGTTTTCCTGCTTGTTTAACTTTTTGTTAACAAATTTGCTTAGAATGAGGAAAAGTCACTAGCCAACCATCATCAAGAACCCCTATTGTAATGTCCTCCTCTCCTTATCAGGCAATCCTGCTCGTCGATGGCTATAACATCATCGGCGACTGGTCTGACCTCAAAAAAAGCCGCGATCACCATGGTCTAGAAGCAGCCCGTTACGAGCTGGTTGAATGCTTAATCAACTACTCAGCTTCTGTAGGGTATCGCACTAAGGTGGTTTTTGACGCTCATTACCAAGACACTCCTCGCAGCATCGAAAATCATACAGCAGCGTTGTCGGTACACTATACTGCCTTTGCGGAAACTGCCGATACCTATATTGAGAAATTTTGTGCCACCTTTGCCCGCAAAAAATATCAGCAGGAATCAACTCGCCTGATTGTTGCCACGAGCGATCGCGCCCAACAGTTGACTGTTGTGGGTTATGGGGCAGAATGGCTTTCCGCACCAATGTTGGCAAGAGAGGTAAAGATGGCAGTCCAAAAAACCAAAAGCAAAACCCAAAAACAGGTCAAGAAAAAGCCAGATGGTCGCTTTTTACTCCACACCCTAGATCCCGTTGCTCAAAAGCGATTGCGCCAGATGCGTCAGGGAATGTGACGCGGTTGCGAAAACTTTTTCAGGGAAAATTGTTGACAGGGATAGAAATATTCGCTATATTTAGAAACGTTGCGGTTAACAAAAGAACTAGCAAATAATCTAAGCCCCCATCGTCTAGTGGCCTAGGACACCTCCCTTTCACGGAGGCGACAGGGATTCAAATTCCCTTGGGGGTACTAACAAAAATAAGAGCTAAGCGATACAACTCGTTCGGCTCTTATTTTTTTGCTGTTTAATTCGTGCTTGTTACAACAGTCCAAAATACACCAGTCAAATAACCTCAGTGCATAGCAAATGATTTATCTCTGTCCAAAAAGCAAAAAGCAATAGCTTTAGACTTGGACATGGAAGAAGAGTCAGCTATCTAAAAGATATTGTACGTCTAATGTGAATTAGCTCAATAACACATAAATCATTATAATCCTTGGTATTTATAGGGTGTAAGAGTACTTGTGGATCTAGTTGAACTTTGGCAAGTTAAATCCTTCTGAGATATTTCAAGGATTAGTTTCAAATGTCAAATCTCACTAAAGCCGATAAGTACAACTTTTTTACGGAGGGGTATGGAGAAGTCATCACGTCCCCATCAGGGGGTTTCCTAAAGGATACCGCTTCGCATATGGGGGAAAGTTCCCCCAATATGGATCTTCTTATTTTGAGATAATCTCCGTACGATAGAAAAGGAAATTGAGTCTTTCGTTTAATTCACATCAGGCGTATTGTATTGAGTATGATTACGAATATTAAACGACAAGTCCAACAGGCTTGAACTTCAGTAAGGCAGAAGACTCGAAGGACTAATTTCCTCTCTTCTATTCTCAGAATTATGAGAAATAGCAATAAAGTGAATGCAGTGCAGAAACTAATCTATAGCAAACCAGGGATTAAACTGATAAATTGAGCTTGCAATCTCAATTATCGCGCGCGACCAAAAATTTGGGAACCGTTCAAGCATATACTATGTAAAAAGCGGGACTGACGGGACTCGAACCCGCGACCTCCTGCGTGACAGGCAGGCATTCTAACCAGCTGAACTACAGTCCCATACCAAAACTTATGATTTATAAGGAGTTATCCTTAATTGCCACGAAATACATACTAGCATATTAAACGGAGAAATCAACTCCAGATTCAAAAATGTCTGAAATTTGTCGCCAATTTTTAGCAAACTGGATACTCATCCCCACAGTTTTCAGTAGTTTTGACTCAGCTTACAATTAACGCCAGTTAGCTACAAGTTTATGGTTGGCAGTTTCTGGGGGAGCTGGGAGAAAATCGACAGGAGTTATTAGCCAAGGGAAGAATACGCCTAAGTAGTGTGGATAATATGACTTTGGTTAAATTGTTGATAAGATACTGATTACCCATATTGTGATGGAACTGCTGCATTGTCTGGCACAAGTAGCCATCATTTTGCTCGCATTTTCTTTTCATGGATGATGAAATATTGTTTCGTAGCCTTGATTCAGTCTGAGATTATGTTGTGATTAGGCGCTCAATTAATGATCCTGATGATCAGAATCTAAATAAATTAGTTTTTGTAGAATACTGTGTCCCAATTCCGTAACCAGGTCCCTTTGGAAAAAGTTTTACAGCAGGCGGGCTTAGTTTCCGCTGAACAGGTAGATCTTGCTCTCAAACGGCAAAAGCAAATCAAAAGCAATTTGACTGTGGCGCAGATTTTGGCTCTTGAAGGGAAAATCGAGCCCAAAACGGTCGATTTCTTTGCAGCTCGCTGGTCTAGTCTGGCTAATGAGAAGCCCAAGCAGCCGATTGGTCAATATCTAAAACAGGCATCCCTGTTAAATGAGCAGCAGATTGAAACAATTCTCAATGAGCAGCAGGGGAATCAGCAGAAGTTCGGGGAGCTAGCGATCGCCAAAGGCTGGATCGGTCAAACCACCATAGACTTTTTTCTGCATCAGCTTCAAGGGCAGAAGGAAACGAATCTATCCTTATCAACCAAAGATTTGCGGGCTGATAACCGCAGCGGGGGAAACAATAACAATAATCAGACTTTGTCCTTAAAGCAGCCTGAGAGGGATTTAAACCCCAAGCAAGACTATTCTCAGAAGGTACACGAAGGTTTTTTACAAATCAAGCGTAAGTTACTAAAAATTGAAGGGCAAGATAACTATTCAGAGAAAATTTTGGATCGAGTGCTATTTTGGACTAACGGACATTCTTTTTTGACTCGCCAGTTATTTTTGCTGATTGCGCAAAATATTGAACAGTTTTTGCCGCAACAAGAAGAAGAACAGATTGACCATCTAGTTCAAACCAAAATTATTAATAATTGCTCAAACAACGAATTAAAATCACATCTACAAACTTTAAACGATCGCCTGGTCGATAATCAGCAGTGTCCTCCTGTTCGACTATTGCGACTATACCAAAAAGTTTTAACCGAGAAAGTTCTGGTAACCGACAGCCTAGAGCAGCAAGAATTAGTCAGCTCAGGGATTGCCGTCAGGCAACCAAATCAGTTAGCCGTTTCCAACCGTATCTATCGAGCGGTATTTGATCTAAGCTGGATCGCGCAAGCTCTGAGTCAGCAAGAAAGAGCCAATTTAGTCGCAACCACCCCTATAAATCAACCAGCAGTCGCCGCTACAGCCAACCCATCAGCTTCTGAAACGACCAAGGATAGCTGGTTTCGGCTCAAAAACATTTTGCTGTTGCTGACGCTATTGGGTTTATTTAGCATATTGATTAATAATATTGCTAAACGAATTACTGTCAGAACTGCTTTCAAACGAGGTAATGAATTACTAAAACAAAACTCCTATCGTCAATCCATAGATAAGTATAATCAGCTGCTCAATATTGACAGTAATTACTTTCAAGCCTGGACTAATCGCGGCTACGCTCTAGCTGGATTGCAAAAGTATGAGGCAATGCGCGAATCTTGCTCGACTGCAACTATTATTGATCCAACGGCAGTTTATGCCTGGAATTGTCAGGGAGAGGCTTTACATAATCTCCAGCGATATGATGAAGCGATCGCCGCTTTTGAGCAGGCAATTTCCCTGAACCAAGACGATCCTATTTTTTCAATTAACAAAAGCGAGTCCCTCAAAGCGCTTGGTCGAGATCGCGAGTCAATTGAGTCAATCGAAAGAGCAATTGAGGCACTTGAGCAAATTGAGTCAGTTAGGGGAATAGAAGAAGTTAGGGGCGAATTTGCCGTTGCCTTAACTTTCTTAGGCAATAGTCACCGTCAGCAACAAAATTTTGTTCGGGCGATCGCTGCTTATAACCGAGCTCTTGATTATGCTCCTCAATACTTTCCCGCGCGGATCGGCAAAGGAATCAGCCTTAGTCTTTCTCAGCGCTATCAGGCAGCTCAAACCCAGTTTGAGACAATATTGAAGGATGCCAGCCTAACCGAGACACAAGAGGCGCAAACCTGGTTCTATTTGGGCAAAACTCTCTGCAAATCGCAGCAAAACCAAGATGGTGTGGCAGCGTTTGAACAGGCACTAAAACTCAGGCCAGAATACGATACGGCAAGAGCGGCACAAAAACAGTGTCTTTAGAGCTAACAATTGTGGTTTAGAAGGGCCACCACAACGGTCTGAGGTCAGTGTAGATGCGGCTAACAGTGCGCGAAGATGGTGCTTTAGAACCCTTGAAGTCGCTACCCAACATGTTGTAGAGCAACTCTGTTGGGCTAACGGACTGATTCAACGAAAACAAAATGTCGCTGCTATAGCTGTCGCAGCTTAACCCTCTCCGTTCTACGGCACAGACTACAGGCTTGCCAGCAACCGTATCACTTGCCAGATAGTTCATCCTATTCTGACTGTAATAAGTATGAAGTTTGACCGCAGCGTTTTGGCAAGATTGAGCTGCCTGAGCTGCATCAAAATATCGGGGCAGAAATGACAGCAATGGTGTTGCCTGGGAAACATCCTGCTCCGATAAGGTGGCAATTACAGTTGGCACAGACTCTTGCTGTTCGCAAGTTACACTAACCCGGTTGGTAGCCTGTGCTGGTTGGGCGAAGGAGACTAGCCCCATAATCGCCGTTGAAAAAGCAGTTGTGATCGCTGCAAGATAATTTGGTCGTATCATATTTTTAGTCAAGAATTACCTTTGCCTGTTGACTCAGGAGATAAAAACTTTATATAACAATTATGCTAATCCTCTGTTAACAAAGCATATACCAAATCGCTAACTGTGATAAAAAATAATTTAGAGATCAAGGTTTTCTTAATTATTGCCAAATCATACTGGTCTTGACTTGATTATAGTGATTTCTCTCTACGACTTACTTTACATTTTATAAATTTTTCGCGGTGGATGTGTGTTTGATGATACTGTACATTGGTTAGATCTGGTCTTCAGGCAGCCATAGAGCTTGTTTATAGATTTTCAGAGTAGTAAAAGCTAGCGTCAGCTGCTCCGAGGTGGCTTATGGGAAAAATTCCAACTGGCTCACAGCTCCAGCACCACAATGGCAGTTTTTGCCTATGTTTTCCGACTCGGAAGTAGAACTAGCCGCTATATTGATGGATTATTATCAGCTTTGAGCTGTTTTTTAGCTATGGGTCAAACCTTTAGCGTTACTCAAATAATTAAGTTGTTGACCTATGGTTTTTGGCTGTCATCGAGTTTTTGGTGTTCTGATTTAGCCTGGGGTCAAGGTTTTGAGCCTTTAACTCCTGAACCAGAAAATCCTGAAGTCCCGCCGCTCCTACCTCCAGAAGACAATCCTCTAGAATCTCTCCCCACACCGCCTATTCCTGAATCGGTATTAGATATTCCTGGCGCTATTTCGGTTAAGCAATTTTCCTTTACGGGCAATACCGTGTTTGAGGCAGCGGAATTAAACCGAGAACTAGCCAGTTTTACTCAGCAGCCAGTTTCTTTTGCTCAGTTGGTACAGGCTGCCAACCGAATTACGGCGCTTTATGTTAGCGAAGGTTACATTACCACAGGAGCATATATTCCTGAGCAGAGTTTAGACTCAGATACCGTTGAGATCCAAATTGTCGAGGGGAGCCTAGGGGAAATTGCGGTTGAGGTTGAGGGCAGGCTAAACCCTGGCTATGTTCGAGATCGCCTGGTGTCCAGGATTGATCAGCCACTCAATATTAACCAGCTACAATCAGCCCTACAGTTGATTCAGCTAAATCCCTTAATTGAGAATCTGACTGCTGAACTGGCGGCAGGCATTACTCCAGGAACAAACATCTTACGGGTAGCGGTAAATAGCGCCGATACTTTTAGCATCCGAGCCAAATTAAACAACAATCGCAATACAAGCATTGGTACTTTTGAGCGAGGATTGCAGCTTGAGGAAGGAAATCTGCTAGGAATTGGCGATCGCTTTAGGCTCACCTATGACAATACAGACGGCAGCAATCAATTTGGTGGCGGCTATACATTTCCGCTCAATGCCAGTGATGGCACCTTGGGAATCAATTTTCGTTGGGGCAAAAACGAAATTATTCAGTCTTCTTTCGAGGAAATTGATATTGACATTAGGACTCGCAACTATGGTCTGACTTGGCGACAACCCTTGTGGCAAAAAGCTACTCCAGAGGTTTCTCAAGAACTAGCTTTTGGGGTTACGGCTGCTAGAAGAGAAAGTGACGGCACCATTATGGACGAGCCTCAACCCCTTACTCCTGGAGCAGACGAGGAGGGAGAAATTAGGACTTCAGTAATTAGCCTGGAGCAAGAATGGCTACAGCGTAACCGCCAGCAGGTAATTTCGGCTCGCTCCCAGTTCAATTTTGGGATTGATGTTCTCGATGCTACGGTTTTAGAGGACGAACCAGATAGCCAATTTTTTAGCTGGCGGGGGCAATTTTCTTATCTGCGATCGCTTGGTAAACCCCAGAGAGGAATAAGCCCAACCGTTCTATTACGCTCCGAATTACAGTTGGCAGCCGAAGCGCTAATCTCTACCGAACAATTTAGCCTCGGTGGTGCAACGACCGTGCGAGGTTATCGTCAGGATGCTTTGCTGAGCGATAGTGGATTTTTAGCAGCAGCAGAATTTCGCCTACCCGTAGCTCGTTTTGAGCCAGTGGATGCGACTTTACAGTTTGCTCCGTTTATCGATTTTGGTACTGGTTGGAACAATGACGCTGAAGAACTCGAATTTAGTACTTTAATCGGTACGGGATTCGGTCTACTATTACAAACACCAGAGCGTTTTTCCGCACGATTCGATTGGGGCATTCCTCTGATTAACAGTGACGACCAGGGTAGTTCTTTGCAAGAAGATGGAGTTTATTTGCAGCTAGAGTATAGTTTTTTTTGAGTCAAACAGCCCCAGCTTATATTTAGTCAATGGTTAACGGTTCATGTTTAGTAATAGATTTTTGCTTTGCCGACGTCTCCTGATTTTTTTGCTCTCTGCCTGGTTTGCTATTGCTATCCAGCTCCCTGCTCAGTCTCAGGCTGATGGTCAGGTGTTATCTTGGCAGGCACAGCAGCTTTATCAGTCAGGAGAGCTGAATTTGGCTGCAACCGCTTGGCAACAGGCTGCCGACAGCTTTGAATCCCAAGGCGATCGCCTGGGCCGAACCAAAAGTTTGATCAATCAGTCCCAGGTATTGCAGGATTTGGGTCTATATCCCCGTGCCTGTAGAAGCTTACTCCAGGCATTTGAGACGGCAGCAAGCCCTCAATGCGATGGGGCGGCAATAGAGCAGTTGCTGGCAGCTCTGGAGAAACAAACAAAAATAACTGTCGTTGAAGGAATTGGACTACGTAGTTTGGGCAGTGTTCTCCAAAAGCAGGGCTTACTGGTCGAGGCGCAAAAAATACTCCAGTTGAGCGAGGTCGCCACTCGCAATACTCCCGAGCAGGGTGCGACTCTTCTGGCACAGGGCAACGTTAATCAGGCGTTGGGAAATTTGCAGCGAGAGCGCTGGAGCTACGATTGGATTACGGAAATTATCGACCGACAAGAGTCGAATAATGCTCTTTTGCCCTATCAAGCCGCATTTCAGGCATATCTAGCTAGCGCTCAAACAGGAGATTTATTGACTCAAACCCAGGCACAGCTCAATCATCTCACCCTACTAATCGAAATTGAAGCCTGGTGGCAACAACAAGCCTCAAGACGAATTCAATCGTGGCAAAGACTCGAACAAACAATGTTGGTAGAGATAGCGGATAATTTTATGGCTCAGCTTAGCGCTGAGTTAGTTCCCATGAGAGCCAGGTTAATGGAGCAAATTGCTGGCAACCTGGGGCAATTACCGCCAACGGCTCCAGGAATTTATGCCCATCTTAACTATGCACAAAGTTTGGCAAGGTTAAAAAAACCTTTATTGACAGAATCTGTTTTACAAACTGCACTACACCAGGCACAGGAAATTGAGGATCGCCGCTGTGAAAGCTATGCCCTGGGATATTTGGGAGAGAATTATGCTCAACAGGGCAAACTGAATCGAGCGATCGCCCTCAGTAATCAGGCTTTAGCTCTGGCAGAAGCCCTCAACGCCACGGGAGATGCGAGGGAAATAAGCTATCTCTGGCAATCTCAGCTGGGTAAATTCTTGGCGCAGTCTAAGCGCCAAGAAGAGGCGATCGCTTCTTATAGTTTGGCTTTTGACACTCTCCAGTCTCTGCGTGCCGATCTAAATACAAATAATCAGGCAGTACAGTTTAACTTTCGACAGTCAGTTAAGCCAGTATATCTGAGCTTGGCAGACTTGCTGCTGACCAATAATGGTTTAGCCGCCACAAAATCCTTAGCCACACTTGACTCCTCAAGAACGTCAGAAAACGAGAAAAACCTAGAACTAGCTCGTCAGGTAATTGAATCTTTACAGCTTGCCGAGCTAGATAACTTTTTTCAAGATCCCTGTTCAACTACTGCGGATGTAGCTGTCAAAATTGACGACCTAGATTCCCAAGCAGCGGTAATTTATCCTATTGTTTTGAGCGATCGCCTAGAGGTAATTCTGTCTGTAGCGGGTCAGCCTCTCAAACGCTTTACAACTAACGTTCCTGAAGCCCTAGTTGAGCAGACTCTTAATGGACTTTACGACAGTCTTTACAATCAGAGTATCAATAATTCTGCCGTCAATATCTTTAGTACGACTCCTCTCAATCCGAGAGAGGTAAAGGAAAATACCCAAGCATTACTACCAAATTTGCGCTCTATGTATGGCTGGTTAATTGAACCCCTAGCTAGTGAGCTGGCTTCCAACCAGATTGAAACCTTAGTTTTTGTCCTCAGTGGTAAGCTGCAAAATGTGCCGATGGCAGCACTATATGATGGTAAGCAGTATCTGCTAGAAAAATATGGCATAGCTCTAGCTCCCAGTCTGCAACTTCTCAACCCCAAACCAACTGCTAACAATGAGCGCAAGGTCCTAGCGGCAGGATTGAGCCAGCAGGTAGAAATTAGAGGAGAAATATTTCCCGCTTTAAATAATGTTCCTCAAGAACTAGAGGAGATTGCGACGATTTTTCCGCGATCGCAACAGCTACTCGATCAAGAATTTACGGCTCAGAGAGTCGAACAGCAGCTCCAGGCAGGCTTTCCAATTATCCACCTAGCTACCCACGGACTGTTTAGTTCCGATCCAGAGCAAACTTTTATTGTTACTGGCGATCGCGACACAATCGATCTTGATACTCTTGGTACTCTGCTAAATTCTAGCCCTACCCCGCCAGAATTAATTGTCCTTAGTGCTTGCGATACTGCCATTGGCGATGAAAGAGCAGTATTGGGTTTGGCAGGGGTTGCCGTACGTTCAGGCAGCAGCACCATTGGCTCTTTGTGGTCGGTAGAAGATGTTTCTACCAGTAAACTAATGAGTCGGTTTTATCGTGAGCTACAAAATCCCGCCACCAAAAAAGCTAATGCTCTACAACAGGCACAATTGTCTTTGATCCAATCTCTCCGTGATGAGCCACCCCTACCCGAATTGAAACAACTTCCTCCGCACCCCTATTTCTGGGCTCCCTATGTTTTAGTGGGCAACTGGCAGTAGTATGGCTTTCTCGCCCACAGCTCAAGACTAGACGTTTTTAAACAGGTAATCTTGAGCTATTTGGACAATTCTGGCAGATGCTTGACCATCACCAAAAGGATTAATTGCTGTTGCCATCTGCTTGTATAGCTCGTTATTTTTTAATAGCTCGGCAGTAGCATCAATTATAGTCTGAGGATTAGTACCAATCAGCTTGGCTGTGCCTGCCTGTACAGCCTCTGGTCTTTCCGTAGTTTCTCGCAGTACCAAAACAGGCTTGCCTAAACTAGGGGCTTCTTCCTGCAAACCACCAGAATCCGTTAGTAATAGATGACAGCGATCAATCGCGCCAACTAACTCGCTGTAGTCTAATGGCTCAGTCAAAAATACCCGTGGATGACTCTCTAGTGCCGCCTTAATTGGCTCTCGGACGGTAGGATTTCGGTGGAGAGGTAAAAGTAAAGCCGTATCGGGAAAGCGCTCCAAGATCGTATTGAACCCCTGCAAAATAGAATCTAGCGGTTTGCCCCAGTTTTCTCGACGATGTACCGTTGCCAACAAAACGCGGTATTTTGACCAGTCGAGATTAGTCACCTCACACTTCGGTTTATTTCCCGCCACCGTCAGCAGAGTATCTATGACCGTATTGCCAGTATGATGCACTTCTCCTGTTACTCCCGACTTCTGGAGATTGGTAACTGCAAGTTTGGTGGGGGCAAAATGTAGCTGCGCGATCTGTGAGATCAGACGACGGTTAGCTTCTTCGGGATAGGGATTGTATAGATTATCAGTCCGCAAGCCTGCTTCAACATGGGCAATGGGAATCTGATGATAAAAAGCAGCTAAAGCAGCGCTAAAGGCAGTTGTGGTGTCGCCCTGAACAAAGATTAACTGCGGTTTAATTTGGTCAAATATTTTGCCTAATCCCTGCAAAGTATCGCAAGTAATGCTATTGAGGGTTTGCTTTGGCTTCATGATACCCAAATCAAAATCAGCCTTCAGCTCAAATAATTCCATGACCCGATCTACCATTTCTCGGTGTTGTCCTGTCAAGATCAGATGAGTTTTAATTTCAGTGAGCCGATTGAGCTGTTTGATTACAGGAGCAAGCTTAATTGCTTCGGGGCGAGTGCCTAAAATTACTCCTACGGAAATTGGTCTAGTCATACATCCCTCAACGCAACGATAAAATCAACTGTTCTAGACAGTAAAAAACCCAGTATACTCTGGGTTTGCGGGTTGAGCATTGTTAATCCCTAATGCTGATCTTATCAATGCTTAGACAATATTTATTTATCTTGAGGAGCTGACTTACTTTCTACTCGTTTTACTCAAGAATTATAGGTAATAACCTTAAGCAAATAGATTCAGCCTAGTTTTTACTAAACGAACGGTAGATCGTGCTTAACTAATTTCAAACTGACAAGTCAACGGACACGATGCATAGACTGGGGTGCCAATTGATTCTTTTTCTCCATGAAGCCAGTTTAGCCAGCTTACTTCTTCGGGATGAATTCCTTTCAAAGATAGTGCTGCTGCGCCAAAAACGACGATCGCCAGATTCAGACTAAAAATGCTGCCCACTACGACTAAAACGGCGCTTGCAGGTAAAACTGTTTGTAAAATAATCGTTGCTAATAGACCAACTGTAACCACTAGAGCCCCAACGGGAAAACCCACCACAAGTAAGCACACTGTAAGGGTAAAGCTCCAAACCAAAAAACTTTTTATTAAGCCAAAATAGCTATTCTTTCGGATCGTTTCCATATTTATCAACTCAATGAACAACAACAACAAAGTCTCAAGCGACTTTAATTTCTTTCTGATTAAATTAAGTATAAGAAACTCTAATCAACAAAATACATATTTAAAATATATTTTTACATTTGATAATCTCTGAATTGAATTATCAGTCGCTTATTTTATACTTAACTTTCTGTTTTAGTCTCGATCCCTGCTGTGAAACAAGCTATTAAGACTCTTTTTCGGAAAAATTCTATAGCACACACAGTACCTTTATTATTATTTAATCTTTTTTGTATCGAGTTGTAAAAAGCAACTCTAAGTATAAATACTCAGGATAACAATTGCTATCCAAAATCAAAAAATTTCGTAATTAAGTGGAGTAATGGCGATCGCAAGTCAATTACAATAAGTATTTTTGATCTCTAGAGTTGTTGGGTATAAATTTACTATTAAAAGTGGACTGGCATTATTTATGCTGCTAGTTTTATCGGCTTAAACGAAGTTGAGTCGAAGCAAAAATAAAATCTGAGCGACAAAATAAACCTGTTCCCCGCTTCGACCCTGGGGCTATAGGTTGTTAGAAAACAGAGGGGGTTGGGCATACTAAGTCCTAGAGAAATCACAGTTCCTTCACCTCAAATAAAACATGGATCGACAAGTAGGAAAACAGCCTCGACCACTGCCACCCCCTCCACCATCAACTATTGGTCGGACTAGCAGTTCACTGCCAGAGACAGAAGTCAAAGCCCCAGCAGCAAATAATGCACGACGAGCAGCACAAAAAAGTAGACCCAAAAGGTCTTCTGGTCAACCGTCTCTGGAATACATTATCAAAAAAGCTTATGACCAGGGATATTCTGATATTCATGTGGGTGTGGGTGAAGTACCGCGTGTGCGCGATCGTGGTGCAATGGCGCTGACAGAATACCCAAAAACCGATCGCAACACCTTTATGAGCTGGCTTTACGAGGTGTTGAATGACGAGGAGGTAGAGCGCTTTAAACGAGAATTAGAGTTTGATGGTGCAACTCAGTATGAATTTGCCAGGGTCAGGATTAACGTCTTTGACACCTTGCGTGGTTCAGCGATGGTGATGCGCTTAATTCCCCTGAAGATTCTGACTATGGAAGAACTGGGTTTACCCCCCGTATTTCAGGATATTTCCGATGAACATAAAGGTTTAATCTTGGTTACGGGTCCTACAGGGTCGGGTAAGTCTACGACGATGGCGGCAATGGTAGACTACATCAATTCCGAACATGCCAAGCATATTATTACCATTGAAGATCCGATTGAATTTGTCCACCGCAGTAAACGTTCTTTAATCAAGCAAAGAGAAGTCGGAATCAATACGCGAAAATTCGATAATGCCCTCAAGGCGGCTTTGCGGGAAGATCCTGATATTATCCTGGTGGGGGAAATGCGCGATCGCGAAACCGTTAATACGGCGCTCAAGGCAGCCCAAACTGGTCACCTGGTGATGGGAACCCTACACACCAACAGCGCAGTCAAAACTATTGAGAGGATTCTGACTCTTTATAGTGCAGAGGAACAGGATGCGATGCGCGTGGCAATATCTGAATCCTTGGTAGCGGTTATCTCTCAAGGATTATGTCGTACTACTGATGGTAAACGAGCGGCGTACCACGATATCATGGTTAACACGGATACGGTTAAAGACTATATCAAACGGGGTAAATACGAAGATATTCACAGTTTGATGTTGGATGGAGAATATGACGGCATGATTACTACGAATCAGGCTCTCTTTAGTCTTTACGAGGAAGGTCGGATCACAGAAGAAGTGGCGCTGGAAATGTCACCTACTGCTAATGAAATGGCAATGATGCTAAGAGGTAGAATCTAGTTCGAGTCAGAGCAGGTCAAAAATATGGCTGTGAGTTGAACATTATTTGGGCAACATCTACTATTTATGAAGAATGAACAGATGCTAGGCAATTAATAGATGATAGATGTTGCGCCCAAGGTCTTTAAAGGTATCGCCTTGTTTACACCTGGGGGGGACTTGATTTATGGCATCGATCCGAGTAAACAGACCCAATGGCATATTCATTTATGCCAGGGTTTACAAAAGATCCTAAAGTTAGCCGATTCTCCCCATTTTTTGGTGCCTGGATACACTGCAACGGTTGAACGTTGGCTAGATCCTGCTACCAATCAGCTTAAAACTAGCGCCGAAGCTTATCCCGCTACTCAAAGATACATCCCGCTACTACAGGCATTATTTGAGCTGGAGGCAAATACCGAATGGCAGATTGCGCCCTGGCAGGAAGAATATTGTCATCGGGCGGTAATCGAAACTTATAAACCCCAATTTCCGCAACTCTGGCAGCAAAATGACTTAGTGGTTCGCCTCGATCCTCAGCAGCCTACTAAGACTAGCGCGCCAAACATAGCGAATCCCCAAATTCAGGCTGATAACAGTGAGGTAGTCCCCGCAGGATATAAGCTTCATCTATTTATCTCAAGTGAAAGTTCTCATGCTGAGCAAACTTTGAATCATATTCATCAGTTACTAGAAGAGGGACTCAGCAGTCACTACACATTAAAAGTAATTGACGTTGCCAAAAACCCCGAGCAGGCATTGATTCATCAGATTATTACTACGCCGACTCTGATTCGAGTCCTACCTAAGCCAATAAAACGGATTGTCGGTCAGCTTGATGATATTTCGCGAATTTTGAATCTCATTTCGAGCTAGAAACCACAGCTACAGTTCGAGAATATAAAAATGTATTTTAAACATAATTTGGTAACAAGACTAGAAATAGAAGATGTATTCCATTACTCTAGAGCTGTGGGACAAAATCTCAATGATTATCTATGAATTTAGCGATCGCAGCTACGATTGTCTATGGTTTACTGTCTGGTTTGGGGGGAATCTGGGGATATCTCAAATCCCAGAGTAAACCTTCCTTAATCTCAGGATGCATTAGTGGAATTTTATTATTGGTCGCCGCCGTCATGCAGATTCAAGGAGCTAGTTCTGGTCTACTGTTAAGCAAGATTATTGTCCTGCTGCTGGTAGTCGTCTTTGCTATCCGCTTGATCAAAACCAAAAAGTTTATGCCTTCAGGAATTATGCTCGCCGCAGGAGTAGTTACTCTTAGCTGTCTTTTTGCCTAAAAACTAGCAACGATAGGGATCTCTACTAAGCCAAGGTTTCTGGACAGTAACCTAGCCCAATGGTAAACTGCTGGCGGAAAGCTTCAATATCTTTGGTGTCTGGTACGCCATAGGAAACCACTGCTACCTGATAGCGGCGCATCACCTCTACTGGAGACTGACCAGTTTCTAGACTCCAAAAAACCATTTTGAGTCGCATTTCTGGCTCATAGACAATACCTAATTCTGACATGAAGGAGCAAAGATCTCCATGTAGCTTAGGCTCCAGCGCTTGGGGAAAATGAATTTTTACAATCCAGCCATCAATTTGATGAATTACAGTTAGGGACGCATCTGCCGTATGCTCCATATTACGCAGATACTCAATTGTTCTCAAGGTAACACTGGCATTTGCCAAAAAATAGAGATAGTCCATAAATTAATGTTTTCTACAGAAGCCTTATATACAGTCTGACAAGAAATGTGTCGATCTCGCTTGGGGAAAAGCACCCGATCTTTTAAATTTGCTATAGGGGTTACTACCCAAAGATCTTCGCCCAAATTGAACTGCCAACTCAGAATGAACCAGGATTTTCTACTTTCTAGCTACACCTACCAATTGCCTCAAACCCTTATAGCACAGACTCCTGCCGAGCCTAGAGATAGCTCCCGTTTACTGATAGTAAATCCACGGTTAGAGGCTACCCATGGCACTTTTCGTGATTTGCCCAACTGGTTACAGCCTGGAGATTTGCTGGTGCTTAACAATACCCGAGTTATCCCTGCCCGTCTCTATGGCTATAAAACCACAGGCTCAAAGGTAGAAATATTGCTAATTGAAGAGCGATCGCTCAACCGCTGGCTAGCTTTGGTCAAGCCTGGTAAGCGCTTTACTCTCGGTTCGATCATCAACTTCAACTCAAAAAATGAGCAAACCATTCAGGCAGAGGTGGTGGGTCACGACGAACCGACTGGCGGTAGAATCTTAGAGTTCAAGCTTCCTGAGGGTCAATCTCTCTGGCAGTTTTTAGCTGACTATGGAGAGCTGCCACTGCCGCCTTATATTACCGAAAGTCAAGCCCCAGACGAGCGATATCAAACAGTATATGCCAATCGCCCTGGGGCGATTGCCGCTCCTACCGCAGGACTACACTTTACTCCCGAATTATTAGCTCGATTAGAACAGCAAGGAATCGACCAGACGCAAATTACCCTCCATGTAGGAATTGGTACTTTTCGCCCCGTAGAAACAGAAAAAATTAAAGACCACGCAATGCATCAAGAGTGGATTGAGGTCAGCGCCGCTACCGTCGCCAAGATTCAAGCAACTAAAGCTAGAGGTGGTCGCGTAATCGCTGTTGGTACCACTGCCACCAGGGCTTTAGAAGGAGCAGCCCAAGCAGCCAAATCGGGGTTAATCGAGCCTTTTCGGGGCAAAACTGATTTATTTATTTATCCAGGCTATCAGTGGCAAATAGTAGACGGCTTGATTACTAATTTTCATCTACCAGGTTCCAGCTTATTGATGCTGGTCAGCGCCATGATTGGTCGAGAAAGACTTTTGGAGCTTTATCAGGAGGCGATCGCCTTAGAATACCGTTTTTATTCTTTTGGTGATGCGATGTTGATTCTGCCGCGCAAGTAAACTGAAGAATTTTCCTCTGCTGCTGTAAAAATAGACCCTAGACTCTGCTATCTCAGAAAAAATAGGCTAAAGTAAACTCAAATATTGAGCCTGATCCTACATAATTAATTTTTAGATGTCTGTGCTAGATCGATTTTTCAAACACCATAAAGAGCGTCGTTTTGCTTTAGCCTTGGCGCTTTTAGGCACTGTCACTCCTGTCGTAGGACTGCATAAACTATATTTAGGTCAACCAGTTTGGGGAGTCATCTATATCCTCCTCTGGACAACGCCAATCGCCCGAATCGCCTCGGCTATTGATGCAGTATGGTATCTAGTACAGGATCTAGAACAGTTTGAGCTTCAGTTTAACGGTCAGAGTAAACAGGGGTTAAGTTTTAATTCGTCTCCTCAGGTAACGGCGATCGCCGAAGCGATGCGAGAACTAGATCGGCTTCGGGAAGATGGTTTAGTTACCGAATATGAGTTTGAGCAAAAACGCCGTCAATTGCTCGAACAAATTGCCTGAACAGTCAACAGTCAACAATCAACAGTCAACAGTCAACAGTCAACAGATTGTAAATTAGTCATTAGTCATCAGTAACCATTTCCATGTTTAAGCTGCCGCAAATTGGAATTCGGAACAAAATAGCCAACGATCCTTACTATCGTTTTCAGTCTATGAAAGAGATTGCGATCGCAGCTGAATTGGGAATTAAAATTGATGTTAATTTAGCGACGGTAGACGATTGGCTGCGGCTACCAGGATTTTCGATCCGACAGGCGAGATCGCTGGTTGAGCTGGTCAAAATGGGAGTCCAGCTTGTCTGTATAGAGGATATCGCGGCGGTGATTGGGGTATCGGTAATGCACTTACAGCCCTATGAACCTATTTTGGCTTTTGCTTACTATGATCGCCTTAGTCCTCTTAGTCCAGTCAAAACTAATATCAATAGCGCCTCCATGGAGGAACTGAGTGCTATTCCAGGTATGACTATTGATCTGGCTCAAGCAATTATCAGCGATCGCCAGGAACATGGTAAATATAGCAATCTAATTAACCTATCCTCCCGCTTAAACTTGGATAGTAATTTAACTTCTCAGCTCATGCATTATTTAAGATTTTGAGGGTTGATTAGAGCGATCGCTAGCTGTGGGGGAATACTAATGCTAGGTATTACCCTAACTGAGCCTGTGCTATTAATTTGGGCAAATACTACATATCCGTAGTCTAAAAATTTTAATTTACCGATTAATTGATCCTCAATGACTCTATCTACAGACAGCGTGCCGCAGCCAGAACCGATGCGTAGCGTGCATACTAATAACTTTCCTGAGATCCTGCGTCAACTGGGTATTTCTCTGGTTGTTTCTACCTATCAAGCGGGAAAATTAATTGTTTTGCGTGCTGATGGTGAACATATCAATACTCATTTTCGGATGTTCCAGAAGCCCATGGGCATTGCGGCAAATCGTCACAAGATCGCTCTGGGTTGCAGTAGCCAAATTTGGGAGTTGAGCAATGTTCCTGCGGTAGCTTCCAGGATCGAATCCCCCGGTAAGCACGATGCTTGTTACCTTCCCCGTCAGTCTCACATTACAGGAGATATTGATATTCACGAGATGGCATGGGGTGGTCAAAATAATGCAGACCTTTGGTTTGTCAACACCCGTTTCTCCTGTCTCTGTACTCTGAATCAGAAATATAGCTTTGTCCCTCGTTGGCGACCAAATTTTGTGACCGCCCTGACTCCTGAAGATCGCTGTCATCTCAACGGTTTGGCAATGGTAGATCGTCAGCCTCGATATGTGACGGCGCTGGGTGAAACTGACGCAATGGGTGGTTGGCGAGTCAATAAAGCCAACGGGGGTATTCTAATTGATGTTCCCAGCAACGAAATTATCAGTCGGGGTTTGTCGATGCCTCATTCTCCTCGTTGGTATGGCGATCGCCTGTGGGTATTAGAATCAGGAGAAGGCAGTATTTCGTTTTGCGATCGCGCTACGGGAAAGTTACAGGCGATTACTAACTTGCCTGGATTTACTCGCGGCATTGATTTTTGTGGTTCACTCGCATTTATTGGGCTATCTCAGGTCAGAGAAACGGCTGTGTTTAGCGGTTTACCGCTAACAGAAAGACTAGACGAGAGGATCTGCGGTGTCTGGGTGGTGAATCTGGAAACTGGTCAAACTGTGGCTTTTTTGAAGTTTGAGGACGCGGTGCAGGAGATATTTGCCGTTCGAGTTTTACCCAATATCCGCTTTCCAGAAATTATTGACTGGGACGAGGAGTTGATCGCCGCATCTTATGTCTTGCCTGATGAAGCCTTGGTTGATGTTCCCGAAGCGCGGCGCTCTGTTAATTGAGGGTCTAACGATTTGAGTTTAGGCGTATGTCATAAATCCATATGGGGTCTTAAGGTTCAATGAAATCTGCTGCATTGCGGGGGATTACGGTTAAATCGCCACAGCCGCCAGGATCGATCGCCGCTTTAATACTGTAGTCATAGCCGACTTTGGGATGAAAATAGGAACTGTAATAAAAGACATTCTCGATTAAAGCAAAGGGGACAGCATCAATATCTGGGATTGCATGGCGGGCAATTAGGCAGGTACGCTCATTAGGAATTGTTTGTTCTACCAGTTCGGTTTTAACGTTATTGGCTAAATATTGATCTAGGGTTCTGAAATCTGGCAGGAGATAAAACTTGCTGATTTTTGCCCAGGCGATCGCCCAAAATAGCAGATAAATTAAGCTAATAGATTTGAGCTGTAGCCAACCTTTAGCTTGCTCTTGCAATGCTGAAATAACGCAAAGATTAAACGATACTAAAGTGATCATCCAAAACATGAAGTAGCGTAATTCATGTGACTGAGGGAAGTTGGCGGGAATCAGAGAGACTAGCAACATCGTTACTAAAGCAGTTGTCGCCAGGTGAGATTTGTCTTGAGTAGATTGACGATTGAGTAATTGTTCTCTAATTGTTAAGCCCAAGAGCAACAGAAAATTAAACACAACATAAGCACCAAAAAAGCCCCCTGCGCGGTCTAAAAATTCATCCTGCCCACCATTCCACTGATCGGCAGACCAGTCGGGAGTGTTGATTTCCAAAATAGATTGCAGCCATTTTTGTGGGCGATCTCCATCGCTATAGGTTTGGGGAGTAAGCTTATGATTGAGGACAATTCCTGCAACCTCTATTTTGATCGGATAGAAAGGGTTGCCGTATAGCGCCACATTTTTGATGGGCGTGGCGAAGATAAGTATTGAGGCAATTATACTCAAGGGTATGGTCAACTTCAGCCGACGTTTGCCAGGAGCAGTATATTGGAAATAGAGCCAGAGTAGTCTAATTCCTGTTACCCAAAATAAGACAAAGACCAAAGGCTGTAGTTGCGGCTTAGTATTAACCCCGATTGCTGCACCCAGAAAAGCCAGCAGCAGCTCTTTTTGATCAGGCAATCGCGACTGGCTGAAAAACCGATAGATCATGAGCATCAGTACTGATACACCAACGTTCCCAGGCAAATCGACAAAAGCGCTGCTAGCGTGAGTTAACACCGCAGGAATCGTAAAAATTGCGATTACAGCCAGATATAGTCGAACTTGGAAAAAACTTTTGAGAATCAAAAAGTAAAAAATTAAACTCAGATAGCCAACCAAATTGGCAGCCTGAACTCTTCCTGTCACCTTCCAGAGTAAGCCCTGGAAAAATTGCGCCAGCAGAGGAAACCCATCGTAGCGATACTCAATTAGATTCTCTGAAAGAAATGATTCAGCGGGAATAATGCCCCAAATTCGGGCGGCAAAAGGCAGATGGTACCAACCAACATCGTAGTTGTTGTCAATGTCGATAAACGCCTTAGAAAAGATTAAAATGAGGACAATTAGAGCGATCGCCCTCAGAATTATTTCTATTATTTGTGCCTGGTTTTTCTGCACTTGATTTGTCGGTAGTAAAAACTAGAGCGAGATTTTGTCATAGTGGATCTGCAATATTATGGCAAAATAAAGTCAAAATTTTACTATGGCTGTTGCGCCGCACCTACTTTTGAGAGATGCGGTTTCATTTTACGAGGGACTAGATCTGGCTTAAAACATCAGGCTATAAAAGTACCTTGTCTTTAATCCTGCTGGATGGGTACGGCAAAAAGATGCACTCGGCGATCAATTATTTGGGTTTGGTCGAACGGCTGGGGTTCGGTTTCATCATCCCACTGGATCCAGGTTTGATAGGAGTTGATATCGATTAACTCGAAGATTTCTGCTACGGAGGTATCGTAGCGAGATAAGATTTCGGTATGAATTTCAATTTCTAGCTTGGGACGAGTTTTTAAGATCTCTGTTGCCCCTTTCAGTACCTCAGCTTCGTAGCCTTCGACATCTATCTTCAGGAATGTTGGTGACGTTGCTTGTGCCGCCGCATAATCATCTAGAGTGATAATTTCAACTTCATTGGTTCCATAAATAAAGTTTCTTAACCAACCAGAAGAAACCATATTTGCGGGGGTTACGGATGCATTTGATTTGTCAAATATTTTTAAATTACTGGGCTGACTGCCTAAACCTTTTTCTTCAATAGTTACGTTATTGATATTGTTAAGCTCAAGGTTTTTCTGGGCAATTTTGGCATTTTTGCTGTTGATTTCAAAACTAATTACCTTGCCCATTTCTTCTACCCAGTTAGCCAGAAGCATTGCGGTTAAACCATGATGAGTTCCGCATTCAAAGACAATATCTCCAGGCTCGATCATATTCTTAAGAAAGCTAAATTCTGGATTTAAGGATTCTACTTGGTTCTGGGGCGAGGAATCGTACCATTCTTTGGCTGCTGTATCACCGATTACAAAATCAAAAGATATGTCTTCAAACTGCTTTTTAATTGTGTATTCTTCGATCTTTTGTTTGCGAATAGCCTGGGTTATTCTTTTTAAGTTTTCCTTTAACTGTAGATTAGACATTAAATATCACCGTAATCTCTAGTAAACTTAATTCAATAGTAATAAATAAACCAGAATAGTTACCAATTGATATCTAGTTTTCTAGATCTAATTTTTCATAAGTGATATGGCGATCGCCCTGAAGGTATATTTTATTACTTACTTACTCTTTTTTTTACCTAACTCAGTCTAAAACTTGTCACCAAACAAGGCTCTGCGATAGCTAATTTAATCGCCACTCTTGAGAGTTAAAATCATCAGGAATAATACGGCGATCGCCACAGGATTCTCGGTGTAGGGCTGCTTGAATTGAGTAATTAGAACCTATTTCTGGATGAAAGTAGGAACTGTAAATAAAGGCGTATTTTAAAGCGACAACTCTGGCTGTTGGTGCATCTTCACCAATATGTCGGCTCATCAAACAGACTTTTTCATTGGGCTGTATTTGGCTGAGATACTGGGGATTAATTCCCAAGCTGAGATATTGCTCTTGACTCACTAACGCAGGTTTGAGATAGAAAGCATTAGTTTTGACCATCACCGTGGTGAGAAAGACAGCATAGACTAAACCCAGATACTTTGGCTGTAGCCATTTGCCCCATAATTGTCTGTTTTTGGGCAGGGAAACCAGAGATAGATTCAGAGATACCAGACAGATCATCCAGTACATAAAATATCTCAATTCGTGGGACTGAGGGAAATTTAGAGGCACAATCGACATGGCGATCGCCGCCAATACGGCATACTTTGCTTCGTTTCCCCGTTCATTCCCAGGCAAGTTTTTGTTTTGGATGAGTTCTCTAATAAAAAAGCCCAACATCAGCAGTAGATTAAAGACTACATAAGCACCAAAGAAACCACCACGACGGTTGCGTTCTGGTTCGCTACTCCACTGATCAGGAGTCCAGAGTAAAGGTGCCTTGATTTCCAGTACGGACTTGATCCAGTTTTGCTGGCGGTTGCCTCCTTCGTAGGCTTCGGGACTCAGTTTATGGTTGAGAACAATTCCCGCCACCTCGATCTTGATCGGATATAAAGGGTTGCCATAGAGCAGGGTGTTCTTGGCAGGAGTGGCGAAGATAATTAAACTGGCTAACAAGCCGATGGGTATAATTTTGCCTAGCTGTTTGGCAGCTATGTTATGTTTCCAGAATAACCAACCTAGTCGGCTGCCTGTAAACAATAATATTACTAAAACTAAAGGCTGTAGCTGGGTTTTACTATTAGCGGCGATCGCCGCACCCAGAACAGCAATAAAAAGCTCTTGCTTAATGGGCAATTCACGATTTTGATAAAAACGATAGGTCATCATTATTAAGATCGATGTACCAACATTGCCCAGCAGATCGACAAAGCTAGTGCTGGCGTGAGCCAAAACTAGGGGGATAGAAAATAAGGCGATCGCCGAAAGATAGAGGGGTATCTTAAACCGTTGTTGAAGAAACCAGAGATAACCTATAATCGCGAAAAAACTAACCAGATTAGTGGACTGCATTCTGCCTGTAATGCGCCATAAGAAACCCTGCAAAAAGTGCGCCAGCAGCGGGAAACCATCAAAACGCGGCTCAAACCACTTCTCATCGCCAATAAACATCGACTTGGGTAAGATACCCCAGATTCTCGCGGCAAAAGGCAGATGATACCAGCCTGGATCGTAGTTAGTATCAACATCGAGTATCGCCTTGAGAAATATCGCCGTGACTATGATAGTGGCGATCGCCGATAAGATGGTTTCTATTCCCAGTTGGCGTTGTTTTGATGGTTCTTTGGTAGCAAGATTCAACATTGGGAATAAGCAATAATTACAGGTGAAGTTAAAATTGATTTTTGGGAATTAATTTTGTTTTGAGGCAAACAGGGCAAATCTTTCAATAAAGGAGACGACGGCAAATACCGCCAGGATGATAACTACCGCCACGACATAAAGAAATCTCTGCATGAGGGCAAACTGAACTGCCACGTCGGGCAAGACGTTAAACAGATCTAATAGACCAATCCAGCTAAACTCCATAAAACCCAAATTGGCGGGGGTAAAACTGAGCAACATTGCCAACTGGACAATTGGCGAAATAAAAGCGATCGCCCAGAGGTTAATCTTAAAACCAGCGGCGATCGCGATTAGAATGCCTCGTGCGATCCAAACAAGATAGCGAACTACAGAAATCCAATAAAGATAAAGGGTAAACTTTTTACTTAGAATCGAATCACTGCTAACGGCAAGATTTGCTGGGTTAGAAGCGTTTTTACCTGACTTTCTTTGCTTAATCCAGGTTAGGGTTTTGATCAGCCACGTTATCAGGCGGCGGTGCCATTGGCTGATTAAAAAATGAGTCGCAATAATAGTGGCAATCCAGGCAAACACTGCTGCGGAAAGTGAAATATATCCTAATACAAAAAGAATAGACGTGGGAAACAACAGCAGGGGAATTAGAAGATTAAAAAACTGATCATAAATTACCGAGAGAAAGCCACGGGAAAAAGAACTAATTTTATGGACTCTTAAAGCTAAATTCTGCACCATTACCATGCCTACGTACTGAGGCATAAACTGCATGGTTAAAGAACCAAGAGTGGTGTAGAAGAGATAGAACCTCAAGGGTTGCTGGCTGGCTGGAGTTAGCTTTTGCGTCACCAGTCCCCACTTATATGCGGTGAGGAAGGTATGAATGATTAGTGTACTTATCGCTAGCCCAGCAAATAGGGGATTTAAGCTATAAAAGCTAGCGACAATCTGCTGTAGATCCACTTCGGTAAAATGCAAGATTAGCCAGATTAAGATAAATCCTAAAGCTAGAGACAAAATACTAGAGATAATATTCTTTTTATTCAGCATTTCTCTCTTACCTGCTATGTATTACCTATTACTAAAAAAAGCCAATTAATTATCCCAGATAATTATCAATCCAGATTATCATAGCCCCATTTTGTAATCAGATCTAGAGCCAACAGTTCTGATATCTTGACTGCTTCTGGGCGATATTGTTCCCTTAATTGAGCTTGTATTGCTGCTGGCATTTTTGCCTTTGGTGCTTGATGCCACAAAAATTTCTCAACAATATTGTCGCGTACAAACTCATTAAATTCTTGCGAAAGGAGATTTTTAGAAATACTTTTAACCAGAGGATTATTAATCAGGCTATTAATCGATTTAAACTTAACTTCCTTATTAACATTTACTGCCGCGTATTCGGGACTAAAGCTAGAATCTACCTCTAAAAACTCCAAAACTTCTTTAAAGATAGTCTCATTCGCCGACTTAAATTCTTCAAAAATAATGACCTTAATCTGTTTGGGGTCGAAGCGATCGCAATAGCGTTTTACCTGCTGGTAGTACTGTATTCTCTGAGAATAATAGAGATAGCTAGGGCTAGTAACTCGCGAACTCAAAAATTCTTCTTCTTCTCTGCGCTTACTTTCTAAACTTAAGGCTGTCAAAAAATCTGGCTCGTTCTCTTCCGTAAACTTGACGTAGTGACTGTGAAGGGAATAGAGATACCTAGCTGGTTCACGCAGAATAATAATTATCTTGGCATCGGGATTGAAGTTATGGATTTTCTCCGCCGCTACCTGCGAGTATAGATAATTGGTTGAAGATTCCCCAGCAATTTTGACATTCTTTGCCTTGTTAAATAGCTGGAGATAAGCTGACTCGCTTCTGAAGTCAAAAAAACGCTGTTTCCCGTAGGCGCGATCGCTTTCTAAATGAAAATCAGAACAAAAAAAATGCGGCTCTTTAATACTTGACATGTATATTTCGGGATGCTGTCCCAAAAACTGATGCAAAGCGGTTGTTCCTGACTTTGGTTGCCCGACAATAAATAAATTAGGCTTCATAAAGATGACGATTAATGCGTTTTAAATAGCTAGTGGCTAGGACTAGGCTTGGGTTTTTGTAATTTTGCTTTTAAACGAGCCGAAATACGTTCTTGAATCCGCGAATCCTGCCAATATCTCCACCATCCTGTAGGACCTAAGAGAGTAAAGTCCCAACCTAACTTGAACAAATTGGGGGACTCACCGTGAACTAGTGCGGCTAGAGTCGTATTCACTTCGGTAGAAAAGAAGGCTACTTTACTAACTTCCTTATTCGCTCTCAAAGCGAGGTGTTTATCAACCACTGAACGCATCTGCTGCCGAAATTCGGCGACGCTAGAGCTACGACGAATTGTTTGCGAGTCCCCATGAACCCTAAACGCCGCTAGTGGCTGAGGAATGTAGCAGGTGTCGCCCAACGCCGCGAGCTTAAGCCAAAAATCCCAGTCGGCGGTGTACCACAGTTGATCATTTAATCCAGCCATCTGCAATGCCGCAGCACGTTTGAATAGAGGTGCGGGAATCGCCACAAAATTCTGAACCAGCAGCTTGGCGATCATCTCTTCAGCCGAAACAACACCTCTTTTATTTGCTAAGGGACAACGCCACAGACCTAGAGGTTTTCCCTCTGCATCAATAAAGACCGAATCGTGGAGGTAAAGACTTGCCTGAGGATAGGCGGCGATCGCTTTTTTCAGGCGATCTAATCTGCCATCGAGCCACAGATCGTCCTGGTGCAGAAAACAGGCATATTCCCCTGTTGCCTCCTTCAGCGCATAATTGGTGTTTACCACCCAGTTACCTGCTCTGGCTTTGGTAATTAATTTAATTTCGAGGCGATCGCAAAAACTCTCTACAATACTGAGGGTATCATCCGTCGAACCATCATCAATGATCACACATTCGACTCCCTGTTCGTGCTGCACAACAACAGAGTTTAGGGCTGCGGCAAGATACTTACTGCCGTTATAGGTGGGAATGATTACCGATAACCAAGGTTGTTTACTCATCGTTTTAGACCCAAAATGCTAAGAAAGAAGCTAGAGAATATCGCCTGAATGCCTAGAGCCAAACAAGTTACCCCAGGAATAACAATCGGCATAGTTTCGGTGGGGTTGAGAGAACCAAAATCATGCTGTCCCCAAATACCGAAGGCGTAAACCGAAGCCGCTACGCCCAGCACTAGCAAAACTGTCCCCGCAATCAAGCCAGTTTCTAGGTTGAGATAGTTAAATAGGCGATTCAAACGTCGGTCTTCTGGTAGCAAACCTTCGCTGATGCCGAATACTTTAGTAAATAGGGCAAACATGACAATCTGAAAGCCAATCGTCATCGCAGTAGAAGAATACAGCAAACTGTGTACTTTGGGACTGGGCAAGAGAGAGAGTGTCGCTAACAAACCACCCAAGATTAAAAAGATACCTGGATAGAAAAACAACCAGCGAGGACTATACATCAGCAGGAAGCGGAGGTGTCTCCAACCATCGCGCCAGGTATTAAGATGGGGCGGACGACTACGACCATCAGGAGATAGGGTGGTCGGGACTTCCGTAATTTGCATCTTGTGGAGGGTAGCCTTGACCACCATTTCACTGGCAAATTCCATCCCCGTAGTCTGCAACTCCAAATTAGAAATTGCATCCTTGCGGAATCCTCTCAAGCCACAGTGAAAATCATTACAGGGACTGCCGAATAAAAGTTTGCCAATTCCCGTCAGCACAGGGTTGCCTAAGTAGCGGTGCAAGAAAGGCATGGCTCCTGACTCAATACCGCCTCGAAAACGATTACCCATCACCAAGTCATAGCCGTTGCGTAGCTTAACGATAAAAGGATTCAGATCGCTAAAGTTATAGCTATCGTCCGCATCACCCATGATAATAAATTGCCCTCTGGCTGCGGCAATTCCTCCTTTGAGGGCGCTACCATAACCCTTAGCAGGGACATCAACTACCCTCGCATTTAGTTTGCGAGCTATCTCTTGAGAACCATCATCGCTACCGTTATCGGCGATTATCACTTCTCCCGCCAGGTCATTCTCGGCGATAAACCACTGAGCTTTACGAATACAGGTTTCTAGAGTTTCCGCTTCGTTCAGGCAGGGCATGATAATTGATACTTCGATCGCATTTGCTTGATCTGTGCGCTCAAAACTGCTATTCACTGGTGTTTCTCTAGTTCTGATATTGCCCAACATAGTCAATCCTCTTCTGATGATTACTCAATGGTCAAAAGACCTGGTTTCTTGTTTCTACTAACGAACGCTTTTCGGCTTTATGCGCTTGAATTAACAGCTAAACCGAAAAAAATAAAATATGAGATAACTAGTTGCTAGCTGGAGCTAATGGCTCTAGAGCATACTTGCTCAAACTTTGTATTTACTAGGGTTTATCGAAAAAATTGCCCATCTCTTACAATCTTTTTTACAATTCCCGCGCAGTTTCTCCCTGGTTAAAAATACTCTGTCTAATCGGCTTCTTCACTTTTGAGGTAGCCTGGAAGCATCACCTCAAGCATCAATCACCGATCTCTGGATGATATTTGTTTCAATAAAAAATAAGTTGAAAATAGACAATAAAGAAATTACTTTAATGATGATTAAGCATATATTAAGAAAGTAACCAATTTGTGTAAAAGTCTGGTGAATGAAACTATCTTTAATCGTTAATTACCCGTAAAGATAGTCATCAGAAAAAGAGCAAAATATCATCGGCGATCAAAAAATGTAGCTCGTCTTGCTGGTTGCTACAGATAGAAGCATGCTGTGGTCAGGCGATCGCCATTTAAGGCAGACAGGTGCTAAGGCTAAGGCATTTGCGAGTCTATTTAGAAGCTGTAGGCGCTCTCTCACAATCAAACCAGCGTGAAGATCTCAGCTTCAGATAGACTGAGGCCGCTAGGTAAAAAAAGTTGTACTGAAGATTTCCTCAGCGATCGCAATTCCTAAGCTGGACGGGGGTATTGTTACTCATCGCTTAATTATCGATTTAGAGCGATCGTTTGTTAGATCCTCGGTTTGCTCGCTTGTATTTTTGCTGATACTCGCGCCGTTGCTTTGCAATTTCGTACAATATAATTCCAGTAGTCGTGCCAAGATTGAGGCTTTCAATCATTCCAAATATCGGAATAGATACACAAAATGCACTATTTTCGACGGCTAGATCGCTTATTCCTCTAGATTCATTTCCGAACCATACTGCCAATTTGGGGTGGGTATAATCGGCTTCATGCAAGACAAAGTTTTCCTTACCTTTTACATGAGGAGAAGTGACTATAGAGATAAACCGATATTTGGCTAGATGTTCTAAACACAGTCGAGTGCTATCGAACCTTTTTACAAAACTCCACTTAATAGCTGAAACAGATGTTTTGGATAGCGACTTCCTGTTCCTCATTTCCTCCCAATCGTTAGGAAGCAACTTTGGTGGATCTACAATATACGTTTTTTCAATCCCTAATGCGTTAATATTGCGGATTGCTGTTCCAATGTTTTTTACGTCTGTTGGATATTCGAGTACGGCGATTAAGTTCTTGCAACGATATGGCTTTATCTCATCAGCTTTTTTTCGTACACTGCTTTTTTCTTTTTCCATAATAAATCCCAACTTGGGTACTGTATGGTCTAATTATTAATCACACGTAAAATCTCTGAATATATAATTTCTACTAGAAGGCTTTGCTTTTGCCCCAAACCATTGCAGTCTAGAATTAGACAATGTTTCTTAGTTTGAGCAGAATACCCTCTCTGGTCATAAGTATCTATAAACTGGCGATCGGACGCGAAGCTAATCTTTTAGGGCAATCACGACAGAGACAATTTTGTTTATCTTTTCGCCGACCATTTTCGCCGACCATTTTTGACTATTTTTTTTGATCTGCATTCGGGACACTGCATAGTCAATAGGACTTATCATATTTTAACTGTGCAACGCTTTCTATTACTCAACTCAAATTTTGCTGATGAGATAAACATTTTATAGTTCTAGGGTGCAAAGCTTAGTGGAAGATTTTTATTCTGATTCTTCGAGTATTTTAATTAATTCATAAGGGCAAGTATCAGGAAAACGGTCTCTTTCTAAACCAGTTTTTATTGCCGCGCCTTTTCTGGCTTTTATATATATATTTTCTAAATTATCAATCAAATGATTATTTAAATTCTTAGTGAGTTTATTCTGTAATTGGTACTGAAATCCATTAATTTCAGCACGCCAATGATTTCGATTACGTTCGCTTTCAGTCGCCCCATAATCTATCAACAGTAAGTGTAAGATAATTTGATATGCTAGACTTTCTACGGCACTTTTTTCGCCTCTAACTAAGCTCTCCAACTCCTCAACTAAGTTATCGATATCTAGATCTGTAAAAGAATGAGATCTTAGCTTATCTGCTTGTTCTTGAAGCCACAAATCGTAATCGAGATCGATATCGTAATGCGCTATTTTGTTGTTACTGTCCATTAGTTCCAGTTTTTTATGCTTATATCTCAGAGCTAATCAAATTAGTCTCAGTAGAGGTCGCCTAAAACATAGCTTTAATATATTCTTGACGCATTGAGGAAATAGCATCTAGAGGCACACCTTTAGGACAAACTGCGGTACATTCACCATGATTAGAGCAGTCGCCAAACCCTTCATTTGCCATTTGTGCCGTCATGTCTAAAACTCTTTGTTTGCGTTCGGGAGCGCCCTGAGGAAGTAAAGCTAGATGAGACACTTTAGCGGCGGTAAAGAGAGATGCCGAAGCATTAGGACAGGCAGCAACGCAAGCACCACAGCCGATACAGGCTGCATAGTCAAAAGCGCGATCGCTATTTTCTTTGGGAATAGGCAGAGAATTCGCGTCGGGAGCGGCACCAGTATTAACAGAAACATAGCCTCCTGCTGCCACAATGCGATCAAATGCCGAGCGATCGACTACCAGATCTTTAATAATGGGAAAAGCCTTAGCACGCCAGGGTTCGATCGTTAGAGTATCGCCATCTTGGAAGCTTCTTAAGTGTAGCTGACACACCGCGGTTTGCTTTTGTTCGCCATGGGCAACACCGTTAATCATCATGCCACAAGAGCCACAAATTCCTTCACCACAATCACTATCAAAGGCGATTGGATCTTCACCCTTGATGATTAGCTGTTCATTCAGGACATCTAGCAGTTCGATAAACGACATACTAGGATGAGCATCAGCTACGGTATAAGACTCCAGCTTGCCTTTACTTTCGGGGTTTGATTGTCGCCAGATTTTGAGATTAATTTGCATAATATTTTTGGAATGCGAATTGCGATCGCGATAAATATTTATAGGAAGTAATGTAGAGACGTTATTTAGTTTATATCCTCATATCATTTTAGATTCAAATCGCTGTGGGGGTGAAGGACTATTTAGCCAAACTATTTGCTCGAACTAATTCAAAATATCTCCGCCCATCAGGCGACGATAGCGGATTTCTAATTCCTGTTTGAGATAAGGATGATTTTCCAAAAACCGATCCGCCGCAATAATCTTTTCCGCTGCTTGTCTGGCTAAATTCAACACCTCCTGATCTTCTACTAAGCTAGCTAAGGCAAAATCAGGTAGTCCCGACTGGCGTGTACCTAACACCGCACCAGGACCACGAAAGCGCATATCCGCCTCGGAAATAAAGAAACCGTCTTGGGACTCTTCTAGCACTGCCAAACGCTGTTTGGCTTCAATATTCTTGGTGCTGCTCATCAAAAAGCAAAAAGATTTACTATTTCCCCGACCAACTCGTCCCCGTAGCTGGTGTAGCTGGGAAAGACCAAAACGCTCGGCATGTTCGATTACCATCACTGTGGCATTAGGGACATCTACCCCCACCTCGATTACGGTAGTCGAAACAATAATCTGACATTCGTTGTCACGAAAAGAAGTTAGCGCCGCATCCTTATCGGCAGAACTCATGCGACCATGGAGCAGGGCAATCTTAAATTCGGGAAATATTACTTCAGACAGACGCTGGTGTTCTTCTGTCGCCGCCTTGAGGTCTAGCTTTTCCGATTCTTCAACAAGAGGGAAAATTATATAAGCCTGTCTGCCCTGAGCAATTTCGCGACGGATCAGATCGTAGACCTTTTTGCGATCGCGCCCCTGTTTTACCATAGTATCGATTGCTTGTCTCCCTGGAGGTAATTCATCAATTTGGCTTACGTCTAAATCTCCATGCAGGGTTAACGCCAAGGTGCGGGGAATAGGAGTAGCAGTCATAGTTAAAACATGAGGCGACTTCCCTTTACCTAATAAACGCGCTCGTTGCTGCACCCCAAAGCGATGCTGTTCATCAATTACCGCCAAACCAAGCTTATGGAATTTCACGGGGTCTTGAATTAAGGCGTGAGTTCCTACCAGCAAAGGCAACTCGCCATTTTGTAGTTGAGAATGAATCTCCCGTCGTTTGGCAGTTTTAGTCGAGCCAGTGAGCAATTCTACGGGCAGATGAAGCAAATTAAACCACTCAACTAATTTACGGTAATGCTGTTCGGCTAATACTTCAGTGGGAGCCATTAATGCTGCCTGATAACCTGACTGAATCGCGGCTAAGATCGCATACACTGCCACAATGGTTTTTCCCGAACCCACATCTCCCTGCACCAAACGATTCATTGGTGTATCGGCTTTACCTAGATCCTGAAAGATCTCGCCGACAACTCGCTGTTGAGCGTTAGTTAGGGTGAAGGGTAAAATCTGATCAAACTGTCCAATAAGTTCGCCTTGAGGGGCAAAACTAGCCCCCGATTGATTTTGCTTTAATAATTGACGACGCTGTAAAAAACCAAGCTGGAGATAGAAAAACTCGTCAAACACCAGTCTACGCCTGGCGTGAGCCAGTTCGTCCTGGCTTTCAGGATAGTGAATACAGGCGATCGCATTTTTCAATTTAGGCAAGCCATAAACGTTTCGTAGTTCGCTGGGCAAAGGATCGGGTAGCTGTTTGGCAGCGGGTAAAGCCGCAATCACCGACTTTCTGACCGTATCGGCGGGAACGCCTTCGGTTAGGGGATATACGGGCAGCAGCCGACCGATCTTGATCGATTCTATACTGGCTCCTGCACCGTCCAATACTTCAATTTCGGGTTTGTCTAAAGTAATGCCATATTTATTCTGTTTAACTAGTCCCGATGCCGCAACAATTGAACCGACAGGATATTGACGCTTATATCTCTCCTGTGTACCCCGATTGGCAAATCTTGCCCCAGCCAAAAAGCGATTGAGCTTTAATCTTCCCGTCGCGTCGCTCAGAATTAATTCAAAAATGCTTAACTTTTTATTTCTCGGACTGCTAAAGCACTTGCAGCTTCTGACTGTGCCAATTACCGTTACCGTTTCTCCTGGTTCTAAATTAGTAATCTGTACCTGTCGAGCATAGTCCAAATGATCGCGGGGATAGTAAAACAGTAAATCCCGCACCGTATATAAACCTAGACGTTCTAAATAGTTACTTCTACGTCCGATATCAACTACCTGACTTAGTGCCTGGTCGAGTTTAATTTCTTGCTTAAAATAAGTCTTGGTCTTAGTACTGCTTAAAGTAGCGGTGCGCGGAGTCTTAGCTTTTGGTGGCGTTTTGGGCGCTTGTGCCAACTCCCTCTGCTGATGCAAAAAATTGCGGGTACTAATTACAAGCTGCTTTCTTTGACCCGAACTCAAACTACTATAGTTAGCGAACTTTTGAGCGAGATCGTGCCACTCAATCTTATGTCCCGCAGGAAGATTACGCGGCGGCTTACCCAAACTCAGACAGAGAAATTCACTAAAGCGGAATTGATTTCCCTGCAAATCGGCATATCCTCGTTCCGCCTCTACAGATAAGGCTTTCTGTAGCCTTATCCAGTCTAATATTTGTTCGCTCATGCCCAATTTCTTCGCTGTCAATACTTTGATATTTTAAAGACTATTTGCCAGCTTGCACATACAGAGTTGAAAGACTACCGAGAAAACTTTTGCTTCTATTAGATATAACCATCCCATAATCTTCCTGGACTACCGCCTAGTTTACGAGCTTTGACATATAGCGCACTGCGATCGCGCCATAACCCCTGTGCCGTCACTCGCTCATTGATCGCCTTTTGATATGCCTTTTGTAGCTGTTGCTTCTGCGCGTCAGTCAAATTAACCAAAGGATTTCCTTGAGGAGATAAATGATTATCTGCCCATTGAATATCGACAGTATAATTATCTTCAACTACATACTCGCCTCGACGATCGCTCTCTACTTCAATATCCTTGAACTTTGCTTGTTTTAAAAGGGCTTCACATGCTTCAGGAGTCCATAGGGGACGCAGAATATGAGGAAAATCAATTCCAAACAGTTCTTGACTCAACTGCACCTGCAAACCCGCATTATAGGCGCTTTTTGCTCTAGTACTAAAAGCTAAATATCCGCCTGGCTTGAGCCAACTGTGGCACTTACTTAACAGCGCGGGAATATCGCTGATATACACCATTGCCGAGCAGCAGAAAATAAGATTAAACTGTTCGGGCTGGAAACTTACCGCTTCAATATCGGCTTCAATTAGCACTAGATTAGTAATGCTGCGATCGCTTATTTTACTTCTTGCCTGAGACAGCATGCCCGACGACATATCTACACCCACAACCGAACCCATGGGCGCAACTTGTTCTGCCGCCGCGATCGCCACTAAGCCAGTCCCCGTCGCCAGATCCAAAATAGTTTGTCCAGTTTTGAGCGGTGCAAACTCCAGTAATCTTTTTGCCTCATGAGGATGACTATCTCCTTCTGCATCATAGGCTGTGCGGCGATCAAAGAAATTAACTACCTGCTGTTTGTATTCATTCATGGCGATCACTCTAGCTGTTAAATGTTAAATACTCATCCTCGACAATAACCTTACGGGTCGCGGTATCCACGGACGCATTCGCGTCCCAGCCGCCTAGCGGCGAACGCGGAACATTCGTTCCCGTGCCTTTGCAAAGCAAAGGTCAGATGCTGAAAGCATCGCCGTACGTGCTGTGGACAAGGGTATAACATCTCGTAATGTTAAATGCTAAATGCTAAATGCTAAATGCTAAATGTACTAGTCTTCATACCAGCTAGATCGCCAGGCGGCCTGCGCCTCCAATACGGCTAGTTCCTGTTCGATGGCTTTATATTGCCCCTCAAGCTGTTTTACCTTGCCGAGTAAATTACGAATTTGTCCTCGCTTGGCATTGAGCAAATGATCGGCAAATTCTACTTCAGCCAAACGTAGCCGCAGCAGACTGATCTGAGTTGATTTTTTGCCTGATTTAGACTTTTTGTTCTTGTCGCTTTCCAGCGCTAAATGCATTACATGAGGAACTTGAGGCTGTTTTGAGCTACTTCTCATGCCCTTGGAGCCATCCGCCTGCATTGCCACCTCGATCACCTTGTTCGGCAGGCGATCGGGGATTATTTTTGATTCCTGAAGCTGTTTATTGACCTTTCTCGAAGTATCATCGAAGGTTTTTTTGATTCCCCGCTCAATCTGCTTGTGCCAAAGTATTAAATGCTCTGGATTTTGAAAATCTACCTGTTCTTTGGGCGGCTCTTCTACTGGGGCGGCTGGCTCTAGTTCTAATTCGTCCGAACTAGCATCGATCGCAATCAACTCAATATTATCCAGATTTTCGATATTTTCAATACTGGCTATTTCCGCCTTAACCAATTCTAAATCGCTGGGGCTTAATTCTGGTTGGCGATCGCTAGCTTTACCTGGAGACTTGGGCAGTTTTTTGATCAGCTCTGCCATTAAATTAAGCTCTAAAGGTTTTGGCTCTAATTCTGTTTGTTCAACCAGTTCTAGTAGCTGAGGCGATAAATCGATACTAAGCTGTCTCAACTTTTGCTGTAAATCTTGCTTTTCTCCCAAGGTCAGACTAATAAATGACTGAGGATAAAGCTGAGTGCAAATTTGGTAGCAGGCAAAAATTAGCTGCTGTTTTAGAGACTGATTAAGCAGCTCTAGGTAGTCACAATGAAGCTTTTTGAGTTCTGTGGCGGTTTCACCCACCTGTGATTTTAAACTTTCTAGATTTTGCTTGACGGCTTGAATCGATTTTGTCATCCTATGTTTTAGTTAGCTTCACGGACAAATATTCAGAACTAGGCGCAGCCTCTCGATGTATCGATAATTCATGTTAATTGGATCTATAAAAAAAAGCAAAAGCCGTAGACATACTCCCTAAATCGAGCTGGATTTAGCTGGAACTTGGTCTACGACTAAAGTAGTATTGACTGAGTCGCTATAATCTACTTCTGCCCTGTTTGAGCCGCTACTTCGTCGGCAAAGTTGGATTCTTTCTTTTCGATCCCCTCTCCCAAGACAAAGCGCACAAAACGGCGTATTTGAATATTTTCGCCCAACTGAGCGACGCTTTGCTTCACTAATTCTTCTACTGTGATGCTTTGGTCGCGAATATAGGGTTGAGGCAGCAAAGAGATTTCGTTTAAACGCTTGTCAATTCTGCCTGTGACAATTTTTTCTTTGATATTGTCTGGCTTGCCGTCTAAGTCATCCCGACCCATTTCAATTGCTTTTTCTTTGGTAACGGTGTCCTGAGGAATATCTTCGACTTTGACAAATTCCACATTAGGACAGGCGGCAATCTGCATGGCGATGTTTTTAACTAACTCTTGAAACTCTTCGCGACGAGCGACGAAATCTGTTTCACAGTTAACTTCGACCAAGACACCAATCCGTCCGCCAGTATGGATATAGCTTTCGACCAATCCTTCGGCAGCCACACGACCCTGTTTTTTATCAGCCGATATAGTTCCTTTCTGACGCAACCATTCGATCGCTTTTTCCATGTCGCCTTCGTTTTCTGTCAAGGCTTTTTTGCAATCCATCATGCCCGCGCCAGTTTTTTCGCGCAGCTCTTTGACTACTTTTGCCGATATAGTTGCCATATTCTTTTTGCTCTAATTTAGTTTTAGTGACGACAAAATAATTTTAAATTAAGTTGGCAGAGGCTCAAATCATTTAGCTAACGTCGCTTTTTAGCTATCAGTCGGTTACTGTTTGTTCTGAGATCTGAAAAATCATGCCTTATGCCGTGCCAAGACACTTAATCGTATATGATACAGGGCTTACACACTACTAAGAATAGGTTAATGCATAAGCCCTGTAAAAGATGGGACTAGACTCTCTCTAACAGTTTGCTAGGGGAGAACTATTACTAGAGTTTAAATTACTCTTCGCTGTCACCACCTGTCGCTTCCACCTCTGGCTGGGCTTCGGGTTCAGGAACTTCTGCTTCTTCTTCTGCACTAGGATATTCTGATTGAGCCTCTAGTCCTTCCTGTAGCTCATCATAATCGTCCTGGTTGTCTGGCTGACCGTGACGACCTTCGTAGATTGCATCTGCCAGCTTACCGACAATTAGCTTAATCGAACGAATTGCATCATCATTGGCAGGAATGGCGACATCTGCCACTAAAGGATCGCAGTTGGTATCTAGGAGAGAAACCACGGGAATACCTAGCTTTTGGCATTCAGAGATAGCGTTATGTTCTCGCTTTTGGTCAATGATAACCACGATATCTGGCACTTTGCGCATCATTTTGATGCCGCCCAAATATTTTTGTAGTTTAGTCATTTCGCGACGCAATACGGAAGCTTCTTTCTTCGGTCTTCTGTCTAGAGCGCCTGTCTCTTCCAGGTTTTCAATTTCCTTGAGTCGTTCTACCCTGGTTTTGATAGTTTCCCAGTTGGTTAACATACCGCCCAACCATCTCTGGTTGACATAGAAGGCACCACAGCGAGATGCTTCTTGGGCGATGATCCCTGCTGCCTGGCGTTTGGTACCGACAAACAAAACTCGCTTGCCTCGTTCGGAGGAAGAACGCATATATTCGTAGGCTGACTCCATCAACTGTGCGGTTTGCACTAAGTCAATGATATGTACACCATTGCGGGCAGTGTAGATATATTGTGACATCCGAGGATTCCAACGACGAGTCTGATGACCGAAGTGAACCCCAGATTCTAAAAGTTCTGCGAGAGAAACTACTGGCATTTAATTTTTACTCCTGTTTCGGGTTAATCCTCCATCCAGGGACATTTGCGATCGCCTTAACTGCTTAATTAATTAAAGTTAGATCGAAACACCCGAAATCCTGAATGTGTGAATTGTTAATTTGCGTATCCTAGTCTAGCACTATGAGACTTCTCTAGGCTGTGGCAAATCAAAATTTATCTGAGGCAATATTATTAAGCAATGGATTCGAGTAAAAATAACTATCTAAAACTATCAAAAATTTGGATTCTCCCTGGTCCTAAATACAGACCACGAGATTTTTCTCCTTCAGGAAAAGCAGTTACGCCAAACAAATAGACTCCTCCCAAATCAGGATTGCTTCTGGGCTTTAAACTAACTGTTACCCTATTTCCTGGCGCAATGGGTTGGGCAAACTCAATCGTAATTCCTGATTCTGCTTCATCAAAAACAGCGGTCGCCTCCACTTCGGCTTTGCGACTTTCACCCCCCAGAAACGCCTCCGTCTTTTCAGGTTTAAAATCTATATTTTCGCCCCCTGTGCGCTGTCTGATCACCAGCTTTTGTAAAGGTTCGCCAATGCTTTCAGGTAATTCTAGTTCAAAAAAGTACCTTGACTGTCTGACTCTAACACTATTGAAGGTCGAATAGACATCTACTAATGATATTCCCGATTCAAAGGCGACTGTGCCATCTCTGGTAGTAACACTATTAGCTGCAAGATTAACGCTTAAAGCGATCGCCAAACCAGTAGAGGCTAGACCGAGCAGGCGATAGGTTGATTTAGTAAAATTCATGGTCTGAAACTGTTACAAAACTGTTATATAACTATCATTTGACGATCTAAAGCTGAAAGAAAATTGAGAACGAGCTAAAAATTCACTTATCCAAACAGCTCGATTATTTGACAGTTGAAGCATTACCTCTAGCATCAATGCTGCGCCCCGCCAAATATCTCAATCTGAACTAATAACGGCTGTTGCCACCACGATAAAAGTGGAGTCGGCCTGGCCCTAAATACATGCCCTGTGCTTTTTCGCCTTCAGGAAATGCCGTCACCCCAAATAAATAAACTCCAGCATAATCAGGGTTGCTTCTGGGTTTTAAGCGAATCGTCACTTTACTTCCTGGCGCTACTGGTGGAGTAAACCTAACGGTGATTTTTTCGGTTGCCTCATCGCGCATCGCGGTCGTCTTTAGCGGCTCTTCTCGATGACGATGATCTCCCAGGTATGCTTCTGTCTTTTCTGGTCTAAACTCCACATCATCTGCACCAGTGCGCTGTTGAATTACGACCTGTCCCAAAGGCTCCCCAATCTCCTCTGGAAGTTCCAGGTCAAAATAATATTTTGCCTGCCTAACTCTGACTCCATTGAAAGTAGCGTAGGTATCGACTAGTCTAATTCCCGATTCAAAAGCAACTGTGCCATCGGCAGTCTGCACTCCTCTAGCAAGAAATCGATTGCTGCTGCCCCAGGCGATCGCTAGGCTAGCTACAAATATCCCGAGCCACCGACATGCTGGCTGTAAGAAATTCATGGTTTGTAACGGCTTTAACTAGGTTAGGAATTAAGAGACTGCTTCTTTAGTTATCCTAGCGACTATGACCCAAAACAGAGTTAAGAATTGAGCGGTGCGACCTCAATCAGGCGAGAAATCAGAGAATTGACAATCCAGATA
>JBCBWB010000239.1:0-6164 GCA_039817275.1 Cyanobacteria bacterium J06648_1 | reverse complement strand
TAGCTAGCTGCCCCTCTCTACGCATCGAATCTAGTTCTTGGTCAAAATTGGCAGGAACTGTACCCAGTATTCTTCTAGCTTCACTACGGAGCAAATCATTCTGATTGCTTTTTTGTTCTACCAAGCCTTGAACCACTGGACTGCTTTCTTGGTGCTTCGTTCTTTTTGCTGCTAGCTCCAGTTCAATTGCCTGGAGCTCATTGAGCAGATTTTGATAGCGTCCCGACTGACTTAAACGAGAAAGAGCGACAGAACTTTCGGTAGATAGACCTAACTGCTGCTGAAGCGCTCTGTAATTACCTGTAATTTGGCTTTTCTGTGCCGTAAGCGCCTCTCTTTCTAGGGCAATATTTCTAATATTTTCTTTGAGGGCGATCGCCTCTTGGGCGGGATCTACCACGTTGTGTTTCTTACTCAATTCAGTAACGGCAGCCTCCGCTTTATTTAACTGCCTCTGGGCTTTGGGAATCTGGCTATCAATAAAAGCCAAACCATCCTTAAGCCTCTTTTCCTGCTGTTCTAGGTTGTATTCAAGATAAACTTCTTTAATGGCATTGAGAACCTGTTGAGTACCCTCAGGACTTTCACCAAAATAAACAGTTTGAATAATTTTTGTCTGAACAACTTTTGAATCTCTCGCATCGACATCGGCGATTTGAGAAACGACCAACGCTTCGCGCAAAGCCTCAATTAGTTGAGCTTCTTCTATCGCCGATACTTCCCAACCTAGTCGGTCAATGACTCGCTTTAAGATCTCAGAACTTCTTAAAACCTTTAGTTGAGTGGGATAATCAATTTCTACCGAATTGTCGGTAAACTGACTCTCAAGATATTGGTTGTTAGTGCCATTGCTTCTAACCTGCTTTGCCTGGTAGTTAGACTCAGGCAACACCTGCATCTGACTTTGATAAACTGGCTTTTTCATCAGGGCCAGAGGAACTGATATGGCTAGTACACCGCCAAAAACCCCTGCAAACCAGCCGCGACGCTGCCATAGAGTGTTAAAAAGCTGACCGTAACCTAAATCGTTCTGAGAATCTAGTTCCCAACTACCTTGATTGTTTTGCTGATTCATGATTTCACTCCTGCTGCAACTTTACTTTCTAACCACTCAGACTTAATTCCTAGTTCATCGAGAATCGATTGCCCACAAAATTCCTGAATCACCTCTGCTACCTGCTGGAAAAAGACTGATTCGGAGAAGTTTGCTACTGCATGAGCGCGAATTGCTCCATAATCCCACTCTTGGCTTTCTAGCTGGCGAATTGCCGCCTGGAGAGCATCAGGGGTTTGAGGCGCGAATAGGACTCCTGTTTGTCCTGGGACTTGGGTATCCAATACTCCTCCCGCACCATAGGCAATAACTGGTGTGCCGCTTGCGTTGGCTTCAATGGGAACCAAACCATAATCTTCTAAGGCTGTGACCACTACTGCTTTCGCTTTTGCCATTAGATGAGTGCGCCACCTGTCGTCTACGTAACCCAAAAACTGAATGTTGTCTAAGGACTTTGCCTCCAGACGCTTGCGTTCTGGTCCATCTCCCGTAATTACTAAAGGCAAACCTAGCCAGTTGAAAGCTTCGATCGCAATATCAAGGCGTTTATAGCTGATCATGCGCGAAGAGATCAGATAATAGTCTTCCTTGTGGTCTGAAAAGATAAACTTATCAGTATCAATCGGATAGTTAATGGTCATTGCTTTGCGATTGTAGACCTCTCTGATTCTTCGCGCTACTGTAGTCGAATTAGCAATATACAAATCAGGCTCTTTGGCATACCGAAGATCTTGCTCCCGCATGGAGCGTAAAATTGGTTCGATTAAGCCGCCAACGCGACGATAGGAACTATTTTCTTCTAAATAAGTTCTGGTATCCCACAAAAATCGAGTTACATTGTGACAAAAACAAATGTGCATTGCTCCTGGCTTTTTCTTAACCCCCTTGGCAAAGCTTGAAGTACTGCTAATAATTAGGTCGTAATCCTCAAGGTCTAGTTGACGAAAGGCTGAGTAGTAAAGCGGCGCAAACAGGCGGAAATTCCGCTTTGCTCCAGGGGCATGCTGCAAAAAAGTCGTGCTGATTGAATGCCCTCGAATATCAACAGTATTGGGCTGATCATATACCGAGGAAAATACATCGCCCTGGTCAAAAAACCGACAAAGCATTTCAAATACTCGCTCAGCCCCTCCTCTCTGCGTTAAGTAATCATGTACTAGTGCAACTTTCATTATGGTTTTTATCTACCTAAAACTTGTCAATTGACCAACGACTAAAGCAGGCGCAATCTCAAAAAAGCTGAACATCTGTTGATTCAGCTATCCAAAACATTTGCCCGTATGTAACTTGTAAAAATTTCTAGGTAGCTCTGCCTAACGAATACCTAACTGAGTTTGCAACCTACAAAACTGACAGCTATTCGCATACATAATATATGGTCGCTACTTTTCTGTATAACTTTAGTAGCAATATAAATCGAATAACTAACTTTTCTAGTGAGTAAAAGGTGATTTAAAAGTAAGATTGTATAGTAGCCAGACAAAATAGCCTAATTAAAGCTAATCTACATTTTTCATGTTCTTTGCGTATTCTGGACTACAAAATAATGGTAAGGAAAATGTTTTGATTTAGCTAATCCTGCGAGGAAAAAAGGCATTAAACTCCAATAACATTTAATAGTAAAAAAAAAGAAAAAGTCTTAAGTAAGCTTCGATTCGAGTCAAACAGAAAATGTTTACATGACAAAGTCAAATTTAAAAGAAAAACCTATACTTCTGAGAACTATCATGATCTGAGCGGCAGACATCATCAACAATTTTTCGATCTGTAGCGTATTGCGACTGTAGTACAAAAAGCTGTTAAGCCAACAACAATTACCCTAATTATTCAATTATAATCAACCTTTTAAAAAATATTTGTCTGGTAAAACTAGGCAATTGGCAGTCTTATCATAAAATATCAAGTTACGTCCCAACATATGATGATGAACAAGTCCATTGATTTTGACTCGGTACTTTCATTAGTAGATAGAGCCATCAGTCCAACCTATTTAAATCCGACTCAAGAAATCGTACTGCGGGAAGTATGGAATGGCAAAACATACACCAAAATGGCTTATGACTACAACTATGATCCTGAATATATCAAAACTGTCGGCTGTAATCTTTGGCAGACTCTCTCTCGGGCTTTTGATGAGCAAATAAATAAGAGCAACTTTGTCCCTTTCATGAGACAGAGAATTAGTGGTCTGGTGGAAGAAAACAGAGAAAGTGGCGAAGACGTAGGTGAATCAACGAATAAAGCCACGGCTTTAGCTCCTCAGCCGGAAAGACAGCAGCTGTGTACCTGGACAACCGCCCCTAACGTTAAGCACTTTATCGGTCGGGAGCCAGAGTTATCGACTCTCGATCAGTGGAGCCGAGATCCTGACTGTCGTTTGATCGTAGTTTCGGGGATGACGGGTTCTGGGAAGACTACATTGGTGACAGAGTTTGCCAACACCGTTAAAGATCAGTTTGACTACGTCATTTGGTTTTCCTTATCTCAACGCCCTTCACTCCCCAAGCTGTTAAACAAATACCTCAATATCATCAATCCTCAGCGCGCAATCGACTCTAAGGCTCAGGAACTTAGTTTTTTATTATCAGAGTTAATCGACTGCTTGAGACGGCAAAAAATTCTGCTGGTATTAGATGGTCTACAGTGCATTTTAGAAGTCAATCAAAATAGTGTTTCCTATCGGCAGGAGTTTGAAGGTTATGGTCAGTTTTTACGTTCGATAATATCGACTAATCATCAAAGCCTATTGGTAACCACCAGTAGAATCAAGCCCAAGCTGCTCGAATACTATGCGAGCAACCAGGTTAGGTTCCTCGATTTAACAGGTTTTGATCCCCAAACAACCATGAGCTTTTTGGGGGCGGGTAGAGATAATGTTCTCGTCGAGCGAGAATTGCTCAATTTATCGAAAACGCTACAGCATAATCCTCAGTTGCTCACCATCGCGAACAGTCATTTAGATATTTTTTCGCAAGATGATGCCGAACAGGTAATTGAAGATCTTTGCCTACTTGAAGCTATTAGTGAACTGCTAGAGCAAGAGCTATCTTATTTATCGCCGCTCGAAAGAGAAATTGTTTACTGGTTGGCAATTTGCTGTACTGCCATGTCTTCAGAAGATTTGAGCCGACAAATTAGGCTTTCTCAATCCAAGCTCAAATTTTTACATAGCCTTAAATCTTTGGGTGAGCGATCGCTGATTGTCAAAGAAGATCATGCCTATAGATTGATGCCGATTATGAAAGTATATTTACGTCGCAAATTAGTCAAACAGGCTCTGTAATCAATACATGGCGATCGCTCTTCAAGATTCATTAATTACGTCAAATTTACATGCAACAGCGTAAAATTCTTTTTGTTGACCATACGGCAGTCATGGGAGGGGCAGAGTTAAGCTTACTGGATCTAGCCACTGCCTATGCCAAAACAAGTAAGGTGCTGCTATTGGAAGAGGGAACGCTGCAAGAGCGTCTTCAGGATCGCAATGTAGCGGTAGAAGTAACTGCTGCTTCGGCGGCGATGCTAAATTTGCGGGCTTCTGGGGGTCTAAAATCTTTAGCTATTATCCCCGAACTTTGGCAGATTGCGGGGTACATCAGCAGGTTGGGAGCAGACTACGATTTGATCATAGCCAATTCTCAGAAAGCTTTCGTAGCTGTTGCCCTAGCCGCCTTGAGAGGTTCTACTCCTGTAGTCTGGCACTTAAGAGACATTTTGACAGCGAAACACTTTAGTCAGATCAACCGTGTAGTCGCCGTATCTCTCGCCAACCGTTTTGCCGCCAAGGTGATTGTCAACTCTCAGGCGACGGCAAAAGCTTTTGTGGCAGCAGGGGGGAAAGCAAATCTCTGTCAGGTAGTCTATAACGGTTTTGAATCCCAGAGGTTCGATCTTGTTACTCCAGCAGAAACGACCCAGATCCGCTCACAGTTGGGTATTGACGCGGCTCCTCTGGTCGGTTTATTCAGTCGCCTATCTTACTGGAAGGGACAACATGTTTTGTTAGAGGCGGTAAAAAGTTTGCCCCAAGTTCAGGTGATGCTGGTGGGAGAAGCTTTATTTGGCGAACAGGAATATGTCGCCCAGCTCAAGGAATTAGCCGCTATCCCCGAATTGGCGGGGCGAGTTCACTGGTTGGGTTTTCGCAACGATGTCCCAACCCTGATGAAAGCCTGCGACGTTGTCGTCCATACCTCTACCGAGCCAGAACCCTTCGGTCGGGTAATAGTAGAAGGACAGCTAGCTCAAAAGCCCGTCATCGCCGCCGCTGCGGGGGGAGCATTAGAACTAATCGAAAACGGCAAGAACGGCTATTTATTCCCCCCTGAAGATAGCCAGGCTCTAAGTCGCTTAATTGCGCAGCTAATTAGCGATCGGCATCAGGCTCAAACTATTGCCCAACAGGGATATCAGGATGCTCAAACTAATTTTGCTCTACCCACAATCTTAAAAAGTTTTGCTAGTGCCATTGCCGATATTTAACTAATTTAACTATTTTTATTGCCGATTGCCGCCCTCAGTTGACCCTATTTCCCTTGAACCTGAAAATCCAGCCGTTATGTCCCCAAAGCAGCAGCAGCAAAATCCCCGAGAGAATCGCGCCAATGTTCCATTTGAGGGAGCGTTTGATTAGGCTTTGTTTTTTTTCCTTAACGGCAAGTTCCGCTTGACCTCGAACCTCTTTAGTTTGGCGCTTCAAGAGCGAATTTGCCTGTTGCTTCAAATCTGGCAGGCTCGATTGAGTACTAGAACTAGGGCGTTCTGGGTTAGGAGCAAATCGGGCGATAAACGATTGTATCTCGGCAGGATCGTTACTAGTGGCGATCGCTGAACTAAATCCATTCAGGCGATTAATTTCTGCTTGAGCCTGAGTCGATATTTGATTATGAGTGAGATTGGCAATCCGCACCGTATTACCAATACCCAAAGGCACCAGACAAAAGTAGGCGATCGCCGTCGCCAAGGTCATCCTCACAATCACCTTGAGTAGGGGCAGCTCCCACTTTTGGCGATGTTGTATATCCCCCAGCAAAATTAAGCCTAAGGCAATGAGTAGCACTCCCACCCTCTCCACCAGTTGACCCAGAATTTGAAATCCCCATACTGGATC
>JBCBWB010000238.1:0-6174 GCA_039817275.1 Cyanobacteria bacterium J06648_1 | reverse complement strand
CCAATTGAGGTGTCCAATATTCTCCTTCGCGGATATTAAGACGAGCAATCACACCGTCGAAAGGGGCGATCAGTTCCGTATCTTCGCTATCGACATTGGTTTGAGCTAATCTAGCATTAGCTGAATTAACTCCCGCTTCGGCAGTTTCCACTTGAGTTTGAGCAGCAGCCACTTGAGCTTTCATCGAACGGACTCCAGCTTCTGTTGCCCTTACCGCAGCTTGAGCATTTTTATATTCAGTTTCCTTAACATCTACTTGTCTTTGTTCCACTGCCCCTTGTGCTGCTAGTGCTTGATATCTTGTAAAATCTGCTTGGGCAAAAGCTTCATCTGTTTTGGCTTTCTCCAAATCTGTTTGTGCCTGGGCTAAAGATTCTTCGGCTTGTTTTAAACTAGCAACTGCATTTAGAACTTGGTTTTGGGCTTCAATTTGTCCTGCTGCTGCTACGGTAATATCGGCATCGTATTTACGTCGGTCTACTCTGGCTAATAATTCTCCTTTGCTAACCCGATCTCCTTCTCTTAAATCCCTGCCATCTATTTTTTTGAGATAGTCAATTGTGCCATCTGTTTGAAAAGTAAGGTGTTTTTTCACAATCGCACTGACATAACCATCACCATAACTCCAGGCTTGAATTGGTTCTAAATTGGCAGTGACAGTTTTGACACTCAACCTGGCTTGTTCGACGTTATCTGTTACTTCTACAGTTGATTCTTTAGAACTAGAAAGCGATCGCCAAATTACTGTTCCTCCAATTAAGATGACGAATACTCCTAACCACAGCCATCTCGGTTTTCTAATAATAGTTGCTGTGGCTTCTTGAGTATCGAGAGGACTGTTGGCGGTAGTCCTATCCGCTTTCGCCTTTGTTTGAATATTTTTGTTTTCTTCAGCAGTCATAAAATTACGTTGTGGTAAGGAAGTTGATAATCGCTTTTTAATTGTGTGATTCTACCAAGCCAACTCTAGAGTGGTTAGGCGATTCTTTAAGCTGTAAGGCTCATCAATTACTGGATTGGTAATATTCAATTCTTCTCGCCATTGCTGTAAGGGTTTATCCCAACCGTCTTCCCAACGCTGGGCAATTAGTGGTGGCATTTCCAATGCCATTGCCATACCTCTAGCTGCTTGCTGAGTTATATAAGACAGTCTTTCAGGTTGGCGCTTGAGGGCTAAACCAAAACTGGCAACCTGCATAGTTACACACATGGGATAGCCAATCTGAACTGCTTGAATTGAGAGTACTCCCATCTCACCACCTGTAGGTCCAAATCCCGTAAGGACGTGGACGATATCATGAGTTTTTCGCAGACGCATCGTCACCCAATCTTCATCAGCTTCAATCTCACGCTGGCGGAAAAAATTGGGGTCGAAGCCTAAAGTGTTCAGCACAGTGGCATAGGTATGCCCTAACGTGCCTTGGGGAAGCTTGGATAAAGTATTTAAATCAATTTCGGGACCCAGATAACGGGATTCCATCAAGGCATAGGCTTCGGGAATCGCTTTCACCCGAGCTACACAAGCTTTCATCTGATCGCTCCCGCGAAAGTTATCTTCAATGTCAAAAACTTTCTCTGTGTCTTCACCCATGGATTTAAGTAAATCAGTGACGGTGCGTAGGTTGCGAACCGTGCGAAAGAGGTCTTCAAATTCTTGTAGCATAAGTTTCTCCTGAGTTTCAAAGCTTGTTTTGAGGTAAATTTTGGAGTTAGATACGTTTGGTTTATTTTGCGCGAATGTTATTAGTCATAGCTTAAGATTTTGTTTAATGATAATTATGTAAGGGGTTGGGGATTCAATTTAACTATCGAGAGCTTGGACGGATTCGACTCATAGCGATGGCAAAGACTAAATTCAATAGAGCAATTGATGAAAAAGAGGCTGGTTTATGCAGTATTGCTGTAATTCTTCTTAGATAAACTTGAACTAGCTGTCCTGCAATCAGGGGTGGAAAAATTAATAGAGCAAGAATCCCTATAATTATTGATTGCTCCCAATCCCTTGTTCTAAGATTTTAATGAAGTCATCAAGGATTTTCTCGATTGCATCTAGAGGGAGATCGGGACCGTCTTTCACTAATCGATTAACATCAAGTCCTAGATAGAAAGGAATAAAATATCTCAGTTCACCGATCGAAGTCACAATCATAAAGGCAGCCAAATCAGGATTCAGATCGGCTCTAAGCTGCCCCTGAGCAATCGCCTCTTTTATATTTTGTTTAATAAGAATAGTTATGTCAGCATTTGTCCGTTTGAAAACTTCTTTTCTAAACGGGACATCACCATGATGAGGTCCTCGGAATAGAATTTGAGTCCAATCTGGATTTGCTAATTGGAACTCTAAAATTGTTTGAAATAGTTTTCGTAAATATACAAAAAAGCCAGTTTCGACACTTGGTAAATTTGCTTGAGCAATAAATGCGTTTTTAGCTTCCAATGCTCGATCGATTAAATAGAGGTACAGGTCTTGCTTGTTCTGATAATATTGGTAGAAACTGCCCTTGGCAATTTTCGCCCGATTTACAATTGCAGAAATTGACGCTGATTCATAACTATGGTTAGCGAATTCAGCGATCGCAGCATTAGCGATTTTCTGTCGTTTTATTTCGGGCAAATTAAAGAAGGTTTGAGACGGCATAATTTTGGTTTCCAATAGTATGACCATCCAGTCATGTGACTAATAGGTCACATTTTACAGCAAAACTCTGAATTTGTCTATTTATCAATCATTAAATTTGAAGCCTTTTCGACTCATGTATGGCAATGGAACAATTTTGGTCGATCGTGAATTTATTTGTAGCAAAGAATTTTCTGGTGAATGACTTACAGTAAGTCCAAAAGGTCTATTCCAACACCCAAGACAAGTCCGACATCGGTATCATCGGCAAAGTTGGCGTTGACTCTGACAGTTCCCGTGATGAGAGAAGTAATCGGAATATCGACTCCGCTTGTTACGGTAGGATCGACGTTAAAATCTTCTGTATCCGCAGAAATACCGCCACCGAGAAAAGGAAAAATAATTGTTCTACCAGAGGCATTTTTGATAGGAATACCTCCCGTGACAGCAACTGTTAGGAGACTATCGTCATTAATAACTGAAGAATTATGAATTGAAAAATTTTCCGTTAGTGAAATTCGTCCGAGAATAGAAAATCCTCCATCTCCTAATGCAGTCTCTCCTTCATCACTTAAACCAATAGTGCCACCAATGCCAAGGTAGTTAATCTTATCCGATGAAGGCTTAATATTTTGTCCACGAAGAGGTAGAGCAAAGCCAACTGTTAGTAGGATAATCACGATCGCTTGAAATTTCTGGGTTAAGCCAATCATTGTTCTTCGTTACTCCTTTAATAGAATTTTTTTTGCGTTGCATAATTGGAATGAGAATCATAAATCGTCATGTGACCACTAAGTCATGTGACTTAGTGGTCACATAATATAGCAAAACTTCTAGTTTGTCTATTGAAATTGTCGGCAGTGCAAGGACGGACTTCATGTTTGACCCCTTCACCTAATTCGGAAGAGATCGCTTGAGGATAGGATGCCAAGCCATTAGTTGTAGCGACCCAAAATGTGCGATTCGTTTCTAGGTGAATACATAGCCTAGAGTGTTGGTAAAACATAATGAAATGGAGGCAAGTAATACCAAAACAAACCAACATAACTTGTTAACAACTGATTGCGGGTTTTATGAAGAATAAAAACTAAATATTGATCTAGCAAAAGCAGATAGTGAATAAAAGGAGTCTAAAGCTTGATTTTGATTTTATTCTTGAGTATTGAACCTATATTTCCGTTTTCAAGACAGGATAAATCTAGGTCTTTATCAACAAAAACCTCAACTGCATACATCAAGAGAAAATCAATTCTGACAGAAGTGCCGAAGATTGATCATGCTGTAAGCCAGCTTTTTCAGAGCATAATGGAGACTACTAATACGTTCAAAACGAAGCAGCAAACGTTTAAATTTATCTTCCCAGGCAAATACTCGCTCGATGGTACGAAAACGTTCCTGAAATATAGCAGTTACAAAAAGTCTCTTTGGGCCAGGCTTAGAGGTTTTTCTACCCCTAAGATTTTCCTTAATATTGGAAACCATGCCACGATTGAAAATGGCTTTGCGGTTAGCTTTGCAATCGTAGACACCATGTAAGCTAACGATGGTCTTTTTAAGATTGAATCCTACGGCTTTAGCGATACGAGTCATTTGTGGCAGCGCGTTCCTCAACAGTGGTGATTCATTTCGATTGCCAGGAGCTGTAACAAAAGGAGCTAGTACATTACAGTTGCGATCACAGAAAGCCACCACTTTGTCGCCCTTCATATGTTTATGTCCGTTGAAGCCAAGATTATCCCGACGCGAAGCTAATCCTTGTATCTTGAAATTGGGGTTTAAAATCCTGATAGTTTAGAGGAAGTAGTAGACCGTCTAATCCTCGGTTGTTCAAAACCGCCCTAAAGCAGGGTCACTACTAATTCTCTCTTCTCAAGTAGACTCGAACAATCGCCAGGGCAGAAAAAAGCCCGAATCTTTGCAAGGAAGAGTTAGATGAGCCAGAGATAAAACAATTGAAAGATATATCCCAAAAGAAAAAACTTATGAGCGAAAAACAGTGGGTGGGAATTGATGTTTGCCAGAAATATCTCGATGTTTATATCCGTCCGTCGGGAAAGTTATTTCAAGTAACAAACGATGAAGTAGGAATTGGTAAGCTAGTTCAAACTTTAGAAAATAGCCAACCAGAGTTAATTGTCCTAGAAGCGACAGGGGGGATGGAAATCGATGTATCAATTAAATTGACTCAGGCAGGATTAGCTGTAGCCGTAATTAATCCTCGACAAGCAAGAGACTTTGCCAAAGCAACAGAGCAACTAGCCAAAACTGATGCTATCGATGCCAGAGTTCTAGCTCACTTCGCAGATGCCATTCGTCCCGAAGTAAGACTGATAAGCGATGAATCTTCACGCCATCTAGAAGAGTTGGTAGCTCGTCGCCGACAGCTTAGTGACATGATTACAGCCGAAAAGAATCGTCGCCGAGGTAAAACCAATTCGGTTCAATTAGATATTGATGAACATATCGAATGGTTAAAAAAACGACTTAAAGAGATTGAATCGCAAATAAGCAAACAGATTGCTGTCAATGACAACTGGAAACAAAAAATGGATTTATTGACCAGCGTACCTGGAATTGGCGAAGTCGTAGCCGTAACTTTGATTTCATCCTTGCCAGAATTGGGAACTATTGCTCATAAACAAATCTCTTATTTAGTCGGTGTCGCGCCTCTAAATAGGGACAGTGGTAAGTTCAGAGGTAAACGCCGAATTTGGGGTGGGCGAGCTAAAATTCGCAGCGTGTTGTACATGGCTGCTTTGGTGGCAGTTCGTTTTAATCCTGTAATCAAAGCTTTTTACGAACGTCTACTCAGTAAGGGAAAACTTAAAAAGGTCGCTTTAACCGCCTGTATGCATAAACTTTTAATTGTTCTTAATGCCATGATGAAAAACAATCACGCCTGGCAAACTAGTAGCAATTGACCAACTCTAAATGAAATTATTCGCTCGAACCTCAAACATCAACTTTTTTGATGTCAAATTGTCTTGGACAAGAATCTAGGTTTAGCGATCGCACCGAAAAGACAAATTAAACTTGACATTCAAGACAATCGCTTTAGGGCACCTTTCTTGGCTGCGGTGGTTGTTCCATCACCATGAATGACACTGGTATCGAGATGCCCTGTTTCCTGAAGTATAGATACAGAACCCACAAAAATAGCCTCAAAGCATCCATGAGTCTGAAAGCGTCGGAAGGCTCGATAAATCCTGGTGTAGTGAATCCCTGGTTGACCCTATTGATCCGAGGCAATAGGCAATTCTTTCCACTGACATCCCAGATACAATAGCTTCAAAATATAATTAAAAATGATGTGTAAAGAGAGTTTTGGTTGTGGACCACGACTCCCTATGGGCAGGTGTGGTAAGACAAATTCCTCAAACTGCTCAAAACTCAAATGAGTGGGAATCCAATTCCAAGACTGGGCTTGAGGCATTCTTATATCTATCCTATCTCCAAGTAAAATGACTTGGGTCACTTTAACTTAGATTGTTGATATTCCAGACAGATAAAGCCTTTCAGACAAATTCACTTCCCAAACAAAACCCGCAACCAGTTGA
>JBCBWB010000237.1:0-6198 GCA_039817275.1 Cyanobacteria bacterium J06648_1 | reverse complement strand
TTATTATTAATCCTCGCCATCATTCTGCCCTGGTTTGTGGCAGTAGAACAGGCAAACCCAGGCTTCTGGCACTACTTTATTGTCAACGAACATTTTGATCGTCTGCTAGATCGTCGCTATCCGCCAGACTACGAAGTCTCAAAAATCGGCGTTATTGGCTATCTGGGTATTACTGCCTGTTGGTGTTTTCCCTGGATTATATTTTTACCATCGGCTATCAAATCTACCCTTCGTGAATGGCAAAGGGGTTTGACGAAGCATTCCTCTTTATTAGACCGAAAAAATAGTGACGGCATTTTCTTGCTGGCGGTGGCGGCTATTTTACCAGTGGTCTTGTTTTTGCCTCTCTCTTCTCGTTTGATTTACTACAGTATTCCTGCTATTCCCCCCTACGTTATGCTCTGTGCTGGCTGGTGGACGAGAAATCGTCGTAGTCATAGCTGTCTCAAAATTGAACCCCAGTCCCCAGAAACAGCAGCGACGATGATTGGAGACTACTCAACATCCAATCCTGTCTATCCTTCGCCAATTACTACTTTGTGTAAATCAACGGCACAGGTAGCAAATCAGGTTGTTCTCGCTAAAACGATAGATCTTTATGGTGCGATCGCTTTAGCTCTGGGATTGGTTTTTTATAGCTTAATTACCGTCTTACCCTTAATTGTTGGTGCCTTACCCACAGTACTCCAAACAGCTGAGATTGAAAGATTAATTATCGCTATAGCCATTATTTTGGGTACTGGCTGGATCGCTTCGGGAGTCGCCATGCTCAAACGCTCAACCCTTGCCTGGCTGCCTTTAGTCACAGTCCTAACTATTACCTATCTCGCCACCATTAGGGGCTTTGTTCTCTATCAAAATATACGTTCATCAAAAAATCTGGTTCAGCAAGCAGATTCCTGCTTGAACACCGATACTCTCTGGACTTACGAAGGATCGCGAGAAATTGGTGCAGCAGGAGCAATCGGCTATTATCTCAACCAGGCTCAAGGGAATGACTATCGCGAGGACGCGCCAGGATGGGCAACTACTAACGACCAAGCCTATCGTACGGTTATGATCTTGGCGGATGGCGGCAAAAACCGCATTCCTCCTCGGTTTCCTGGTTCACGCCCTAAATATCTTATCTCTCAGGTAGATCTACAGACTTACTGGAATAGCGATCGCCCTGTAGTATTTTTGACAGATTTCTTGCGTCAGCCCAATGACAAAAGCGATCCTTTGACTCTCAACCTTCCCCAAGGAGCTACGCAACCATTTATAATCAGCGGACAAAGACAGCTATATCTTAATCAGGCGGCAAGCAAACTAGCTGATCAGCAATGTCCTGAATAAGTTTTTAGTTTTTAGTTCTTAGTTTTTACCGACTAATTGTCCATTCTCCATTCTCCATTGTTCTTTCTTCCCCCGATGGTTCAACCTCAATCAGAGCCAATTCTTGCTCTATGTCGCCCTTGAGATAAATTTCTCCCGCTGACTCGCCTCCAAGATCTACTGCTCCTCTTAACTGCTGTGCCACAGGATCGTAGTGAAATTCAAAATAGTCCCCCTGCACTACGCCATCAATAATATTGTCATAACTGGCGATCATGTCTCCTTCGGGATTGTAAAAACGAACCTGGAGCGCATCTATCTCGTTTGTGATTTCTTTTCCTGGCACCGCGATCACCTTATTTACAGAATCTTCATCGTAACTAAAGCTGGTTTCTACCCGATATCCTTGTTTGCTGCTTAACTGTAAATTCTGCGTCACCGCAGCAACTGGCTCAATCCAGTTCAGATTGACCAGGGCGATCGCGATAATCAGCAGTAGTTTAGTCATTAACCTTTGACAAATCAACATCTTAAATCTATAAAATTCAAATATAAAGCCAATCAGAATATAGCTAAAGACAGAACCTCCGTGACATTTACCTATGATATATTAAGATATATTACGCATAAAGTTCCATTCCTTGACATAAGTGTCGTTATATAAAATTAGCAAAAGAGGCTAAACCAGATGATGTCGGCAACAACTAAAAATCTTGATTTACAGGCTTTAGCAGTAGATTTTTTCCATAAGTCAGAGGGAAACTGGAATTCTCAAAGGCGTTATTACAGCCTCAAGCAAGATGTTGAACCTCAAGAAGTAGAAAGCGAACTAGAAATCACATTTTTAGCTCAGGGTGCTTCAGAGTTGATTGAGCTAGCTCAAAGTCATCAGCTAGAAAACCTCTCGTCATTAGTTTGCGGTACTAAAGTGTCTTGGACAAGCAACTACACCAATCAGAATCGTAAGCCCGTAGTTGGCTCTACTGTATTTGGAATACAGGGAAATATACTTTATCGCGATCGCGGATTCGCTACGCCCAAGCCAGTGATTGCAGTTTGTTCTTTTGCCAACGCTGAAACAATGAGTTTAAGAACTGAATACAACTCCAATGTTTTTGAGGAAGAAATCAAGCTAGTTGGTAGTAAGTATCGCACCAGACAAACAATTATTTCTCGTGCGGGAGAAGAAATTACTATTGGTCAATATTTAGAGCAGCGCATTTAGAAAAAACGTATTCAAAAATACAATCAGCAAAAGGCATTGCTTTAAGAGTCTGCATCAAATATTAGTGGCGGCAACAATGGCAATTATTAGCCGCTCAAATAGTCTTAATAAGCTCAATCAAATTGCGATCGTAATTTATCCAGATGCAGCATATCCTATATTAAAATCCGAAAAAGAGATATTCTAACATAGAGAAAAAAAGCCAAAAAAGCAGAAATTAAAGCGGTGTTAGACCTCAAACTAATCAGAAATAATCCCGAACAAGTGCAGGCATCGCTTGATCGTCGTCACGGCAATTACAAGATTCAACCAATCGTGGAATTAGATCGAGCCGCACGGGAATTGGAAACCAACCGTAGTCAACTCAGTGCGCGAAGCAACGAAATAGGGAAGCTGATTGGTCAAAAAATTGGCAGCGGTAGCGATCCACAGGGGACAGAGATTGCCGAGCTGAAAGCCGAAGGAAATGAGATTAAAGCAAAGTTAGCCGAGCTAGAGCCTCAAGAGAAAGAGTATAAAGCCAACATAGCTGCCTTGCTGCTCAAATTGCCCAATCTTCCCGCAGAATCAACTCCATTGGGCAAAGGAGAGGACGAAAACGTTGAGCTAAGACGTTGGGGAAATGAATATCTAACGAAACATTCTGTCTTGCCCCATTGGGAAATTGGCGAACAGCTAGGTATCCTCGATTTCAAGCGGGCGGTAAAGGTAGCTCAGAGTCGGTTTGTCAACTTAGTTGGTGCAGGAGCTGCTTTAGAAAGAGCTTTGATTAGCTTCATGCTCGACACGCAAATTGCGGCAGGATATTTAGAAGTAATGCCGCCTGTTTTGGTCAATAGTGTCTCGCTCCAGGGAACAAGTCAGCTACCCAAATTTGCCGAAGATAGCTTTAAATGCGACAACGACGACTTATGGCTGACTCCGACGGCAGAAGTCCCCGTCACCAATCTCTATCGAGACGAAATTATTGAAGAGTCGGCATTACCGATCCATCACTGCGCCTATACGCCCTGCTTTAGAAGAGAAGCTGGTAGCGCAGGACGAGATAGTAGGGGGCTAATTCGCCTACATCAATTTAATAAAGTCGAATTAGTTAAGGTTGTTGCTCCCGAAACATCCGCCGCCGAACATCAGTCTTTGGTAGAGAATGCCGAGGCGATCCTTCAGGCACTTAAGTTACCCTATCGCGTTTTAGAACTCTGTACGGGAGATATTGGCTTTGGGGCAGCAAAGTGTTATGACCTGGAGGTATGGCTGCCAGCGGCAGGAATGTATCGCGAAATTTCAAGCTGTTCCAACTTTTACGACTTCCAGGCACGTCGGGCGAATATCCGCTTTAAACAGGCAGGAAAAAAAGGGACACAGTATGTGCATACTCTTAATGGTTCAGGATTGGCAATTGGTCGGACTATGGCGGCGATCCTAGAGAATTATCAACAGCCAGACGGTACGGTTAAAATCCCCGATGTGCTTCAGCCCTACCTAAAGAGAGACGTTTTGTAGCCGCTACGAGCTGCTTTCTAGTCAGGTGAAAGCAACCAGCTAGAGAATAACTATGGAGGCTCGCTTGGCTATTGGTAACGGAGAAAATCCCTTGAGCGACGAACCGTAACCAATTATTTGGTCAGCAATTAAGTCAATAAAAGATGACAACAATGGCGGCATGGACAAAATTTGTTTAAAATCGGTTCTCAATCGATCTTTTTAAACTCACAGTTTAAATTACTAGCAAACAGAAGTTGGGTCATTACCCTGTAGATTCAGTTAGCAATCTATGACTGTTGGTCAATAGCTAAAAACTGAAAGTGAAAATTTTCTATGAAGGGAATTTTCATTAAAAGTAAAGATTAAGTAAAATCAAGGATATTACCCTTAAAATCTACTAATGACCTTGGGTAAATACTGAGTTTCTAGGTCTTAGATCCTAGAGATCTGTTGTGAGACTTAAGTAAAGATAACTAAATATATACTTAATCTAAATTTGCTGATGTTCAAGCGATTAAAAAACCTTCTCTCCCAGGAAACTAATCAACCACAAACGGCGATCGCCAAAAATGATGTTTCTAGCTGGGAAGCACAGATTGCTCAAGCAGACTCTTTGTGGGAGCAAGGGAAAAGAAGTGAGGCATTAGCAGTTTATGAACTGGCGATTGAGCAGAATCCCAACCTACCCGAAATTCAGCGTCGTTTGGCTGGACGTATCAAACAGCAAGGAGATCTGGCGATCGCCTATGAAAGATTAGCCACGGGTCTGAAAAATCAGGGAAAAATCGAACAGGCGGCTAATTATTATCGTCAGGCGATTAATCTCAAAGCCTTGACGGGCAATACCAAAAACCAGCTATTGCGCTCTAGCGTTACCCCCGCCAAAAAATCGCCCATCCCGATTGATAGTCTTAAAGAGGCAGCCTTTTCGTTTCAGCCTCTGACTAACAATTCGGCTCTCGTACGGGTAGCCAGCGCCCCACCAACCCGACCAAACCTAGAAACTAGCAGCACCGCTCCTCGATTCAGACCTCGTATTAAGGCCGTTAATCCCCAACAGGCGAGGGAGATCGACTGGGAAACAGCGCAGGTTTATTTTCAAAAAGCCCTAGAGCATCTAGAAAAAGAAGAATGGGAACAGTCAGCTCTTGCCTGTAAACAGGCGACCCAAATCATGCCAGATATGGCTGAGGCATATAAAATCTGGGGTAATGCCCTCCAGAGAATGGGGCAGACGGGAGAAGCCATGGCATGCTATGCCAAAGCCGTAGAGGTTAAGCCCAACTTGGCAGAAGTATATGCGGGAATTGCCGATATCTATGCCCAAAGGTCAAAATGGCAACAGGCAATTAAGCATTATCAAAAGGCGATTATCATTAAGCCCAGTGCTAAAATCTATCGTCAGCTTGCCGCAGTGTGGCAAAAACTGGGTGAAACCGAAAAAGTAGAGTTTAATCTCTTTCAAGCTAAAGAACTAGAGGTATCGGAAAGTTCATCGACCCAAGCAGCTATCGAGCTAAAATTAGCGGCAATAGACCCCAGCAACATCGAAGAATCCGTAGCGACATACAGTCGGGCGGCAGAGCAGTTAGCCCAGCAAAACCGCTGGAGACAGGCCTCACAATATTATCGTCGAGCGCTCGATCTCAGTATGTCTCGTCCTGCATTACCAGGCTCGCCAGTTAAGCAAAATCAACTAAATCAGGCTCGCCCACCCAGAGCGGAGGTCAAAGCCAAAGCTAAAGTCAACAATCCCTCTGTCTCTGACAAAGCACCTCTAAGCCAGTTAGACAAAGCGATTCGACGTTATCACAAACAGGCAAGGCTACAGCCAAATTCTCCGAAGATTTTTACTGATTTAGGCAATCTTTACGCTAGAAAAAGTAAATTCCCCGAAGCGATCGCCTGTTATCGCAAGGCAATCAAGCTCAACGGCAGATATCCTGAAGCTCATCTAAATTTGGCACGAACTCTACTGAAGATGGGCAAACTAGAAGAGTTTATCCAAGAGATGCAGTCAGCTTTGGCTTTAGAACCCCAGGTTGGGACAGCGATAGACCGTTTTTGTTTGGGGAATGCCCTAGTCAAGCAGCACAAAGAGCAGCAGGCGATTGGTTTTTACTACAAGGCAACAGTACTCGACCCAACCCTTGCCGCCTCTTACCATCGTCTAA
>JBCBWB010000236.1:0-6231 GCA_039817275.1 Cyanobacteria bacterium J06648_1 | reverse complement strand
TGTACTGCTTCACCGTAGGCAAACTGTCCTTGTTGTCCCACTGACTGTCCACCACTGTTGGGGATATTGACGGGAGCGGCGATAGGTTCGGAAACAGTCTCTTCCACCGTAGGCTCAGGAGTAACCAGCTCATTGCTTATTGTTTCTGAGGCTGCCACCTCTTCTGTTATCGGTTCAGAGGCAGATCCCATCATTGATGACATCGACATAACTGTCATGCTGTTGTCCTCAGCGACTTTCAGCTCTTGAGCCTCCTGTCCACCGTCGTCGATAATAAAAATTGGTTTGAGCGATTCTCCCGAAGCCAGACTTGCTTGGTTGTTTTGCCCTTTAATCGTGTAGCTGCCGTTGCCGTTATCAATTAAATCTACGCCATAAACTTCTCTGATGCTGTAGGGTAGTTCAAAATCTACTTGCCAGTCAGTAACGTCGGACTTTGCCGTAAGCTCAAATTCGAGTTTGTAACCGCCCTGCCAATCTTCCGTGATGTAATTCTTGGTGTCAAAAATATTATTAGTAGCCATAATTAAGTAACTTTTAAAAGGTAATCGTTAACCGCAACCAGCCATGATTGCGTTGTTTTTTGGTCTTGTATATAACTTGATTACCTTTATAATTGCTTTACAATAGCTTCACAGTGACTTCACACAGTTTAGAATTAGATCGTGATCGCAAAGGGTTGTGATCCTAATAAAATATGGCTTCTAGATTAAGACAGGGGGCGTTTTGCCGATTCAGATCAGCTATGAGGATAGGGACTTTAACGTATTCCTGCGAGGGATTGCTCTGGTCGCCAAATGATAGTATTTTTCGGCCTGAGTCATCTTGAATTGCAGCAATTCTGTTTGAATTAAATTGAATTGCTGTAGCGGCTTGACGGGGGCTATTTCTAACACTTCGATTATTTGTTGCGCGATCGCCTGAGCTAGTAGCGGGGGAACGGAATTGCCAATTTGGCGAAAGCCATGCCACTTGGTAGCGTGGAACATAAACCAGTCGGGATAGGAGTGGAGTCTTGCTGCCTCCCTGACGGTAATACAGCGAGGGGTTATCGGATGGATTGGTCGGGGCGAGGTAAATGCACCACGATTGCTGGCTGTACCCGCTCGGAGGGTTGTACATAAACCCTTGAGATCCAAACGATAGAAATGACTTATGCGATCGCTTTTTCCTGGTGTAGTTTGATTAAATCGCGCAATAGTTTGGTCGGTATGATTGGTGCGTCGGCTACAGGTCAGTAATTCTACCTGATACTCTCGACTATAGGCATAGTTATGAGCGACCAGGGCGGGAATACGCAACTGCTGGGCATATTGACTCGGTTTTCCATAGCTAGCAACAGTCCAGTCTCGGATCTTTAATTCAGGATAGTGGTTGGCTTCAGGCAAATCGCTGATAGCTTCGGCTACCGTTGGCGTATTGGGCAATAGACGGTCACTATTGAGCCGAGTTGGGCGGCAAGAAGTATGAGAAGTAGAGGCTTCTCGGTCTGATGCCTGCTTACTGGAAGAGGTTAGATGCGCAGCATCCCGTACAAAATTAGTTTTTGCTTGAGGATACTGGGGCAAATTTAAACCCTGACGACAGCCGAGGAGAAATAATCGCTGGCGGTTTTGCGGCACGCCATAATTAGCCGCATTCAATACCTGAGGGCTAGCTGGCACGCTATAGCCGTGACGCTGAAACTCCTCCATCACCCTTTCTAAAACTTTTCTTTGCTTGCCAATAGTCATGCCACGCACATTTTCCATCACGAAATATTTAGGCTTTAAATCGAGGACAAGACGAAGAAAATTAAATACCAAGGAGTTGCGATCATCACTGACATCTCGTTTGCCCATCAGCGAGAAACCCTGACAGGGAGGACCACCAAAAACCACGTCAATATCGCGCTCGCCAATTGCCGATTTCTGTCTAATTTCGGCAGCGCTAGTATCGCTGACGCTGCGACAAATAGTTGTCCAAAAAGGAAAATTGTATTCATGGACGCTAGCATGGATTGGGTCTAGCTCTACTGCGGCTAAAACATCGAATCCAGCCTGTTCAAAACCTAGAGTCATTCCTCCCGCACCAGCAAAAAGATCGACGGCAATGGGGCGACGATGCTTACTATTGTCGGAGCTAGAGTAGTTCACTGCATTACTAGACTGAGAACTAGTAGCCATTAATAACCTCAACTAAAATCCTACTTAACAAATTTACATTACGGCAATCAAAATAGGGGATAGAGTTCGCACCTCAGTGCAAGTTCTACCCCGAAATTAAGATTAAACTAGAAACTAGATCACGAATTCTTCCTGATGCTCGGCAGAGTTGAGAGTTAAGCCAATTTTGAAACGTTCGGCTTTAACTTCCCTAAAATAAGGCAGCTGAATCAGATTATCTTCAGTTTTGGCGGTGGTTTATGCCAGGATGCGATCGCGAAAAGTGAGGCTAAAATTCTCAAAAAACAGATGGCAAAAGATACGCACTCAGAGATGGTCAAGGAGAAAGAATCGAACTCAATTTTTTTCAACTTCGGGAGAAGTTCATGATCTCAAGGGTGCAGGTACCTTAATATCCAACGTTACAGCAGAAGCATTTCTCGCAGATCGGGCGACGATCCACAAGAAAGAGTAATTGACGCCTGATGTGAATGAACTTGACAACACAAGTCTTTAAAATCACTACTATTCATAAGCAGCAAGGGGCTTGCCGTTCTATTCAATCTAATTGAACGTTGACAAACATAATTATTTTCAGATATCAAAGAACTAGTTTCAAATGTCAAATTTCATCAAGCCGATAAGTATTACTCTTGTACGGAGGGGTATCCTAAAGGACACCGCTTCGCATGTGGGGAAGTCGTAACGTCCCCATCAGGCGAGCGACCCACAGCCTCTATCGAGGCAAAGTCCCACAGGCTTGCAAAGCAAGCCAAGTCGCGTCTTAGCGACGCTCTGCGCGAACGCGCTGTGGACGCTGGTGCTTCGCACCGTTCGCCGCAAGGCGCAAACAAAGGCTTTAGCCGCATGTAATGCGCGAGATTGGGGTTTGGGGGAAAGTTCCCCCAATATGGATATTGTATTTAAAGATAAATTCTGTACGCTAGAAAAAGGCATTAAGTGTTTTGTTTAATTCACATTAGACATAATTGATAAACTTCAAGAGAAGGGATGTAAAATTGTAATTCCTTACTTGCCAATAATAGAATCTATTCTATCTACCAACTAAGTCCGATCTCCCTAATCCTAAACTCCTGTAAATAGGTATTGCGATCGCCCAGCTATGTCAATCATGATGATGAGACATTGGCGATCGCGTCACTAACTTTAAGATTCTGATTCTTGTCTGGCTAAAAGCACGGGACAGGGAGCCTTGATCCGAATATAGTCTGATAAGGAACTGCCCAACAAACGTTCGATGTCGGGTAGGCTTTTGGCAATCGAGGGACGACGTTCGGGGGAGCCGAGAACCAACAGGTCAATATTTCTGGCTTCAGCCAAACTACAGATCTTTTGTGCTGGTCTACCCCCTGTTACCAAACAGCGATAATCTAAACCTAAGCGTTTTACTTTGGCGATCGCTGGAACCAAGATAGGATTATTTTCCATCTCGTCGGGGGACAGATTAACGCTAGGATCTAAATCTGGGTTGACCCTAGTCAGAAATATTTCGGCATCTTGATAGTCTTTGAGCAGAGACAAAGTCAGATCCAAAGCATAGCTAGCAGCAGGAGATTTATCGATCGCCACCATGACCCGCTTGAGCTTTTTGACATAGATATCGTCCTTGACCAGCAGCATCGAGCGATCAGTTAGTTGAAAGACATATTGGCTGACGGAATTGCTGAGGATCGACTGTAGTTTGCCCAGTCCCCGCGAACCCATAATAATTAGATCGGCATCTACTTCTTGTGCAACTTTAAGCACAGTAACTTTTGGCTCACCTTCCTCAACTTTACAGCTGGTTTCATCACAATTTGTGCCGATTTTTGCTGCTAGCGCTTCAATCTTTGCTGCCGCGTCTTCTTGGGCTGCCGACTCTTCTTGGGTAGTTTTGGGCGAAATTACTTTTAAAATTGATACTTGAGCATTTTTTGTAGCGGGAAGCTCCAATAGTATTTTGAGCATATCCTGGGCATTTTCTGCTCCAGAATCAGCATATAGAATTTTGTTAAGCATCTGTAAATTTACATTTTGATTTTATACCCGATGTATCTAGATTATTGTGGATGCTGACCCTCAAAACGATCAGGACTTATAAAACTTAACGACTAAAGTTTGTTTGGTTATGGTTTTGATTGATTTATTGCTATAAAATGCCGTTCAGCCGTATTAAGTGAGTGGCGATCGCTTTTTGCGGCGGACGATCGCCAGATGCGATTTAGCGAATCTGAGAAGAAGCGGCTTCAGAAATTCCTGGTAGTTCTGCATATTTACCCTGGACAGAGGAAACCATACAGAAGAAACAGGCAGCAACGCTACCCATAAAAATGGTGTTGGATAAAGTTTCGCCAATCAAACTTTGTCCGCCTAAAGCAGGGATGAGAACACCCATAATTAAACTAAAGAGGATCTGAAGAATATTGATCAAAATTGCCTGCATCCCGTTAAAACGCAGAAAATAGCTGACCTTCTCATTCCTAACCACTCCTAGCCATAGACCAAAAAAGATGATTAAGCTAGCGAAGGGAAGGGTGTTAGTAACACCATAAAGAATAGCGAGAGGGGCAAAAAAAGGCGTAAGCCAGGGAAATTGAGACAGGAGGATAAAGCCAAAGGGTAAGGAATAAACAAGAGGGAAAAGATAGATTAAAGCGCCGAAACTACGGTCTTTAATATCTGTTTCTGGTGTATTCATATTAGTATTGTCGTTAAAGATAAATGCGGTTGGATATTATCATTTTAGACTGTCCTAGAAGTTGGAATCTAGTATTCTAGAATTACAGCAATAGATAGGGTCTCGGTCTTTCGTTACATGAACAATTATTTTGCTACGGTGTCTCGCGGTTTGGAAGAAGTAGCTGCGGCTGAATTACGAAGGATTGGGGCAGAGGATGTGCGCCCAGAGTTTACGGGGGTACATTTTAGGGGAGATAAAAAGCTGCTTTATAAGGCGAACCTCTGGACTCGAACTACTTTTCGGATTTTAAAGCCGATCGCTCGTGTTAAGAGCTTTAATGGTGATGAGCTATACCGTAGCGTGCAAAAAATAGACTGGTCAGAATATCTTCAGCCTGATATGACTCTCGCCGTTACCTGTACTGGGAAGAACAAGCTGCTCAACCACACCCACTTTACAGCTCTACAGATCAAGAATGCCATTACCGACTGGCAAAAGGTCAGGGGTGGTAAACGCTCCAGCGTCGATACGGAAAACCCCGATTTGCAGATCAATGCTCATATTGAAGAAAAACACTGCATTATCAGCCTGGATAGTTCAGGTTCGAGTCTCCACCGTCGTGGCTATCGCCCTGCTATTGGCGCTGCACCGATGAAAGAAACTTTAGCCTCGGCTTTGTTGGATTTGGCAGAATGGACGCCCGATCTGCCCTTCCTCGATCCGATGTGCGGTAGCGGGACATTACCCATTGAAGCTACCCTCAAAGCCTTGAACGTTGCCCCAGGACTCTATCGCGATTTTGGCTTTGAAACCTGGTTAGACTTTGATCGGGATTTATGGCAAAGTCTGGTCAAAGAGGCAGAGAATAAGCAAAGACACGATTTGAATATTCCGATTATAGGTAGCGATCGCAACCTACAGGTCATTCGCCAGGCTTTTGTTAATGCGGAAGCTTCAGGGCTAGAAGACTATGTGAAATTTGCCCGTAGAGAGCTTTATGACGTGGAAGCACCCGCTGATCGGGGAGTTTTAATTTGCAATCCTCCCTACGGTGTCCGACTGGGTAAAGAGGCAGAGTTGGGCGAGCTATACAAACTGCTGGGAGATATTTTTAAACAGCGTTTTAAAGGTTGGACAGCCTATGTTCTGACGGGTAGCATGAAGCTCTCTAAACAGGTTGGGTTACGCACATCGAAGCGGATCAAGCTCTATAACGGGGCAATTCCCTGTACCCTGCTCAAGTACGAAATGTATTGAATAACTAACAACTAACAACTAAATTACAAGGTGAATCAGAAAGTACGTAAAGCTATAATTCCTGCGGCGGGTTTTGGGACGCGGATGTATCCCGTTACTAAGGCGTTAAAAAAAGAGCTGCTGCCCATAGTTGATCGCCATGGACGTGCT
>JBCBWB010000235.1:0-6263 GCA_039817275.1 Cyanobacteria bacterium J06648_1 | reverse complement strand
CGTGACTTTGCCAAATATATTTTGTAGCAATTTATCTGTCCACTAAACCTTTGAGCATGCCCGAGTAGAGCTATTTCAGGTCGCGCTTACGTTCGATCGACTGACGCAAAATTTTCAGTAAGTTTTGATTATTAGCAGCCGAAGTGAGAGAAGTATTGCGATTATGGACTCGTTTATGAAGTAGGGTGTGCTGGACAACTCCGTAAGGAATCCGAGCATCTTTGGCTCTAGAATACCAATCAACATCCTCCGCTACGTGGTAGTCAGTATTGAACTTCCCTACTGTCTGGAAAACTTCTCGTCTTGCCATCAGAGTTTCCATGATTAAAGCAGTATGCTCTCCTGTCAGGAGTTCGGGACGAAATCCCGCTGGAATCTTTGCTCCTGGTTCTAAAAAAAACTGCACTAGGGCGACGCAAAATTTAGCTTCGGGATGCTGCTGGAGATAGGACAGTTGAGAACTCAGCTTATCATTTGTCCAGCGATCGTCATGGGAAATAAACGTCAGATATTCTCCTTTTGCCTCGGCAATGCCCAGATTGTAAGCATCCGCTATCCCCTGACCTTGCTGCTTGATCAAACGCAGGGGGTAAGAACGAGCGATCGCCTCAGTATTGTCTGTAGAATTGCCGTCAACGAGAATTAGTTCGTAGTTTTGATAATCTTGTTGCAGGACGCTCTTGATCGCCGATTTGAGATATTTTTCGCCATTTTTGACGGCTAAAACGACGCTGATCAGAGGCGAGCAAGACTTATTTTCGGACATTATGACTGCTGGTTAAATAGATATTGAGAATAAAAAGATCAAGATATGTGCGGTTAATTAAACAATTGGGAGATCGCTCGGACGGGTTTCAGGAAATAATAAAGCCAGTCCCAGCCTGGAGGCAGTTTAATAAATTTGCGGTCTAAATCATTGGGGACAAATACTTGAGTGACGGGAGCCAAAAGATGACCGAATAGATAGTGCCAAGTGCAAATTAGGCGATCCTGCCATTTTTCGAGGACTCGGAAATAAAACTGGTAGCTATGGAACGTATACTCATCGACGCAGGGATAATTAACTTTGCCCTGCAATTTTTGCACCACGATATCAGCTAGTTCGATAATCTGAGGCTCGCTTCGGAGACGGGACTGTACCTCTTCTGGTAGTTGTGCCGACAGCAGGTGATGCGCCAAGTAGCAGCCCAGCAGGAGCATTTTTTGACAGCCAAGTAACCGCGATTTTGTCCACAAATATTGCCAATCAAGCTCATCATGTCGGTGGATTAGCTGGGCGACATCGCTAATCCAAATCAGCCGCTCCCAAAAACTTTTCGCACCGTGAATGCAGAGATAAATCAGATTATCTTCTAGCTGTAGTGTTTCCAGTTCTTGCCCTAAAACGGTCACTTTTTGCAGTCTGCGCCAAACATAGTCTAAGTCGGCGTTCAGAGTAAATAAATGCCCCGCAATCAAGCGGGTATGCAGATCTAGATCGATCGCTCCATTCTGGCTGATGTAAGAGAATTCGCCATTACGATAGATAAAAGCCAGTTCTTGAGTTTCGTTGAGAAACCAGTTTTCTTTGGGCTGATAGCCACGCTCGATTAATATTTTCTTCGCTCGAACAAAGTCTGTTGCGGCAATTAGCAGATCGAGGTCGCCAAATTCTCGTAATGCCAAACTGCCATAGATCGAAGTGGCGAGGATCGCACCTTTAAATGGAACTGCCGCAATTTGCGATCGCTTTAGATGTTGAACAATTTCATTTAGCTCTCTGGTTTGTAGAGTGTTTTTCTTGAGATTGTCGAAAAACTTTCTTTTTAGTTGAAGTTGTATCTCTGGCGAAAGATAGGGACTATCTTTTAAATTCCAATAGAGTAAAGGCGCTACACCATTACGAGCAGCAGCTTCAATTAATTGCTGCCAATCGATTGATTGCTGAAGAATCAGATCCCGCCGCTCGATGTCGTGGCGGTCAAGCTGCGTGCGGGCGCCAATAATCAGTAATTCAAAGGGGATCTTGGTCGGCTCTAACTCTTGAGTTTTTTCTGGCTGTTGGAGCTTGGCTAAATTCATTTATAGTATTTATTTAGAAAATTTTCTCTAGTATTTTTACCTTCAACTGATTTAATAATGTCTCTAAATTTCTTCTTGATTGTGAAGTCTGGAGGAACTTAGAAAATGCAGTTGCCTAGAGTTACAGGAGTGATATATAGTATTTCCTTAATGTAAAAAATATAACTTTACTATCTAGATTAATTAATAAGTAGAAGTGTACCATGACTACTAATCAAGAGAAGATATCTGTGAACTTGCCCAGTATTGTTAGTGAAACTATAGACGGGGAAGTGGTAATTGTTAATTTGCTTAAAGGTGATTATTACAGCTTATTTAACACTGCTGCCGATATTTGGAGCCTGATCGAACAGGGAACGACTCGCTCCAATATTGCCCAAACTATGCAGCTTAACTACGACTGTTCTGATGTTGATTTAGCAGCAGAAGTAGACCGCTTTGTCACGAAGCTTGATGAGGAAGGCTTAATCGCAACTTCGACGGAACAAGAGCTTTCAGCTCCACCAAACCCCTCAGCACCAACGCAACAGCCTCAGAGCAAATTTCAGCTGCCAGCGATCGAAAAGTTTACCGATATGGAAGAACTGCTACTGCTCGATCCAATTCACGAAGCAGACGAAGACAAGGGCTGGCCCAATGCCAAGCAAACAGCCTAGAGATGAGAGAAGTAGAGCAGATATGACAGAGCCTCTCATCAGCGTTATCATTCCCGTTTACAATTGCGAGCAATATCTAGCAGCAGCAGTTGAGAGCGTTTTAGGGCAGACCTATCAAACCATCGAAGTTATTGTTATCGATGATGGTTCTAGCGATCGCAGTGGCGCAGTAGCTCAAAGTTTTGGCAAGGCGATCGTTTATCACAAGATTGACCATAGTGGTGGGGCGACTGCCCTCAATCATGGCGTTGATCTTAGTCAGGGAGAGTATCTTGCCTTCCTCGATGCTGACGATCTTTGGGTCGAAGATAAATTAACCTGGCAGATGGCAGCTCTATCTCAAGATTCTGAACTAGAAGCTGTCTTTGGTCAGGTGGAGCAGTTTATTAGTCCTGAAATCGATCTCAATACTACCAGTCTGACGATCCAAACTAAAGTTAGCCCTGCCTACCATAAGGATACCCTGTTGATTAGGCGACAAAGTTTTGAGCAAATAGGTCGCTTTAATGCTCAGTTCCAATTAGTTGACTTTATTGAGTGGTATTTACGAGCTACAGAACAAGGACTAAACAGTTTGATGCTGCCCCAAATACTAGCTAAAAGAAGATTACACCAGACTAATACGACCCTCCGCCAGCCCCAATATCGAGTCGAATATGCACGGGTGCTTAAAGCCTCTTTGGATCGGCGACGTAAGCTGGGCAAGGTTTCAACCGACAACAATCCTTGATGTTATGCCAGGAATAAAGCAATTAAGCTATCAAAGACTGGGAATTTATTATTTGAGTCACTCCCAACAACTCTTAATTAAGGCTGCGGTATTGCCTGGAGTAGCTGGGGTTGATGCTTGGGAGGAGTGGCAAAGCTTAGTCGATTTGGAAAATCTCGATTCTGCATCTAATGCCCTACTGTGCCAGCTCTATTGCAACCTGACCAAAAATCAGGTGCAGCATCCGCATTTGGCAAAGCTCAAAGGGATCTATAAACGTAGCTGGTACGGTAATCAGCTTCAACGACAAAAGTTGCAAAAGGTAATTACTGCCCTAAACTCTCATCAGCTTGCAGTGGCGATCTTAGATGAGGTGGCGCTGATGGAACAATACGAGCTTGATCGCGGCTCTCGTTCCTTGGATCGCATCAATTTGCTCATTCATCCCGAACAGTTAGAATCGGCGATCTCCATTTTATCTCAGTTGGGTTGGCAGCTAACCAGCGAAAGAAAGAACCGCACCGACTTATGGCTAGAGTTTGCGGATCAGGCTCATACTCGACTTTACCTCTGGGGTAATTTATTTAATGATGCACCCTTCCCTGCCGTCCACACGGCTCAACAGCTCTGGAAAGACACAGTTCTCTGCGACCTGGGTGGAGTTGGAGGTACGGCAAGCTTAAATTCGAGCAACGCGCTGCTACGTCTGAGTACAAGAATTTTTCAGCGCGGCTGCCACTCTTCTCTAGTAGCTCTAGCAGATGCCCTGATCCTCTGCCAGAGCGAATCGATTGATTGGATCGATGTAATTGCCAAAGCTCAATGCTATGGCTGTATTTTGCCCCTCAGAAATTTGTTGTTGCTTTTAGGGCAGCTTTGCAGCTTAAAAGTCCCACCCTGGGTAATTTCGGCTCTCTATCAAATTCCCATGTCTAGTGGGGAACTGGTCAAATATCAGATTTTGCCTACCGACAGAAAAACCTTACTCAAGAGCTGGTTTGCTAGATCTTTAGACCTGATGAAATCAACCTGAAATTAATTATTTATCGCTCAAGAATCATTCCCTAAGCAACTAATTTCTCATAATATTGTGACGCTCTTTAAATGAATTCCTATCCCGAACGAGAACAAGATTTAATCGATTATTTTCAAACTTTTGCCAGTGGTTTTCAACGAGCGCAAACGGCAGCAGGTTCTCAAGATTATTTTCTGACCTTGGGTTCCCAGACGATCTGCCTAAAATTCGCGGGGACGGCGCTGATTTCGCAGATTATTCCCGCTCTAGCGCATCTCAAAACCGAACCAGTCTCCAAGCCAGACCTAACTATTTGTCTCTGGGACAGCGCTTCGACTCAGACTCCACTGCCTTTGTTAGCTTCTAGCCTAGTTGAGTTAGTTCGCGCTAACTTTTGGCAACACCTCGATACCCGTATGGAAATTAAGGGATACAACAGCGATCGCTTTTTTAGCATTTTTAACGTCGGCTCGAATCTCCTCAGCGTTCTCGATACCGAAGAAAATATCGCTCTCTACTGGACGGAAGATGCTCAGGTACTACCCTATTGGGATCGCGGTTCTCCGCTGCGGGGCATCATAAACTGGTGGGCAAGTCAGCAGAACTTGCAGTTTGTTCATGCTGGGGCAGTCGGCACCGAGCAAGGAGCTGTCTTATTGGCGGGGAAGGGTGGTTCGGGCAAGTCTAGCACTGCTTTGTCCTGCCTCGATAGCGACCTCCTCTACCTGAGCGATGACTATTGTGTTGTCAGCACCGAACCTACCCCAGAAGTTTTTAGCCTCTACAACACTGCCAAACTGAAAGGTAAAGCCGATTTGAACAGATTCCCCCACTTGGCATCCCGATTTAATAATTTAGATCGTTTAGAGTCAGAAAAGGCGATGATCTTTGTGCAGGAGCATTTTCCCGCTAAAATTACAGCTCGGTTGCCGATTAAAGCGATCCTAGTTCCGCGAGTTACGGGCAAACCAGATACCAAAGTGAGCCAAACTTCTGCCATGGTTGCTCTCAAGGCGCTGGCTCCTAGCACTATCCTCCAGCTACCAAAAACAGGTCAGTTAGCCTTTGCCCGCATGTCTCAACTAGCCAGACGGGTTCCTGCCTACGTTTTGGAGTTGGGTACGGACATTCCTCAGATTCCCCAAACCATTACTCAGCTTTTATCAGAACTGTAGCCCCTGGCTGCTTACTAAATTTAAAGACCATATGCTCAGACTCAAAAGCGCATTTATTCTGATCTGGCAGGCTGCTCCTAATTGGGCGATCGCTAGAATGGCGATCTTAGTCTTACAGGGAATCTTGCCTTTAGCATCTCTATATCTAACTAAGCTAATCGTCGATGTTTTGGCTGCCAGCCTTAGTGTGGACGATAAAGCGGCGGTTTTTGAGCAAATTATCTTATTTTTAATTTTATTTGGCATCATCACCCTGGTTATTAGTATTACCAGTTCTTTAGGCGAAATGGTCAATGCAGCTCAGTCGCAGCGAGTATTAGACCACGTTGAGAGTACTCTCTATCAGAAGGCGATCGACATTGATATCGAATACTACGAAAATCCTCGTTACCACGATATTCTCCAGCGGGCGCAACGAGAAGCACCCTACCGACCCAATCTGATTCTCCAGCACGTAACTAACGTCGTGCAAAACCTCATCTCTTTAGTGGCGATGGCGGGTTTGCTGCTCTCCCTGAACTGGATAGTGGCAGGTATTTTGTTTTCGGCTTCTATTCCCGCCATGGTGGTCAGATTCAAATATGCGGGTATGATGTATCGCTGGCAGCGACGCAAGACTGAAGTACAAAGGAAAGCCAGCTATTTTG
>JBCBWB010000234.1:0-6341 GCA_039817275.1 Cyanobacteria bacterium J06648_1 | reverse complement strand
TCCCTGTATTTTTGCCTTTGCTCGTTCGATAGTGGCATCAAGATCGTATTCGGCGATCGCTTTTTTCTGATGGAATCTTCCCGTACCGTCTACCTGTGCCTGGAGCGGGTTTTGTTGATAGGGGACGGCGGTAATGTCTGCTCGATCAATATCTAAATCTACGTCAAAGTAAATCAGCGGCTCTTTATCCTCCTGATTGGGATCTTTCGCCAAAAAATCAAGATTAAGCCATTCTCCGTCTTGTTCCTGTTCGAGATACACTTCTGGCTGAATTAAAGCCACATCTAAAGGCAGGGTACGCCGAAACAACACAGGAAAGATATTAAACCCAACCTTAACCCCTTCCACTGTTACCTTGTCGGGATCGCTGGCGGTAGGCGGAATAACTGTCTCGCCAAACTCAATGCTGTTGAGAGAAAAACCCTTCACCTCTCCTAGATCGATGGGACGCTCGATAATTTTACCAATCTGAGTCTCTAAAAACGGCGGCAATCTCTTTTTGACTAGTACCTGTGTTCCCCAATAGCCCAAACTACCCAAAGCAGCGATCGCCACAGCACCACCAGCTACTTTCTTCGGAGAGGACTTGAGCTTATTGAGGAAACGCTGCGCAAGATTTGGTTTCTGCGGTTCGGGGTTAGGAGGGGGATTGACAGATTTAGTCATAGGAGCGAATTTACGAGTGGCGATAGTTAACCACTAATCAATAATCATAAATAAAATATAAATAGACCAAAATGCTAATCTTATTTTGTGTCATTGGCTTCCTTCTAGAGAAAGATAAATCGATTGAGCAACCAGATTTATTTAACCAGCTTACCTAAACAGAGTAAAATTCTGCCTTGAGCGGCAATTTTAATAATTTTTGTAATGTTTGCTAACTTAATATTTTATTAAAATTATTCACAATCTATATTTAACTAGTTTACTTAAAGTAAGCTTAAAAAATCAATTTTAAGCCTGATAGCTAACAACAATAAAGATTCTTGATAGGATATTTATAAGACTGGTAATTTCTCCTCACCTGCCAATGTAGAAATAATTGAGAAAATTTGTCTAGTCTTAAAAAGCTAGTTCAAATAAACAAAGGTTCTCGTCCTGATGACTAACATCTATCCCGCTAAAAATCAGGTCAGTTGCTGCCGATTGCTCATCTAATTTAGCAACCACGTTGATTTTTTTACTAGGATATTTTTTGGCTACATCTAACCCCACTAATCTTTCATATCTTTGGCTAATAGAAGTCTGCCGACAGCCAACCAGAGTCAGATCTGAGATATTTTTGTTTTGGGAGACAGAAGTAATAGTATATTTGCCTAGGGGTAAAGCTCTGGGGGACATACTTTTATCGACGTGCAGCACAATATGTAAACCCACTAAAGCTAAACAAATTAATTTAGCCAGACGAGATTTCTGGTGGTAAAAGCGATCGCGCATCCAGAATATAGTCGGTAAAATACCTAGTATGGCTAAGGGATAAATAATCGAAATTGCCAGCTTACCCAAGCGATAGGTATATTCAAGAGGAATATAAGCCAGAAGATAGAGTAGATAAAGACCAATAACAAGTATTGCCGAAGTTAAATCGCGACCATAGCTAAACTTATTTCGTTTCCTAGCTTTAGCTGTTTGCCAGTAAAGACTTATTTGCCGCAGCACTGCCGTAGAGAAAATAATTCCTATAGCTATATTGAACCAAACACCAAAGTCTTTAGTATTCGGCGGCATAGGATTGGGTTTTTCCTGAATCAAACTCCAAGGGTTTAGAGGTACAAAATTTTGACCATGCTGCTTTAAAGTATTGAGATTATTGGCAACTTCATTTAGATTTATTTGATGGTTAAACAAAATAGCACATCCTAATATGGCAATGCCTGCTGCCAAGATGATCTTACTAAAATTAATCAGGTTAGACTTAATATCTAAATATCTGACTGGGCTATAGATAATTACTGTTACCAGATAGCAAAGTAGAGCCAGGGGTAAAATAACTAAGTAGAAAGAAAAAATATTAATAATAAAGCTAAATAAAATGACATATTTTGCATAAGCAGGATATGACTCTGGATTTAAAGATATTCTGCGCGCGGCAGTAAGGCTAAGAACAAAAATCGTGATAAATAGAGTATTTGACAAGTAAGAACTATTGAGCAACCAGAAAATAGGTGGCGAAAAGATACCCCAGATAACTGCTCCTACTGCTCCCCAGTTAGATAATCTTTTATCTGCATAGCTATAGCTATACCAGTTACCAAATAGGCTTAAAAATAAACTACAGCCTAGTAATCCTTGGAACAGGGTAATTCCGACTACAGTATTAGGAGTCAAATAGACAATAATTGAACCAATAAAAGAGCTGAGTTTTTTAGGGCTTAACTGCAAATAATAACAGGCAGGTTGATTATCAAAACTAAGATTTTTGAGAGTATAGGCAGCATATCTTCTGACGTAATACCACATGTCGGCGTTTTTATTAATTACCAAACGCTCCGCTCCTAAATAGTCTTGCGGGTTAATTGCCGACTCAGCCCAAACTGCAAAGACCAAACACCAAACTATGGCGATCGCTATAATAATCCAGTTTTTATTTGATAAAAGAGGCGAAAAGAAAGGTTGGCTGGGCGGAATTATTCTATTTTCTTTGGAGATAATAGTTAATGAAAACAAACCGACAAATATTGCTTCGGTAAATAAAAAACTATTAATACTAGAATAGCAATTACCTCTAGCCGTACTGACCAACGAAGCGATCGCTAGAGGCACAAGACCTAAGCTAATTAACTCTATTTCTGTTGCTGTTGATTGCCAATTGAGCGGAGCTATATTATTCGTTTGCTTTTGGCGAAAAAATAACGCGATCGCCTGACAAAGCCCACAGATAGTTCTACCATTAAAGCGAACTACAAACCACACCAAAAATGTTACTCCAACTGTCCCTAGCCAAACAATAATAATATGAGCAAAATCTGTCATAACCCCTGCATTTCATAATCTGCGATAGAATGGCACATTAACAATCGAAGAGTCAAGACAAGCCTTGTTTATATACAAAAAAAGTGAGACAAAACTAATTCATCTCACTCAGAAAAATATATTATGTCTGAACATTTAAGCTTGCTAAGAGCGCAGCGCGTACGCGCAGATCGTCGTCAAGACGACTGGCGATGCTACCGCATCGCGCAGCTGATAGCTAATTAAACCACTTGTTCGACTTCAACAATTTCAGGAATCTTCTCGCGCAAACGGCGTTCAATACCCATTTTCAGAGTCATAGCCGAGCTAGGGCAAGAGCCACAAGCGCCTTGCAGTCTAAGTTTGACAATGGGACCTTCAATTTCGGCTAGTTCGACGTTGCCGCCGTCAGCCATAAGATAGGGACGTAGTTCGTCTAAGACGGTTTCTACATTATCCGAAGTTAATGCTAGTGTCATATGCGATCGCTTTTTGTTTAACTGTATTACTATACTTCGATCCTAGCGTGGTCGAAGCAAACTTGTGAGAAATTAATCTAATGCTGTAGGTTCTCAATAATTTAGCAGAATTGAACAAATAAATTCCAGATTTATCTCTAGTTCGTATTCCTCAAAACATAGATGTTGTTCTCAGTAGGTTACCTTGAAATAAGATTAACATCTGATTTTTAAAACAATGCAGTTTGATAATAATAGCTTTAATCTATATAATCCTGAATCTTGGCTAATTATCTCAATTTATGCCATATTTTGGAGTTTCAGCTACTATTCCTTAGTTACACTTCTAATTCACACTCGCCAACAAGACAACCTGGTAGAAGAGCCAGAAAAGTCGCTGGAGATTACAGGCTAATCTTTGATGTTACAAAAACGGTAACGCCGCCCTATTTTTAAAGTGCAGCGGACATACTAGAAGCATTAAATTGTTATGGATAACGATTGATGCTAATTGATGATGCCCGTGTAACTCAAATTATTTTTCTTGGTTTATTTTTATTGTTAGGTGTCAGTACTAGAGATTGGACAGTGCAGCCTAACCTAATTTTGGTAGTCATAGCTAGCTGTCTAGCGACTCAATGGTTACTGTCTGCCATGGTCGAGTTTGCTAAAGGCAAAAATGAATATCGCCTAACTAATCTTAATCTAAATATCTTATTTGCTCCCAAAGTAATAACATCTCTCCGTAGTGCGTTAATTACTTCCCTGGGTTTATGTCTGCTGCTGCGGAGTAACAGCTATCAGACCATGATGCTGGCTAGTTTTCTGGCAATATCGAGCAAATTTCTCTTTCGCCATCACCACAAACATTTCTTCAACCCCGCCAACTTTGGCATTATTGCCGCCATTACCCTCACCAATGATGCTTGGGTATCCCCAGGACAGTGGGGGACAGACTGGTGGTATTTACTGCTGTTTCTCGGCTTGGGAGGGGTTGTACTCAAGCAAGTGGGACGCTGGGATACTTCGATCGCTTTTCTCCTTGCTTACGGCACCTTAGAAGCACTGCGTAACGCTTGGCTAGGCTGGAGTTGGGACGTATGGCAACATCAATTTATGAGCGGTAGTTTGCTGTTGTTTGCCCTCTTTATGCTCACCGATCCGCGATCGATCCCTAATTCTAAACAGGGTCGGCTAATTTGGAGTATAGCGATCGCAATTTCTACTTTTATCCTCCAACACTACTTCTATCTTTCCACGGCAATCTTCTGGTCGCTATTCATTATTTCGCCTCTGACCATCTTCTTAGACATGATTTGGTCTGCACCTAGATTTAACTGGTTGCGAGATACAAAATTACCGCTTACAACCTAAGTCTTATTTCTGTGATTACTTCCAATCTTGTTGCCCCTCCCTAGACCTCTTCTGAGAGGAGAGGTAATCATTCAAACAATAAAACCATAACCAGTATGAAAATATTCAAAACATTATGCTCTTGCTTATTAACAGGTGCAGTTCTATTTTTCGGCATCAAACCAGCGTTAGCCTTCTGTGGCTTCTATGTGGCAAAAGCCGATAGCAGTCTTTATAACCAAACATCTCAGGTAATTATTGCCAGAGATAAAGAGCGAACTGTATTAACCATGTCTAACGACTATCAGGGGGAGGTAAAAGACTTTGCTATGGTTGTTCCCGTCCCCGTAATCCTGACTAGAGGACAGGTGCATGTAGGTGAATCAAAAATCTTAGAGAGGCTAGATAGCTTTAGTGCGCCAAGGCTGGTTGAATATTTTGATGAAGATCCCTGCTTTAAATCAAGACGTGAGTGGAATTGGAATCTTCGAGATACGGTTCTAGAATCTGCGAGAGCGCCTGTCACACGAGAAAAAGCAGCCGATTTGGGTGTAACGGTAGAAGAACAGTTTAGCGTCGGGGAATACGACATTCTGATCCTCAGTGCGAAAGAATCCGATGGTTTAGAAACCTGGTTGATCCAAAACGATTACAAGATTCCCCAGGGTGCAAAAGAATTACTCCAGCCTTACATCAAACAAAATCTCAAGTTCTTTGTGGCGAAGGTCAACCTAGAAGAGTTTGACAGCAGCGGTTTTGAGAAACTAAGACCGATTTCCATTGCTTATGAATCGCCCAAGTTCATGTTGCCCATCCGCCTGGGAATGATGAACGCTCAAGGAGATCAAGATTTGCTAGTTTACCTACTTTCGCCTCAAGGACAGATCGAATTAACTAACTACCGTACGGTTAAAGTTCCTTCCAATACGGAGATTCCCGAATTTGTCCAAATGGAGTTCAAAGATTTCTATAAGTCGATGTTCCAGAAGTCTTACGAACAGGAAAACAAACGGGTTGCATTCTTAGAATACGCCTGGGACATGAGTACTTGCGATCCTTGTTCGGCGCAACCTCTAAATCGGGATGAACTCAAAGATGCAGGAGTCTTTTGGTTAGACGAAGCTAATCCTAATAATCGCTGGAATAGCAGTAACAACAACGTGTTTATTACTCGTCTTCACGTGCGCTATAACCGCGATAAATTTCCTGAAGATCTCAAGTTTCAATCTACCAGCGATCGCTCTAATTTTCAAGGACGCTATATCGTCCGTCATCCATTTATGGGAGAAATGACCTGTAGCGCCGCCACCGACTATCAACAGGGAGTAGTAAAAAGACAGGAACAGGAAGCGCAAAACCTAGCTCGCTTGACAGGCTGGGATATCCAAGACATTCGCAGCAAAATTACCTTTGTCGAATCCAAGCCTGTACCCTGGTGGCGCACTCTTTGGAACTAATCAGTCAACAGTACCACAAGGGCATAACATCAACAGTCAACAGTCTTATGTTTATTAATTACTGATTATGAAAATATTTCGAGTTTTATTGTCCTGTATCCTCGCAGGGATTGTTATTTTG
>JBCBWB010000233.1:0-6357 GCA_039817275.1 Cyanobacteria bacterium J06648_1 | reverse complement strand
CCATTGGCTGCAAAGGATGTTTTCTTAGTCATTTAAATGTTTTAAAGGAAGTAAGAATGCAAGGTCTAAAAAATGTATTGATATTGGAAGACGACTTGGAACTACGACAAGACTTTCAGCAATACGAGGATATTATTCTAGCGGAACTGACACAACAAAACTGGGATATAGTTCATTTTGGATACTGTGATAGCCAGAAAAAAGATGTGAGTTTACCTCTTTTTCAATCATTCTCTGGAGAGATTATCGGTGCTCAGTTTTACGCTGTCAATCAGAAGTTTTTTGATAAATTAATTAGTTTCTGTGAAGTTCTTCTCGAAAGACCTGTTGGACATCCTGATGGTGGTCCAATGTCAATAGATGGAACTTTTAATGTTGTCAAATGGAAACATCCAGAGATTACTAGATTGATTGCAGTTCCAAGCTTTGGAGGACAGCGAAGTTCGCGAAGTGATATTTCTCCATCATGGTTCGATAAATTACCAGTATTTAAGACCCTTGCACAATCGTGCCGTAAATTGGGTGTTGCAAAAAAAATAAAGATTTTCTCTAAGTAATAAGCCTTTATTTTAAATCAAGCCAACACATAACAAGGGTTTAGCTTATTCCGAATTTAAGTTGGTATGACTATACTTTGTACCTAACAAAGCTACAGCTAAACCTTTTACTTGTTTACTTAGTCAGCTTCGCAGGTTATTTCAAATTTCTTAAATAATGATTTGCCAGCTTGGCTGTTCTATTTCTCATCCTATTTGATATTGCGACCGCCTTTTCCTTCTTTCTCCTCAGTTCACTCTGCGTTTTGGCGACGGCTTAAAATTAAGGTAGTACCAGGTTATCCGAATCATCAAATTCAAAAAACGGATTCCATGCAACTTCCCATAAATGTCCGTCAAAATCCGCGAAATACCCGCTGTAACCACCCCAAAAAACTTTTTCAGCTTTTTTGACGATTTTTGCTCCAAAACTTTCTACCTGCTGCAATACCTTGTCTACCTCCGCTTCATTTTTAGCATTGTAAGCAAGAGTAATTCCCGAAAAGCCATCACCATCCGACTTGATTTTCACATCTTCAGCCAACTTCTCTCGCGGATAAAGCGACAACACCACACCACCCATCTGAAAAAAAGCAATATTTTCATTACTCGCACTTGATGGCTTCCACCCCAATCCATCTTTATAAAGTCTCAAAGAGCGTTCTAAATCTTTTACTCCTAAAGTAACTATATTTAATTGCTGTCTCATAAGCCAGTTAGTGTATTGAATAGTTCATTAATACTACACACATTTCACCTCAAATACTATATGTAGTCCTCAGAAGCGATTCTGCTTTTGTGGATGTAACTTCAATCCCTCGCTTTAGCCAAAAAATTCTTATATATATAGTCGTCAAGAAGAACTTTCCTCATTTAAAACGATTTAAGCCTTTTACTTAATCAATATGGTTAAGCCTAAATCCCCCTATTGTGATCGCTAACTCGAAATCAAAATCCAATAATAAAATCCCTCTCGATGGCTCCTAAACCAAAAAATCAGACCCCCACCAAGGAATTTACAAAAAAGATTTCAAAAAAAATATTAGCTTAAAACCTTTGCAGCGTATGGTTTATAGCGATGTAGGGAAAACTTTTTTGAAAAAACTTGGGAAAAAGTATTGACACGAATATATTCTCTCGGTACTATGTATAAGTGCCTGAGAGAGAGAAGCGCGAAACGCCTTCACTTCAAGGGTTCCGAACCAAGAAAATTATATATTTGTTTGAAAGCCAGTATACCATAAAGGGTCTACGTTAGTAAAGTAATTAACCAAGACCAAGGTTAAAAAATGGTCAGTCAAGGAGAAAGCAATGCTGTGATAGTTGCAGATGTAACTGTTGGTTAAGTATTGTAATCCATCAAAACGGAGAGTTTGATCCTGGCTCAGGATGAACGCTGGCGGCGTGCCTAACACATGCAAGTCGAACGGAATCTTCGGATTTAGTGGCGGACGGGTGAGTAACGCGTGAGAATCTGCCTTTAGGTTCGGGACAACAGTTGGAAACGACTGCTAATACCGAATGTGTCGCAAGATGAAAGATTAATTGCCTAAAGATGAGCTCGCGTCTGATTAGCTAGTTGGTGTGGTAAAAGCATACCAAGGCGACGATCAGTAGCTGGTCTGAGAGGATGATCAGCCACATTGGGACTGAGACACGGCCCAAACTCCTACGGGAGGCAGCAGTGGGGAATTTTCCGCAATGGGCGAAAGCCTGACGGAGCAACGCCGCGTGAGGGAGGAAGGCTCTTGGGTTGTAAACCTCTTTTCTCAAGGAAGATAATGACGGTACTTGAGGAATCAGCATCGGCTAACTCCGTGCCAGCAGCCGCGGTAATACGGAGGATGCAAGCGTTATCCGGAATAATTGGGCGTAAAGCGTTCGTAGGTGGTTCTGTAAGTCTGCTGTTAAAGCGTGTAGCTCAACTACATATAGGCAGTGGAAACTACAAAACTTGAGTGCGTTCGGGGTAGAGGGAATTCCTGGTGTAGCGGTGAAATGCGTAGAGATCAGGAAGAACACCGGTGGCGAAGGCGCTCTACTAGGCCGCAACTGACACTGAGGGACGAAAGCTAGGGGAGCGAATGGGATTAGATACCCCAGTAGTCCTAGCTGTAAACGATGGATACTAGGCGTTGTCTGTATCGACCCGGACAGTGCCGTAGCTAACGCGTTAAGTATCCCGCCTGGGGAGTACGCACGCAAGTGTGAAACTCAAAGGAATTGACGGGGGCCCGCACAAGCGGTGGAGTATGTGGTTTAATTCGATGCAACGCGAAGAACCTTACCAAGGCTTGACATGTCCGGAATTTTTGTGAAAGCAGAAAGTGCCTTCGGGAACCGGAACACAGGTGGTGCATGGCTGTCGTCAGCTCGTGTCGTGAGATGTTGGGTTAAGTCCCGCAACGAGCGCAACCCTCGTCCTTAGTTGCCAGCACTTCGGGTGGGCACTTTAGGGAGACTGCCGGTGACAAACCGGAGGAAGGTGGGGATGACGTCAAGTCATCATGCCCCTTACGTCTTGGGCTACACACGTACTACAATGCTATGGACAAAGAGCAGCCAGCTAGCGATAGTGCGCTAATCTCATAAACCATGGCTCAGTTCAGATTGCAGGCTGCAACTCGCCTGCATGAAGTAGGAATCGCTAGTAATTGCAGGTCAGCATACTGCAATCTGAACTGAGCCATGGTTTATGAGATTAGCGCACTATCGCTAGCTGGCTGCTCTTTGTCCATAGCATTGTAGTACGTGTGTAGCCCAAGACGTAAGGGGCATGATGACTTGACGTCATCCCCACCTTCCTCCGGTTTGTCACCGGCAGTCTCCCTAAAGTGCCCACCCGAAGTGCTGGCAACTAAGGACGAGGGTTGCGCTCGTTGCGGGACTTAACCCAACATCTCACGACACGAGCTGACGACAGCCATGCACCACCTGTGTTCCGGTTCCCGAAGGCACTTTCTGCTTTCACAAAAATTCCGGACATGTCAAGCCTTGGTAAGGTTCTTCGCGTTGCATCGAATTAAACCACATACTCCACCGCTTGTGCGGGCCCCCGTCAATTCCTTTGAGTTTCACACTTGCGTGCGTACTCCCCAGGCGGGATACTTAACGCGTTAGCTACGGCACTGTCCGGGTCGATACAGACAACGCCTAGTATCCATCGTTTACAGCTAGGACTACTGGGGTATCTAATCCCATTCGCTCCCCTAGCTTTCGTCCCTCAGTGTCAGTTGCGGCCTAGTAGAGCGCCTTCGCCACCGGTGTTCTTCCTGATCTCTACGCATTTCACCGCTACACCAGGAATTCCCTCTACCCCGAACGCACTCAAGTTTTGTAGTTTCCACTGCCTATATGTAGTTGAGCTACACGCTTTAACAGCAGACTTACAGAACCACCTACGAACGCTTTACGCCCAATTATTCCGGATAACGCTTGCATCCTCCGTATTACCGCGGCTGCTGGCACGGAGTTAGCCGATGCTGATTCCTCAAGTACCGTCATTATCTTCCTTGAGAAAAGAGGTTTACAACCCAAGAGCCTTCCTCCCTCACGCGGCGTTGCTCCGTCAGGCTTTCGCCCATTGCGGAAAATTCCCCACTGCTGCCTCCCGTAGGAGTTTGGGCCGTGTCTCAGTCCCAATGTGGCTGATCATCCTCTCAGACCAGCTACTGATCGTCGCCTTGGTATGCTTTTACCACACCAACTAGCTAATCAGACGCGAGCTCATCTTTAGGCAATTAATCTTTCATCTTGCGACACATTCGGTATTAGCAGTCGTTTCCAACTGTTGTCCCGAACCTAAAGGCAGATTCTCACGCGTTACTCACCCGTCCGCCACTAAATCCGAAGATTCCGTTCGACTTGCATGTGTTAGGCACGCCGCCAGCGTTCATCCTGAGCCAGGATCAAACTCTCCGTTTTGATGGATTACAATACTTAACCAACAGTTACATCTGCAACTATCACAGCATTGCTTTCTCCTTGACTGACCATTTTTTAACCTTGGTCTTGGTTAATTACTTTACTAACGTAGACCCTTTATGGTATACTGGCTTTCAAACAAATATATAATTTTCTTGGTTCGGAACCCTTGAAGTGAAGGCGTTTCGCGCTTCTCTCTCTCAGGCACTTATACATAGTACCGAGAGAATATATTCGTGTCAATACTTTTTCCCAAGTTTTTTCAAAAAAGTTTTCCCTACATCGCTATAAACCATACGCTGCAAAGGTTTTAAGCTAATATTTTTTTTGAAATCTTTTTTGTAAATTCCTTGGTGGGGGTCTGATTTTTTGGTTTAGGAGCCATCGAGAGGGATTTTATTATTGGATTTTGATTTCGAGTTAGCGATCACAATAGGGGGATTTAGGCTTAACCATATTGATTAAGTAAAAGGCTTAAATCGTTTTAAATGAGGAAAGTTCTTCTTGACGACTATATATATAAGAATTTTTTGGCTAAAGCGAGGGATTGAAGTTACATCCACAAAAGCAGAATCGCTTCTGAGGACTACATATAGTATTTGAGGTGAAATGTGTGTAGTATTAATGAACTATTCAATACACTAACTGGCTTATGAGACAGCAATTAAATATAGTTACTTTAGGAGTAAAAGATTTAGAACGCTCTTTGAGACTTTATAAAGATGGATTGGGGTGGAAGCCATCAAGTGCGAGTAATGAAAATATTGCTTTTTTTCAGATGGGTGGTGTGGTGTTGTCGCTTTATCCGCGAGAGAAGTTGGCTGAAGATGTGAAAATCAAGTCGGATGGTGATGGCTTTTCGGGAATTACTCTTGCTTACAATGCTAAAAATGAAGCGGAGGTAGACAAGGTATTGCAGCAGGTAGAAAGTTTTGGAGCAAAAATCGTCAAAAAAGCTGAAAAAGTTTTTTGGGGTGGTTACAGCGGGTATTTCGCGGATTTTGACGGACATTTATGGGAAGTTGCATGGAATCCGTTTTTTGAATTTGATGATTCGGATAACCTGGTACTACCTTAATTTTAAGCCGTCGCCAAAACGCAGAGTGAACTGAGGAGAAAGAAGGAAAAGGCGGTCGCAATATCAAATAGGATGAGAAATAGAACAGCCAAGCTGGCAAATCATTATTTAAGAAATTTGAAATAACCTGCGAAGCTGACTAAGTAAACAAGTAAAAGGTTTAGCTGTAGCTTTGTTAGGTACAAAGTATAGTCATACCAACTTAAATTCGGAATAAGCTAAACCCTTGTTATGTGTTGGCTTGATTTAAAATAAAGGCTTATTACTTAGAGAAAATCTTTATTTTTTTTGCAACACCCAATTTACGGCACGATTGTGCAAGGGTCTTAAATACTGGTAATTTATCGAACCATGATGGAGAAATATCACTTCGCGAACTTCGCTGTCCTCCAAAGCTTGGAACTGCAATCAATCTAGTAATCTCTGGATGTTTCCATTTGACAACATTAAAAGTTCCATCTATTGACATTGGACCACCATCAGGATGTCCAACAGGTCTTTCGAGAAGAACTTCACAGAAACTAATTAATTTATCAAAAAACTTCTGATTGACAGCGTAAAACTGAGCACCGATAATCTCTCCAGAGAATGATTGAAAAAGAGGTAAACTCACATCTTTTTTCTGGCTATCACAGTATCCAAAATGAACTATATCCCAGTTTTGTTGTGTCAGTTCCGCTAGAATAATATCCTCGTATTGCTGAAAGTCTTGTCGTAGTTCCAAGTCGTCTTCCAATATCAATACATTTTTTAGACCTTGCATTCTTACTTCCTTTAAAACATTTAAATGACTAAGAAAACATCCTTTGCAGCCAATGG
>JBCBWB010000232.1:0-6404 GCA_039817275.1 Cyanobacteria bacterium J06648_1 | reverse complement strand
GGCCTGAAGTTCAAAGATGAGAGCATGATGGACGAGACGATCGACAGCGGCGACAGTCATCATCGAGTTGGGAAAAATACTATCCCACTTACTGAAGGGCTGGTTAGCAGTAATTAATTTGAATTTTTATTGAACATTAGGAATTACCTTAATTTGAATTTACCGAGTCGATTAACCAACAAAGGTCATCAACTCAAGGAAATCGAATTATTAAATTTAGGTTTATCAGCCATTAATGTTTCAACAGCTTCTAACTCACCAATGATGTAAAAATCAAAAACTCTGTGCTTGTATATGATTGTATGGCTTTTTAATACAAAACAAGTGATTTATATCAAGTAATAGATTGATTTTGGTCACACTACTTAATATATGGAATATGATAGTGACATATGTAATTGATTTGAAACTTTTAGAATTATGAACAACATTAATGTACGAACTATCAATGGCGTTAAGATACGCCCCAGAAGTATTTGCGGATATCCGAGGTTATGAAGGATATTATCAAGTCTCTAACTACGGCAAAGTAAGAAGTCTTGACCGTGTAATCAAAGAAAAGACTGGTAAGACCCAAACCCTCAAGGGTCGAGTACTAAAATTGAGAATCAACCCAGGTGGTTACTATTACATTGGGCTTGGAAAGAATGGCACTAAAGCAACATTTGCTATTCATCAGCTAGTAGCCCAAGTATTTCTGGATAACCCCGAAAATAAGCCCATAGTCAATCACATAGACGGCAAGAAGCTAAATAACAGTGTTGCTAATCTTGAATGGGCTACGTACTCAGAAAACTTAAAGCACGCCTATAAGACTGGATTAAGACAGGCTGTACAAATAGAAGCTGTTGGAAGCAAGAACTACAAACGGAAATTAAAACCCGAACAAGTAATTGAAATTAAACGCTTACTAGCAACAGGCAATCTAACTCATAAAGAAATTGCTATTCGGTTCAGTGTTGCTAGAAGCACTATTACTGAAATCAAGTCAGGTAAAAGGTGGAATCACCTTAATCCAATACCAGCATCAGTTAAGAAAATATTTCCTATTCCAAAGTTGCTAGATGTAGCTTAGTATTTTCAGTGATGTAAAGATTAAGTGAAGTGATATATATGGTGCGGAACTGGTGCGACAATATTACAAGTACCTCGAAAGCATCATATATTGTGGGTTTGAAAAACTACACCCCCACTACCCCAAAGTGGTACGCTACCAAGCTGCGCTGCGCTACGCCCCGTTTTTATTCCACATCTAATAGTAGGGGGTTTCGTAGTTTAACGCAAGTCTTTTAGTAAAAGGAACGGAAGTATTTGAGAAAACGAGAGATCTGATAGTACACAGTGTTTGACAACAAACATCGGAAGAAAAACTAGAGCAACACCTAAGACAGATTGAAAGCAGCTTCCGAGAAACTGGAAAGGCTAGAATCGAGTAGAGATAATCAAGCGATCGCCGAGCAAGATTCTGGTCTAACTTTCTTCCGACTCTACAGTTTTTGTTGATTAAGACAATCAACCCAAAGTTTTATTTTTAAAATTGGTTGCTTACTTTACGATCCATCTATCACCATGACATTGTCCAACACCCAAATGAAAAAAGAAGCAATTTTAGCAAGATACTCATCAGGAGAAAGGAATTTTGCGCGCATTGAACTACGAGAAATTGAGTTGGTCAAATCGAATCTCAGCGATGTAGATCTGACCGCAGCAGATTTACGGCAATCTTGACTAAGGCGAATTTGGCAAAGGCGAATTTAGTCAAAGCCATTCTAGAGGGAGCTAATTTAAATCAAGCTAAACTCTGACAAGCTCTCATGATTGAAGTGGATTTTCATTCTACTGGCGATAGTCGGACTAATCTCAGTCAAGCTGACTTGTCTCATGCCGATCTTAGCTATAGCAATCTCAGTATGTCTGTTTTATACCGAGCAAAGTTAGATGGAGCCAAATTATGTCGCGTCAACTTCTGTGCCAGTAGCAGAGGAGATCTGCCAGTTACCGATTTGACTGAAGCTAGTCTGAGGAATGCTGATCTTAGCTATGCCAATCTAGCTGGTGCTGTAATGCGAGGTGCGGATTTAACGGGAGCAGACTTAACGGGGACAAATTTAACTAACGCGATTTTGGATAATGCTATTATGCCCGATGGTCAAGTTTATCCGCATAGTCAAAACTAGCAATTAGCTCCAGTTTCTTGTAAGGGGCGATCGCTAGTTTTATGTTTTCTTTATAAACCACTGTAAGTTTTAGCTTATTTTTTTGCTCGTTCTGCAAAAAATATTTTGTTTTCTATTTTTATGGCGAAAAGGGAAAAATCTGCTAGCCATATGGATGTGTTCGACTATTAAATGAAAATAAAAAATGCCCAAAAAAACTAAGGCGGTTAGCTAGCATGAAAGCTATGAACAGTAATTAATGAAGAGTTAGAGTATGCTTTGAATGCTATAGATCTTAGGTAATGTTGATAGCCTGTTAATTGTTCTGGCAAAAATAAATTTTATTGTCGATTAGTGTTATCTAATAAGTAATCCTAAGTATTAAAAAAACAGCTCCTAATCAAGATTTAAATTTAAAGCCGAAGTTAGTAATTAGTACGAGCGTTAATAATGTTTGAAAATCTGTTACCGCCTCTCAATGACCATAATCTGCCTTATCCAGATACAATCCATCCCATTGTGGTACATTTTGTCATTGCAATGGTTTTGTTTGCCTTTCTTTGTGACATTATTGGCTATTTCAGCAAAAACTATAAGCTCTATGAAGTTAGCTGGTGGAATATGTTTTTTGCGACTATCTCTATCTTCATTGCCATTGTCTTTGGGCAAATAGAAGCAGGACTGGCGATCGCTTATGATGCAGTCGAACCAATTTTAAACCTTCACAGTATCATCGGTTGGTCTTTATCGGGAATCATTGCCGCGATTACTGCTTGGCGTTATGTGATTCGTTCTCAAGATCCCCAAAAAATGCCTATTGCTTACTTAGGGATAGGATTTTTACTAACAGGATTAGTTTTTTATCAGGTCTACCTTGGGGACGAATTAGTTTGGGTTTATGGCTTGCATACGGTTCAGGTAGTAGAAGCCGTCAAAGAAGGAATTCTCTAGTAGTTCTAAAGATAAGCTTCGCAAATCAGCAGTCAACAGTCAACAGTCAACAGTCAATGAATCCAGATTTAATCAATCAGTTACAGTTAGGTGCTAACGGATTGCCCTATAAAATTCCGATGCACCCCAACTTAGTCCATCTAACCTTGGGCTTGTTTATTATCGGCATTGCTTTCGATATTGTTGGGGTTTTGTTCCCCTTCGACAAAATGGTGTTCAAATATTTAGCGATTCCCGCTACCCGCGCTAATTTCTTTGATGTGGGTTGGTACAACATGCTAGCTGCGGCAATCATCACTTTTTTCACCGTAGCCTTCGGCTTCTATGAAATTATGCTCGTCGGTTCAACTCCAGATGTTAAGAGTGCTTGGGGTTTGGGGGCGATGGAAACGATGTTGTGGCATGGTGTTGGCGGCGTGATTTTGTTGGCGGCGATCGTCGGGATGGCTATCTGGCGTGGTTTTCAACGCTATGTCTGGCGTAACGATACGAGCCGACAGGTGCAATGGCGTTATTTATTAGTGGGCTTGATAATCTTCTTTGTAATGTACGTTCACGGCACTCTAGGGGCGCAATTAGCTGCGGAATTCGGCGTTCACAATACCGCTGGTAATTTACTCCGCCTGGGACAAGACCCCAATGTATTACTTAAATAAGGTCGATTGAAAATATGAAACGAGCTATTACACTCGGTGCGATCGCAGTCTTTTTAACTATCGCCAGTATTTGGATGGGACGGGCATCCTATTCCTGGTTCCCTCCCCAAGCTTCTGCCGAGGCGATTTTATACGACGATCTGTTTAGTATCTTAACGGCAATCGGCACGTTTATCTTTTTGGGTGTAACCCTGGCGATTGTCTACAACATCATCTTCTATCGTGCTGGCAGATACGACATCAGTGATGGGTCCCCTATTGAAGGAAATATTCGCTTAGAAATACTCTGGACTGTTACGCCCCTGTTGATTGTGATTGGTTTAGCTACTGCTAGCTATCAAACCTACGACAAGATGAATCTACACGGTCCTACGGAAATTGCTCATTTACCTCAAGTTATGGAACCCGCTTATGCAGATACGGGGATGACAACAGAACCCATGACTAATGTCGAAGTAGACTCCAAACAGTGGGCGTGGGTATTTCGCTATCCCGAAAAAAATGTTACTAGCACCGAACTACATCTACCCGTAAACCAAAGAGCGCATTTCGAGTTGCGATCGCAAGATGTGATTCACGGGTTTTACATTCCTGCTTTTAGAGTCAAACAGGACATTATTCCTGCCAAAACCATCGACTTTGAATTTACCCCCATACTAGAAGGTAAATATCGCCTGCGGGATTCCCAATATAGCGGGACTTATTTCGCAGCCATGCAGGCAGATGTAGTAATAGAATCTACCGAAGCATATACCGAATGGCTAAACGAAGCAGCTAAACAGACACCTACCCCCGCACCTAATCAAGCAGCGAGTGAATACGCCCGTAGAGAACAAAAAGAAGACTCCGCAGGCTGGAAAACCGTAGTTCCCGCCCCTCCACCAATAGTTAATTATCATCCTTAGATTTGTTATTTGTTGTTTGTATCTAATAACTAATGACCAATGACTAACCACTAACCACCAACTACTCCATGACAGTCACATCACCCCAAGACCTAATCCCCGAATCGCCTCCCAATTGGCGCAAATACTTCAGCTTTAGTACCGATCATAAGGTAATCGGTATTCAGTATATGGTTACCGCTTTCTTTTTTTTCGTGTTGGCTGGTATCTTTGCCATGATTATGCGAGGAGAATTGATTACCCCCGAACCAGATTTACTAGACCGCACTGTCTATAACGGTTTATACACTATGCATGGGACAATTATGCTGTTTGGCTGGACGTTTCCCGTCCTGTCTGGATTTGCCAACTATCTCGTACCCTTGATGATTGGGGCGCGAGATATGGCGTTTCCCCGCCTCAATGCAGCAGCTTTCTGGATGATTCCCGTTGTCGGCATTCTGTTTATCCTTAGTTTTCTCGTCCCTGGTGGGCCTGCCCAGTCTGGCTGGTGGGCTTATCCGCCCCAGAGTTTGCAGAATCCGACGGGCAATTTAATTAATGGTCAGTTTATTTGGCTGTTAGCAGTAGCCATCTCTGGCGTATCTTCGATCATGGGGGCGTTAAATATTGTCACCACTATCATTCGGATGCGCGCCCCTGGTATGGGTTGGTTTAAAACCCCTGCTTTTGTTTGGACGGTATTAGCAGCCCAGTTGATTCAACTTTATGGCTTACCCGCTTTAACTGCTGGAGCCGTAATGCTATTGTGCGATCTATCTGTAGGTACGGCATTCTTCGATCCCGCCCAAGGAGGCAACCCCGTATTGTTCCAGCACTTCTTCTGGTTCTATTCCCACCCTGCGGTATATGTCATGGTTTTGCCCGTATTTGGCATTTTTTCAGAAGTATTTCCCGTATATGCTCGTAAACCCCTATTCGGCTACAAAATTGTGGCAGTATCTTCCTTAATCATTACTGGCTTAAGCGGGATTGTCTGGGTACACCATATGTTTGCGAGCGGTACGCCTGGCTGGATGCGAGTAGTATTTATGGCGAGTACCATGCTAATTTCCGTACCGACAGGAATTAAGGTATTTGCCTGGGTCGGTACAATTTGGGGTGGTAAACTGCGCCTCGATACTGCCATGTTATTTGCTTTAGGCGGTCTAGTTAACTTCGTCTTTGCAGGTATCACAGGCATTATGCTATCTTCCGTACCCATCGATATCCACGTTAACAACACCTACTTTGTCGTGGGACACTTCCACTATGTCCTTTATGGCACGATTACCTTTGGAATCTATGCGGGTATCTATCATTGGTTTCCTAAAATGACTGGCAAAATGTATTACGAAGGCTTGGGCAAACTCCACTTCTATTTAACCTTTGCTGGTACAGCCCTTAATTTTCTGCCGATGCATCCCTTGGGTTTAATGGGAATGCCCCGTCGTGTTGCGTCCTACGACCCCGAATTTGCCTTCTGGAATGTGCTAGCTAGCTTGGGCGGATTCTTACTCGGTATCTCGACTATTCCTTTCATTCTCAACATGGTTAGCTCTTGGACTTCAGGAAAACCCGCAGGCAACAATCCCTGGCGGGCAATTGGTATAGAATGGCTGGTTTCCTCCCCTCCCGAACATGAAAACTTTGAAGAGATTCCGATAGTTATTGCCGAACCGTATGGTTATGGGAAGGACGAAAAGCTGACGGAAAATTTGGGCGGGTAAATTTAGGTAATAGGTAATAGGTAATAG
>JBCBWB010000231.1:0-6406 GCA_039817275.1 Cyanobacteria bacterium J06648_1 | reverse complement strand
CAAACTACCTTTATCTTTTTCATTACCTATGTTGCAGGTTTAAAACTAGGACTAGATTACGAAGATGCTGCCCCCGCAGCTTTAATTGGGGCAAGTAATCATTTCGAGGTGGCGATCGCCACTGCCGTAATTTTGTTTGGTTTAAACTCTGGTGCCGCCCTGGCAACGGTGGTGGGAGTGCTAATTGAAGTACCTGTAATGCTGATGCTGGTAGAATTCTGCAAGCGTACCGCAGGTTGGTTTCCCCGACAGCCAGAAAAAGCAACTCTACTCGATCCACGCTGTTGTAAGTAACTCTTAGTGTAATTTCGTCTTGTTAAACAGCTATCAGCTCATGTCTTGTTCCGACCTCTCTACCTGATGAATAACCAAGATCGCCCGCCCAAAATACTCTTTCTCTACGGTTCATTGAGAGAACGTTCCTATAGCCGTCTCGTTGCCGAAGAAGCAGCCCGAATCATTACCGCAATGGGGGCTGAGACAAAATTTTTCCATCCTCACGACTTACCGCTACGGGGGCGGGTAGAAGAGACTCATCACAAGGTACAGGAATTGCGAGAGTTAAGTCTGTGGTCGGAAGGACAAGTCTGGTCATCTCCTGAAATGCACGGTAATGTTACGGGTATTCTGAAAAATCAGATCGACTGGATCCCGTTAAAAGTTGGTTCGGTTAGACCGACACAAGGAAAGACCCTGGCGGTAATGCAGGTTAGTGGTGGTTCCCAGTCTTTTAATGCGGTTAATACTCTGCGGATTTTAGGGCGCTGGATGCGGATGTTTACCATTCCCAATCAATCTTCTGTCGCCAAAGCCTATCAAGAGTTTCACGAAGACGGCACCATGAAAGATTCAGCCTATCGGGACAGAGTGATCGACGTGATGGAAGAACTGTATAAATTTACCCTGTTGCTGCGAGACGAAGTCGATTATTTAACCGATCGCCACAGCGAACGTAAAGCCAAACAACCTTAGAGGTGAATAGTATTCGCCTGACAAATTAAAGTTATCTCATTCATCTAAAATTATGAAAAAAGTAATGTTCGTCTGTCGCCGTAATTCCTGTCGCTCACAAATGGCAGAAGGATTCGCCAGAACCTTGGGTAAGGATAAAATCGAAGTAGTTTCTTCGGGCTTAGAAGCCAGTCGCGTTCACCCCACGGCGATCAAAGTGATGTCGGAGATCGGTATCGACCTAACCCAGCAAACATCCGATGCCCTAAGTGATTTCAAAGCCGATAATTATGATGCCGTTATCTCTATGTGTGGCTGCGGTACGAGTTTGCCCGATGCTTGGGTACAGCAAGAAGTATTTGCAGACTGGGAACTAGAAGATCCTGACGGCAAGCCAATTGAAACTTTTCACCGCGTGCGAGATGAGATTAAAGGTAAAGTATCTGACCTGATCGAACAGCTTAGTTAGCTCATCAATAAACAGTTGATAATTGTTTAATTCGGTCTCTCGTGTCATCGCTTTTGCCCACAAATATCAGAGGTAATTGTTTATGGCTCAAATATTTTTGGCGATCGCCACACAAACTTCTAAACTGGCATTGGTCTTAATTGCTTGAGGTTCGATATGAGTTGCAGCGGCTTGGTAGCCTTTATCTTGCAAGGCTTTGATTAAATGCGATCGCCTGGGTAGATCTAGCTTGCCACGGTTGCCAATTGCCCGCAGGGTATAGAAGTAGGGCGGAAAGTCAATTTCACCCTGCATCAGATCGAGTAGTTTGACGATCTTCTGCCAATTCCATTGTTGAGCTAAAGTTTGGAATCGTCTTAGCTGATTTGGATCGTGCAGTCTACCTAGCCACATGGCGCCGCTGAGAGTTAAGACAGGAGAATTGCAGGTGCAGGTAGCCTTGTTTAATTTACGCCAGGAAAAAGTTTGATAGTCCCCGCAGCTATGGCAATATGCCAGAAAGCCATAGTTACGATCCGTTAACTGGGGTTTGGAGACTAAACGCAGCATTACCCGATAAGTTTGTCCTGTAAACAGCGAGAATATTGGTTCAATACCCAATCCCTTAGTTGCCGCTTGCTGTTGTGTTGCGCCGATGAGAAGTCTGAGAGCCTGTTCTTGAATTGCGGGGTGGGAACGAGCGATCGCATTATAAGCCAGTACGGTTTTTTCGGGAGGATGTCCTGTGAGGGTTCTGCCGTCGGTACAGGTGAGATACATCAAGCCGCCGATTTTAGTCGCCCAGAGCATTGTGTTGAGGTAGGGAACGGCAGTACCAAAGCAGTCTACGTCTACTAAATCGTAATAATCACGCTCTTGATAACACTGAAAAAATAGTCGATGAGCATCCTGGTGGGTAAGTCGAAACAGTTCTGGAGTGATCGCCGCAGTTAAATTTTCCTGTATGATCGAATTAAGCTGGTGGTTTCCTTCATTTACCCACAGATAATCAGCCTGACTTTCTAGGTAGTAGCGTAGACTGCGAACCCCAGAACCAGCCAGAGCATCTAACACTCTTAGCTGACCATGATCTTGTCGATAAACAGCAGCGGCTAAGACTCCCAAATCCCGCACAAATTTGCTTTGAGGATTATAAAAAGCCTGACCGATTTGAAACCGTGCTTTTTCCTCTTGCTGCGGGCGATCGCTTTTTATCAAAATAAATTACCAAAATAAACTAGAACCCCACTCAAAATCTGCGTCAAGAGTGATTACTGTAGCGTCTCTACTGCTTAATAATTAATTTTTGCTCGACTGCTACCAACAGTTCATCAATAATGCGATTGTGGAAATAATGGGGCGGATTCCATTCAACCCATTCTGAAGCACTATGCTCGGTCATGACAATTTCTAGCTCTTCGCTTACCCAACCAAAAAAGATTACCAAAGACTTTTCTACCTTTTCGCCTCCAAAACGTCGATAGCGAGGGTAGTAGACAGTCCGAAACCGAAAATCTAGTTCCAGACATACCTGCTTACGGGTAATTCCTGTCTCCTCAAACAACTCTCTGAGGGCGCACTGTAACTCTGTCTCCCCTGGCTCAATATGACCTTTAGGCAAATCATAACGATAAGATCGCTTCATCAACAAAAATGATGGTTTTTTAGTTTTAGTGAAGCAGATAACACCGCAAGATTTTACTTTTTCCATGGAAAGCGATCGCCAGACAGGGACGATCTTTGTCTAGATAAATGTTCAGGTCATAATTCAAATGTTTAATCCAACTGGTAGAGTGAAGCTACCGTCAGCATTACAGGGAAAGGCGATCGCATCAAGAACGGCATCAGTTGATAATACACCATAGAAGTGAGGATATAATTCTTTACCCCCTTCTAAATTTTCTTCGACTAGACCATCCTTTATTTTAGATGAATCAATCACTAATATAACAAGTCCCTTCTGTCTCGCATAAAAACGCTGGGCAACTGTCAAGAGTTGATGACCGTAAGACAAATGAATAAATTTTTCTACAGCAAAACCCTTTGGCTGATAAAAACCATGCTCTAGAGCCTGCTGCCATTCATTTTTCGAGGTTATATGATAAGTCCTCTGAGTCAAGATTTTATCCCGCTAATATGGATAATTATCTCTCTATAACTGCCTCTTTGTCGATGTTCCCAAAGATATATTCCCTGCCAAGTACCTAAAACCAAATTGCCCCCAGAAATCGGAATTTGCTCTGAGGTATTGGTCAAAGCCGAGCGAATATGGGCTGGCATATCGTCCAATCCTTCTGCACCGTGAATATAGCGGCTGCCATCTTCTGGCACTAATTGAGCAAAGAAATTCTCTAGGTCAATCAAAACATCAGGATCAGCATTTTCCTGAATCAATAAAGAGGCGGAAGTATGACGCACAAAAACCGTGCAAAGCCCCATTGCAAGACCAGACTTGGCTACAGCCTGTGCTACTTGGCTGGTGATCTTGTGTAGAGACTTTCCTGTTGTTTTAATTTTGAGGGCTATTTGATGATGTTCCATGCGATCATTGTTTGGTGAATAATTGAAGCAGCAGCTTTTAACCTTTAGCCTAATTATCGGGGGATTTAGGCGGTTTGTTAATCTCAGGTTGATTTGCCTCTCGGCGGCGTGGCGAATTATTGCCAGGATTTTGGGCTGTGTCGGGAGAGTTTTGTCTCGCTTCTGCCTCTAGCTCTGCATCAGTGGGGTTGAGATTACAGCGGGCAAATAAATATTTGACCACCGTTTGTGATTCATCAGGGAGTGCAAACCACCAGGGAAGATGACCTGCTGGAGCTTCTGTTGGTTCAAAATCTAGCTGCTCGTAAAGCAGATATCCACTACTATCGGCTACCTCGCCTTTTTTCCAGCCTACCTCTGTCGCAAAACGTCGCCAAGTTTTGGTCGAAAAATCTCCCTCTTGGTTGACGCTACGCCAGACCTGTTGTTGCTGACTAAAACCAAACTGGTTGTCGCTATATTTTTTCCACAGAAAATCAACGGTTCTAATATCTGGGCAAGAATACTCGGCAATAGTTTTTAGCTCAATAAAAGTTCGTTTTCTTTGCAGCTTGGCAGACTTGATAATTTGACCCACTAATTTATAGGTGTGAATATCTGCCTCCGACCATTTTGCCTCTTTGAGCAGATTTCGTAGTTGAGTGTAATCAATACCAGTTCTCGGTGAGACTAAAGCAATTTTGCGTGAAACAGTAGGCACATAAACTTCTTCAAATTCTACAGGAGCAGGTTTTTCTGCTACTTCGGGCTGCGGTTTGGGTTTGGCAGCCGCCGATGGTTTGCTTTTAACCTCCGACGCTTCGGTTTCTGGTGTGCTTACGCTGGCTGATTGGGTTGACTCTTCGGGGGCGGCAGATTCAGGCTGCGCCGTTTCTGGGGTCTGAACCGTTTCTGGTTGCGGGGTAGTGTTGGTGGTAAAGGTGGGAACGGAAGAAATGTTCTCGGAATCAAGTTCTCCTGCTGGCTGAGTGTTGTCGCTTTTCTCTGGCGTTGTGGGAGCCTCACTAGGAGCAGAGGTAACTTCTGGAGGTACTATGACTTCTGGATTTTCATTCGGCTCAGGAGCTGGTGCAGGAGTTGGAGTGGGAGTTACAGCAGGCTCGACCTCGGGAGTTACTTCAGGAGTTGGTGCCTGAGCCGTGGGAGCTGGTGCAGGGGCTGCGGGAGGAGCATTTAACTTAGCGATCGCCTGTTGATAGCTCGCGATCGGGATGGCATAGTTGGAAGTACCTCCCGATAGGGCGTGAATATTTGCCTCGCCATGAACTCCGATCATCAAGCCGTCACGGTTAAAAACGGGACCCCCACTCATGCCAGGAAAGGCTTCGCCATTGTAAACAAGAGAATAACCATTTTCTGTCGCTCTGGGCAGTATTCCCACCAAATTAGCCGTAAAAAAGCGGTAATAGCGATTATCTTCTCGACGCAATTCCCCTGGATAGCCAGCAAAATAAACGGTCTGCCCTTCACTGAGACTGCTAGAATCTCCTAGTTCAGCAACCTGATAATTTTGATTGGTAGTAAATTTAAAGATCGCCAGATCTAATCCAGGCAACTGTTTGATACTGTCTGGAATTACCTCGTGTTTGCGACCATCAATGGTCTGTACCGTATAGCCGCCTTGATTTTTCATTACGTGCCAGTTGCTCAATACGGTGTAGGTATTATCTGCCCGTTCGAGTAGCGTCCCCGAACCAACACTAGCCCCATCAATTCGCACGATAATCTGTTTGGTGCGGAGGTTGACTTCTTCAGGAGAAAGAGCCTGAGCTACCTGAGCGATCGCCATTTTGGCTGATGATGGCGCGATCGCCGCCACGATCGCACTAGAGGCAAAGACAGTGCTTAATGCTCCCGCAATGGTTATTTGACTAATCTTGTTGATATTCATAATCATAATATTTAACGGCGATCGGAGTCTGAACTATATGGCTGATTATTATTAATAAGTGACTTGAGCAATTTTGCCCACAGCAGTTATCGATTAAATTCGCGACCAAGCTCTAGTCGGTCGCATCCAAAATAATTTAGATAATTTGTATAACCATTCTATTAATTCTATTAATTGTCGTCGCCAATTAGCCATGGATAGTTTCCGCTATCTGGACAAACAATAGTCTCTAACGGTCGCTAGACTCATGAGAAAAATTTAAGCTAACCCACTATTTGTCGTCTACCGTCTCTGTTTTTACCATCGGCGAAAACACTTTGAGACTCTGGGGTAGACAGCTAATCTCTAAAGGTGTGTTGCCAATGATTTCCCCGTCAAGCACAACTTTTTGGTTTGGTCGAGCCGAAATTTTTACGGTTGGCGCTCGTAAATGAACAATATTATCTAATTCCGCGTTGGTTTTGATCAGTGCTGCCCCTAGCATACTGAGAATTGTCGTTACCGCCTGCACTTTATTATCTACCGTGGCGATCGTGATATCGAGTAGACCATCGTCAGCAATTACTTCACCTATG
>JBCBWB010000230.1:0-6492 GCA_039817275.1 Cyanobacteria bacterium J06648_1 | reverse complement strand
AGATCCACCGTCTCAATCGCATGACGGAGGAATTACTCTATCCTGCCATGGAAGATTATCGGTTGGATGTCACCATTGGTAAGGGACAAACCGCCAAAACCCGCAGTATTCCCCTACCTCCTTTCACTTTGGTCGGGGCAACAACTAAGGCAGGGGCGCTTTCTTCCCCGTTGCGCGATCGCTTTGGCATCATTCAACGGCTGCGTTTTTACGAACTCGACGAACTTACTGCGATTGTCAAACGGACGGCAGAAATTCTCAAGGCGGCAATTACAGAGGAGGGAGCGATCGAAATTGCCCGTCGTTCCCGTGGTACTCCTCGCATAGCCAATCGTTTGTTACGGCGGGTACGAGACTATGTTCAGGTAGAAAAAGCGGCAACCATCACCGAAGAATTAGCCGCCACCGCGATGAATTTGTTTGATGTGGATGCCGAAGGCTTAGACTGGACGGATCGGCTCGTGCTTGGCACTATTATCGAGCAGTTCAACGGAGGTCCTGCGGGGTTAGAAGCGATCGCCGCAGCTACGGGAGAAGACCGCAAAACCATTGAAGAAGTCTATGAACCCTATCTGCTGCAAAATGGCTATCTCAGCCGTACCCATCGGGGTCGGACAGTTACCGCCAAAACCTATCGCCATCTGGGTTACGAACCCAAGCAATCAGAACAGGTACAAACTGAGTTGTTCTAAAATACAACATAAGTTGGAGAGAGTGTCTATAAAACTTCAAATTACAGTCCTACAGGAGAGAATCTAAACACTTTCCTACATGCTCATAGTAATCCAGATATTCTTCTTTTGTAACATCCCATGCATGACCACCATTAGAGCCAGGGTGAGACACACAGTTAGAGTTTCGGCGATCAAACAAGTTCCTTACTTTAATACGTATGGAGTGTGCTACGTTTTTTTCTTGTAGAAATTTCACAACACCATTAACATCAAATTTTGTTTTATCTGCCTGTTTTTGTCTAATACAAACAGCATGAATTTCGTTCACTAAGTGATTTAGTGCAACGGAAAAGGATTCACTTCTTTCGTTCAAAATTCTTAGCCTAGTCTGCTCTATCACATCTGGCATTTCTGACAAACTCTTCATTTCAATACAAGAAAGATTGTAATATCCAGGTGTTCGACAATTTAGCTTGTTTTCCAAGAATATATCAACAATGTCTTTCATGTGAATATTTTGTTTTAATTTCTCAATCAGATCTAGATCGTCATCTTTAAAACCTGTTTGACAAAGAAACTTGATAATTAAATCGGCATCTCCTGTGGTGATAATATCTTTATTCAAACAAAATTTTATAAATCTATTAGCGATAACATCGTCTTTTAATAGGATTATAAGTATCTCAAGCGGCTGGACTTTAACTAGCTCAAAATTAAATTCTTCAAAAATTTGCCTTATTTTATTTTTATTTTCTGGCTTATCAAGAATATTTGCTACGCCTTTGTCAAATACTTCTTGAATAATTTCCTCTTGTGTTGAGTCCCCCCTGACAAAGTAATCCTCTGGTTTTGAATTCTTTATTTTTATTAATTCTGCAAATATTAAATCTAGCTTTTCTTGAGGAGATTGTACAGAAGTTTCATGTTGATGATCATTTTCATCATTTTCTCGTTCCAAAACAATAAAATCGTTACTTTGAGATGTCTTTCTAATAATCTTTAAAAGTTCATTCTTGTCTTCTTCTTGTGATAATTTATACAGCTTTGTTTTGAGATTGAGTTTCAGACCCAACTCGCTATACAAAACTTCTGCAATTTGAGCAGCAATTGAGTGAATATAAAAGCTTTGCGACTGCGGTTCAAGGTTGTACTTAAACGTTATGGATATATAAATATCATCATTATACCTGATAATGTGATGCGAATCAATAGCATTTTTGTAGCCCACTAAAATATCATCGATAAACAAATCACCGAAAATTAAATATAAGTACCCTATAAAGCTAGATAATATATCGTTGTCAGACTGCGGGATGCCAGATTTACCATATGATATAAATTGAAACAGACATATGATTTGTTCTCGCGCAAAAGTATCAAAACGCATCTCGGCTTTAATGCTGGGCTTGATAAAGCGATCCAGAAAATTTAGTAATTTTAGTATAGACAGTTCGTTAAAATAATTTTCAATATCAAGTTTTAGAACAATTTTGTTTTCAGTATCAGATTTAGTTTCTTCTTTTACCAAGTCCCTAAATTCTTGATGAAAATTGCGATAATAGATATTTTTCTTGTTTAGTTGCAGTTCATCGGATTTGTAAGTAATATTGCCACCATAAAAAGATTCTATCGTCTTTATTTTCTTGTAAGTTTCAACTACAAATTCCTGAGAGAGCTTGAGTAAATAGAGACCCACAGCATAGTATACGGCTCTCATCGGATATGTTAAGAATTTGCAGTCTCTTAATCCAAGTCCTGGTTTTGGTATGACATAAGGTAAAACAGCAAATTCTTTTTTTAAACCATAAAAAAGGCTGGTAGCTATCTTCACATCAAAGTAATGCCGAGAATCATAGTTCAGACAAGATACATTTAGCTTTTCGTAATAAAACATACTAAGTGTATTAAAATGCCTATTGCTTTGCTTTTGCTCAATTTGAAAGCGTAGAAGATTCAGAGCATCTTGCCATAGAGCAAAATCTATAAAGTATCCAAGCTGAGTCCCGTTGCGGTTAGCCATTTCTTAAAATTAGAGCAAGATAATATCAAATATTAGAATGCCCTATCAACCGACAACTATCGTCAAATCTAGGCTGGGATGTTTGTAAATACAATACTCAATCTGAAATTTTAAGAGAAATTAGATTTTTACGTTTCCGAAGAAACAACTTCTGGCTTCTCCTCTGATTTAGCGGTGGCGGGCTTTTTATTTTCAGTCTGCTTTTTCTTCGCTTTTTTTACTGTTTCTAGCTTCAAAGATTTAGGTGCTTTCGTCGCCTCTAGTTCCAAAGGTTGCGGTTGTTCCTCTTTATTAAAGACCAATTTCTCATCGACACAATCGACAATAATTTTATCCCCTGCGGTAAAAGTACTGTCCAGGATCATCGTTGCGATCGGATTTTGCAGTTCTCTTCTAATTGCTCGCTTGAGGGGACGCGCACCATAGGCAGGATCGTAGCCTACCGTGACGATGCGATCCTGGGCGGCGGGAGTTAGTTCGATGCCAATTTTCTGGTCTTTCAATAGACGTTCGATGCCTCTGATTTGAATCGTGACGATTTCTTTCAGTTCCGATTTTTTCAAGCCGTGGAAGATAATTAGATCGTCAATGCGATTGAGGAATTCTGGGCGAAAATGACCCCGTAGAGCCTGGGTTACCTGATTCTGGATCTGTTCATAGTCCCCCTCGTCCCCTTTAACGTTGAGGATATGTTCGCTACCGATGTTGCTCGTCATGACGATAATGGCGTTGCGGAAGTCTACTACCCGTCCCTGAGAATCGGTAATCCTACCGTCATCGAGTACCTGAAGCAAGATATTAAAGACATCCTTGTGAGCTTTCTCGACTTCATCCAATAGCACTACGCAATAAGGACGACGGCGCACGGCTTCGGTTAACTGTCCTCCTTCCTCAAAGCCAACGTATCCAGGAGGCGCGCCAACCAAACGGGATACGGCATGTTTTTCCATATATTCGGACATGTCGATCCGCACCATGGCATCTTCACTATCAAAAAGAAATGCTGCCAAAGCTCTAGCTAGTTCGGTCTTACCCACCCCTGTAGGTCCCATAAACAGGAATGAACCAATGGGACGGCTTGGATCGCTCATTCCTGCTCTTGCCATGCGAATTGCCGCCGATACTGCCGCTACTGGCTCTTGCTGACCGATGACTCTTTGGTGTAGGTGTCCTTCTAATTGAAGCAGCTTTTGTTTTTCTGATTCCAGTAGACGATTAATTGGTACCCCTGTCCAGTTAGCCACGATTTCGGCAATATCGGATTCTGATACCTGTTCTCTTAACAGGGTGGTTTCTTCCGACTGCAAGTCGATTAGCTTGGTTTCTTTGGCTTCTAAGTCCCGCTGTAGGGTTTCTAGCTTGCCATACTTGAGCTGTGCTGCTTTTTCGTGGTCGAAGGCTCGTTCGGCTTTATCTAATTCGAGGCGAGTTTTTTCTTCTGCTTCCTTGAGAGCATTAATTTCGTCGAGTAAACCCTTTTCGGACTGCCACTGAGCCGTTAAACCCGACTGTTTCTCTTTTAAAGTATCAATTTCTGCCGTGATTTTACCTAGGCGTTCTTTGGAGGCTCGATCAAAACTGTTTGCCCCTGGGCGTTGATTTTCGCCGCTGAGAGAAACTTTTTCCATCTCCAGCTGCATAATGCGGCGATCAATATCTTCTAATTCGCTGGGTTTAGAAGTGATCTCCATCTTCAACTTTGCCGCTGCTTCGTCAATTAGGTCGATCGCCTTATCGGGTAAAAAGCGATCGGTAATGTAACGTTGAGACAGGGTGGCAGCTGCTACCAAAGCTGAATCGGTAATGGTTACGCCGTGGTGGACTTCATATCTTTCTTTGAGTCCCCGCAGGATCGAGATTGTATCTTCTACCGAGGGTTGTTTGACGTATACCTGCTGGAATCTTCTTTCTAGGGCAGGATCTTTCTCAATATTCTTACGATATTCATCTAGGGTTGTCGCCCCAATACACCGTAGTTCACCCCTGGCTAGCATCGGCTTGAGTAAGTTCCCCGCATCCATTGAGCCTGAACCTTCTTTTGCCCCAGCACCAACAACGGTATGTACCTCGTCGATAAACAAGACAATTTGTCCGCTAGACTCGGTAACTTCTTTTAATACCGCTCGCAAACGTTCCTCAAATTCACCGCGATATTTTGCCCCAGCGATCAGGCTACCCATATCGAGGGAAATCAACTGTCGATCCTTAAGAGATTCGGGGACATCACCATTAATAATCCGCTGCGCTAAACCTTCTGCGATCGCCGTTTTCCCTACCCCAGGCTCACCGATCAGGACAGGATTATTTTTCTGGCGGCGGGAAAGTACCTGAATAACCCGTCTCACCTCTTCATCCCGACCAATTACAGGGTCTAATTTACCAGCCTTTGCCTGTTCGGTAAGATCGCGCCCGTACTTCTCTAGAGCCTGGTACTGCTCCTCTTGGTTCTGCTTGGTTACCTTCTGCGAACCCCGAATCGACTTAATCGCCAGCTCTAAACTCTGAGCATCAACCCCAAAACTACGTAGAGACTTCTTGCCAATCCGAGCATCCTCGGCAAACCCCATCAGAATATGCTCAATGGAAATAAAGCTATCGTCCCAGCTAACGCGACAGTCTTCCGCCCGATCCAGCATCCGATCCAAACTCGGCCCTAAATATAGCTGTGCCGAACCAATACGCGGCTGTCGCTTAGTAAACATCTCAAGCTGCTGTTGGAGCCTGACCGAATCTACGTTTGCCTTATCCAAAATAGCGCTGGCTAATCCTTCTTGAGCGATCGCCGCCAAAACTAAATGCTCTACCTCTAAGTTCTGATTCTGAAATGATTTGGCAACTTCTTGCGACTTGACGATCGCATCCCATGCTTGTTCAGTAAACTTACTTTGGTCGGTAGGCTGCATATTTTAGCTTAATAGGGTTATTGAATTGAAATTGATGATGCTCAGTATAGCAAGGGTTACCTGATTCACACTTAAGTCCCCAATCATCCCTGGCAATACCTGAATATAATATTATGTCTTAATAATAATTTTAGTATCATCTCCCCCTGAAAAACCATGACTTCTCAAACCACGGCGATTTTGGTTAGATCTCAACCTAATAGAGAACAATTAGACAAACTTGGTGTATTCGACTGGTCAATCTGGACAAAAGAAGTCTCAGAATTCCCCTGGACTTATGACGAAGCGGAAACCTGCTATTTTCTTGAGGGAGATGTGATAGTGACTCCCGATGGTGGCGAAGCTGTAGCGATGGGCAAAGGAGATTTAGTTACTTTTCCCGCAGGGATGTCCTGTACTTGGAAAATTAAACAGCCCGTCAAAAAGCACTATAAATTTGGTTGAATGCGCTCTGTCAATCATGAGCAACTGATAATTGATCATTAATTAACTGTTGCTCAAACACTCCGCGCTTATTTTTTCCGAGAGCGAGAGCCTTTAGATAAGTACGCTAAAACAAACGTAGTCAACAACATCATACTGACAGAATAAAAGTAATTTACGCCAACGACGGTAATTACTAATGCCAATAGTCCAGAATAACGATTGAAGACTGCCGTATTATTAAATTTATTTTTAATTTGATTTATCACTGATATTACGAATTATCTGGTTAGTCAAGATTGAGATTGAGATTAAGATTGGAACAGTAAAGATAGACATAAATAGGGTGACTATCTATTTAGCCTCAAACTCTGATGATCCATTACCTATTACCTCAGAAATGTTGAATCTAGCGACAAAACTTTACATATTTAACTATAGTAATTCTGTAAAGGCTAAGATTACCAAGAAA
>JBCBWB010000022.1:0-39948 GCA_039817275.1 Cyanobacteria bacterium J06648_1 | reverse complement strand
ATCCACCGTCTCAATCGCATGACGGAGGATCTCATCGATAAAAATAATATCTCCTGGTTTCAGACTGACTAGCAGCCCTGTAATATCTCTGGGACGCTCTAAAGCTGGGGCAGAAGTGATCTTGCAGTCTACTCCCATTTCTGCCGCTAGGATCAAGGACATGGTGGTTTTGCCCAAGCCTGGAGGGCCATAGAGCAATAAATGATCCAAAGGATCTTCTCTACCCTTGGCAGCGGCGATCGCCATATTTAAAATACCCTTGAGCTTTTTCTGCCCAATATAGTCGGCAAGTTTCTGAGGGCGAACCTTCTCTTCGTTTGTTTCTGTCTCCTGAGTAGTTACTTGGGGAGATAAAAGGGTAACTTCGTAATTCCGCTTGGGTGTCGTCGGTTTACGAGGCTGCTGGGGAGTTGGCTGCGAGTCAGAAGATCTTTTTATTGCCATTATCTTGGTTAGCAGTTGGGTCTGTTGAGATGAGATTTAAGCATTTGTTTTGTCCAAACAGTTGATCTTATGATCGTAGTCGGGCTATCCGTCCAGCGGCAACTGCTCTTAGGCGCTGCGTTTATTGTTCATTGTCCACTGTTCATTGTCAATTTTTGAATGCAATTCTCAATTCGTGCAGCTTCTGGCACAAAACGGAGATAAATCCTGTCTAGTTTATCGTGAAACTAGCTATATTATAGTATTAATGAACTATGTAGCTAGCAAGGTGAATATTGTTGCCATACCCACCAGGTCTGATTTAGAAGAACTTTTAATCTGCTGTTAAGTTAGCCAAACCAGAAAGGTAAAAGTAATCGTCCTAATACTAAACTAAATTTAGATCGTAATTTTTGTTAGAGGTGACTGTATGCGCTTGACTGTTCCCACCAACATGATGGAGTTCTTTCGCAAAAGTGAAGGCAAGTGGTACACCGAAAGAAGCGTGCATCATTTTGACGTGGTGGCAGATGAATCGGGCGTATCTAACCTGATTGTTAAGGTAATTGAACCAGGCGACCCTAGAGTGAAGCAAGCCTGTGAATTGCAGGGTATCGATCCAGCTCAAGCTAGAGGTGGTGGTAGCTTTAGTTGGCAGGATAATCTTGAAGAAAAAGAGCCAAATCCGAACTATGCGGCAGTCTTGATTGACGTACCTGACGATGAAACAGGAGGTAGTGGCAAGCTAATCCGCGATAAGGGCTATGTCAGCGGTTTGCCAGTCGTTAGTCGCTACTGGTTTGGGGAAGACGGAATTTTGACTATTAACACCGATTACGACAACAATCAGGGACAGGAACGCTGTTGGTTTCTGACGGATGATTTTCGGGTGAGGGTTAGCACGATTCAGATGCTTAACGGGGTTAGCTTAATGGCTTACTGTTCCGAACGCCGTTGTGTTTCCCCAGAAGACATCAAAAAGATGGCTCAAAGTCATGCTGCTTGATAGTTGTTTTGATCTGTTCTGCCGCAGCGAGAAGCGAGAAGTTAAAACCGCCAAAAAATTCCCATCTTAACGACTCAATTATTCACTATCACCCAGTCAGCATATCGTTGAGCATAATAAGCTAAGATCTTAGAGACTCGATGCCGTTCAGATTCTGAGGTATCTGCACCATAGTCAATTTGTAAGGCTGCTACCTGGCTTTGATAGTAATCAAACTTCGCTTCAGGGTCATGTTCGAGCGATCGCAAAATGAGACTAGTATTTATTCCCTCTACCTGGCGTAGATGAGCCGCTACCTCACGATATACGGCTAATGGAAGCTGAGGACAGGTAAGCTGTTGGGTAGTGGTTGGATGAGAAATTGATGACGGCATAAATAAATTTTAGAACTAATTTTGCAAGTAATTTTAAACTCTTAATCCCTGACTCTTAACCTGATTTTCCCACTTTATCGCTACCTCTAGAATCAGAATTCTCAGAGAGTGGGGCAGAATCATTGCATAATATAAAGATATGCTAAGAGTTTTGGCTAAAGAAATCGCCAATTAAGGCTGCACCATTTCAAGACTCGTAGGCTGAATAATATTGTTAGATAGAAAAATTAATACCAAATTATGAAAACTGTTTCCGATAGTAAAAGGGCCTTCCATAGTGCATATCCTCGACCCATCAACTCTATCTATCGTCGAGTCATTGAAGAGCTGCTGGTAGAAATGCACTTGCTATCAGTAAACTCTGATTTTAAACCAGACCCCATCTATTACTTGGGAATTGTCACCTCGTTTGAGCGTTTGATGCAGGGCTACCAGCCAGAAGCAGACAAGGAAAAGATTTTTAATGCTCTATGTACCTCTACTGATGGCGATCCTCAGAACTACAAGTCTCAGGCAGCAACTCTGTTGTCTTTGGGTAAGGATAAATCGGTAGAGCAGCTAATTGAGTGGTTTGCTAATCCTGCCGCTGACGAAAGTACAAATTATATTGTTGAACCAATTAAGGCGATCACCAGTAATGATAATTTTAAGTATAGTCGTCTATTTGCGATCGGCATTTATACTTTACTCGAAGAATGCGATGCGGAAGTAGCCCAAGACCCAGAAAAATGTAATGCAGCGGTGGATCGCATTGCCGAGAACCTTAGTATCTCTAGCGAGAAAATGAAAAAGGATCTCGATATTTATCGCGGCAGTCTGGAAAAAATGGAGCAGCTTCTCAAGGTAATTGAAGATGTGCTTGAAGCCAGCCGTAAGCAAAGAGAAAAAAGAGAACAGGAAAAGCTGGCTAAGTTGGAAAAGCAAGAGCCAGAAAAGGACGAGAAAAAAGATCCAGAGACAGAATCAGCCACTGCTGAATAGTTTAGTCTCTCCTATCCCTCCCCCAGCAGCCTGTATTAGCTGGTTAAGTATTGGTTCGTGGCAAATTTTAAACAATACCTTAACCATCCTGGAGGCGGTCATAATCAGACCCTGGTTGACTCAAGTTATTGATTTTATTGATGATTTGAGTCGGATCCATCGATTTCAGCAGATATTCATCTACACCACATTTAGTAAATTTCTGCCATTCATCATGCTCAAAGCGATCGCAGAGCAAGGATACCTTAGTATATTGGTCAAGAGAAGCATGGGCGATCGCGTGGACGACGTTTTCGACATCCATGACGGAACAATCTTGATCGATAATGACAATTCTTGGCTGGAGCAGTTCAATCTGGCTAATTGCCATGGCTGAATCCATCAGCCAGACGACCTGATAATGAATCGTGTTTAACAGTTGACAAATAAAGGTAGCACTGGCTTCATCTTCGGTAATCAAGACGATGGTTTGGGAACCGCTGCTGCCTTGAGGCAGAGATTGAGCTGAACTGAGAGGGTGTAGCTTAGGGGGGGCTTTTTCTGGCAGATAAACGGTAAACACAGAGCCTTCATCCAAGGCTGATTCTACTCTAATAGTGCCGCCGTGTAGTTCTACTAGTTTTTTGGTCAGGGCTAAGCCTAAACCCGTACCCCCATGAACTCGCTGATGGACATTTTCAATTTGCTTGAACTTTTCAAACAGCAGGGGAATTTCCTGGGGTGCAATGCCAATGCCCGTATCTTCGATCTGGAAAATTACCTGACGTTGTTCGCGCCAGACCCGCAGAATTACTTCTCCTCCTGTTGGCGTAAACTTGATCGCATTATTGAGAATATGAAAAATAATCTCTTTGAGCCTAATTTCATCGGCAAAGAAACCATCTCTCTCTTGCTCAATGCTAATTTCTGCCCTTAGATCAAGCTTTTTCTCCTTGGCGCTTTCTTGTAATAGCTGGAGTGAGTGCTTGATGATGTCTGATAGAGATATTTGCTGAATTTCTAACAGATGCTTCCCTGATTCCACATCAGAAAATTCGAGAATATTGTTGATCAGCGAGAGTAAGTGTCTCCCGCTTTGCTGAATTAAATGAAGATACTCTTGCTGTTTTTCGGGAGAGAGGCGCATCTTCTTCTTGGTAGATGACCACTGTAGCAGGGTACTTGATAAACCGATCACACAGGTCAGAGGGGTGCGGAGTTCATGACTCATGCTGCCTAAAAAATCATGCTTCGATTTGCTGGCGGCTTCGGCAGCAATTAGGGCATCTCTAAGCTGCTGAGACTGGATTTCTACCTGCTTTTCTAACAGTTTTTTTTGCTGTTGCAGCTGCTGATAGGACTGATGATTAAAAATGGCAAGCCCCAGATGTTCGGCGACCTGACGCAAAAACTGAATATCTTGATGCTGCCAGACTCGCGGTTGGCACTGATGGGCAATAATTAAGCCCCAAAGTTGACCCCGAACATTGATTGGCATTACGGTTTTTGCTCGAACCTGAAGCTTGGTCATCAATGCTTGGAGACAGGGATCTAGCTGAGTATTGGTATTAATGTCGTTGATAACTAAACCAAAGCCCTGACGGTATTTATGGCGGCAGACCGAGGTTTGTCCCCAACAGTCCGCCTCTTGGAGATATAGGGTCGAAATAACTTTGTTGCTTCTTCTGGCTTCGTAAGTAATCGTATCGATGGTTTGGACTGGGTGAATCTGCTGCTGGCTGGGTTCTAGAGAAACCCCTAGCTGATACACTAGTAAACGGTCTGACCCTAAGAAATTGCAGCTTTTGGCGATCGCATTCTGAATAATTTCTGATAAATTGAGATTTTGACTCACTTGAATCTTAATCTGTTCAAAAATTTTCTCTTGCTCTACCTGGTAATGAAGTAAATTTTCCATTTGCGGCGTGGAGTGAGGGACATGATTTTCTAAATCTGAACTGTCGAGCAAGAGTCTGACTGCCTGCAAAATAAAATCTATCGTCTGATCTTCCTTTGGGGGTAGCTTCGAGGTGAGCCTGGTGCGGAGACGATTGATATCGGTAATATTCCACTTTTGTCGATAGCAAAATTGAACTAGACGGTCGATTATCAACTCACGGACAAAAATCACGCTAACCTGGCAGATTTCGGCGGCTATGTTTTGCTCTCGATACAGAAAAGCACTAAACTTTGGAGTTATTAACAAAAAGAATTGCTCTGTTTCTAATTGTTGTGAAATATGTTTTTGAGTATCACCTTCTAGTAGATTAATTAATGTGTCTTGAGTTAATAATTGCGTATTATCCTGAGACGTCATGTCCAACCAAAGTTCAGCAAGCTGTTGCCAAATGCTGAGATGGACGTTCCTTTTTAAAACTGATGAAGATGGGTAACTCGACACAATTAGAATCCAGCAATTAGGACAGTATTCTTCTTTATCCAGCTTGGCTCATTTTAATCAGCTTAGACTGAACTGTAATTATTTCTCAAGATTAGATAGCTTTATAAAATCATGCATAAAATCGCGGCTTTACCTGGTGGCTGGAACCCTAACACCGAAGGAGTAATTTTCCTTGAACAATCACCAGCACCGATTATTTTTCTCACCTATGCTGATACTGAAATCCAAACTCTGGCTGCGGCTCAAGTTCATTTAGAGGCTGATTTTCCTAATATTAGAGCCGTTAATCTTGCCAATTTACAGCAGCAGTTGAGTATTGATGTCTATCTCGAAACTGTCGTCTCTCAGGCAAAAGCTGTAGTACTACGTATCTTGGGTGGCAGCACATATTGGTCTTATGGCTTTGAAAGGATCAAAGCAGTGGCACAGGAAAACAAAATCGCCCTGTTTGTCTTGCCAGGAGATAATACAGCCGACTTAGATTTAATTAGTCATTCTACGGTTTCTTTGGGGTCTGTCAATCGATTATGGCGCTACCTGATTGAAGGCGGGAGCAAAAACTATCTTCATGCTTTGCAATATCTGAGTGATGTTTGTTGGCAGACAAAATACAATCCCCAACTACCAAAAACAGTTCCTAATTTGGGTATATATACTGAGAAAAAAAATCCTGATCGCCCGCTCGAATCTAGGGCTGAATTTGACCCAGAAAGTGACGATAACTTTACCAACCTCAATCCTCAATCTGACTGCGTGATTCTGTTTTATCGCTCACACTATTTAGCAGGAAATACGGCTCCAATAGATCGTTTATCTCAATCTTTAATAGCTCGCGGTTTGCAGCCGCTGGCAATATTTATTGATTCATTAAGAAATGTAGAATTACAGCAACAACTGTTAGCTTTACTTCAGAACACAAATATTAAATTATTACTAAATACTACTAGTTTTTCCCTGGCAAAAATTGGGGAGACGGCTCAATTAAGGTTTTGGCAGCGGTTAAACGTACCGATACTTCAGGTAATCTTGGGTAGCTGTACCGAGTCTCAATGGCAATCAAGCTCCCAAGGGCTAATGCCTAGAGATGTAGCGATGAATGTGGCGCTGCCAGAAGTGGACGGCAGGATTATTTCTCGTGCAGTTTCCTTTAAGTCTGTTGCTACCTGGAACGAAGCCTTAGAAACAAATATTGTTGTCTATCAACCCCAAAGCGATCGCCTGAATTTTGTGGCTGACTCGGCGGCAAACTGGATTGCTCTGGCTAAGACTCCTGTCCAAAAGCGCAAGGTAGCCCTAATCTTGGCTAATTATCCCAATAAAGACGGTAGAATTGCCAACGGCGTGGGTTTGGATACTCCTGAAAGCTGCATCAGAATTTTAAAAGCCTTACAGCATGAGGGGTATACGATAGCAGATATGCCACAAACAGGAGATGAGCTGATCGGACGGCTCACCAGAGGCATCACTAACGATCCTGAAAGTATTAATCGTCCTGGTGGTCAAAGCCTGTCGGTGGCAGAATATCAGACCTATTGGCAAACTTTGCCCCAACCCGTACAGGCAGGTATTAATCAGCGGTGGGGTGGCTTTGAGCCAGGTCACAATAAGTCCCTGGCGATTCCTGGCATCCAGCTGGGCAATGTCTTTATTGGCATCCAGCCCTCACGAGGATACGATCGCGATCCGAGTTTAAACTATCATGCTCCCGACCTCGAACCCACCCACGAATATTTGGCTTACTATCACTGGTTGCGCAGCAGCTTTGGTGTCCAGGCAATTGTTCATGTGGGCAAACACGGCAACCTAGAATGGTTACCAGGGAAAAGCCTGGCGCTGTCGGCGAACTGCTATCCTGAAGTGGCACTACAGGCAATCCCCAATATTTATCCCTTCATTGTTAATGATCCAGGGGAAGGTTCTCAGGCAAAAAGGCGATCGCAGGCGGTAATTATCGATCATCTTACTCCCCCCCTGACTCGTGCCGAACTCTATGGTGGTTTGGAGAAGCTGGAGGCTCTAATTGATGAATACTACGAGGCGCAGAGTTTAGATCCCACACGTTTGGGAATAATCAGCGATCGCATTACCAAACTTGTTCAGCAGGAGAACCTGGACGAAGATCTAGGACTCAAACCTAGCGATACCCGAACCTTGACGGAGTTTCTTACCGTTGCCGATGGTTATCTGTGCGAACTCAAAGAGGCGCAAATCCGCGATGGCTTACATATTTTGGGGCAGTGTCCCGACGGCGCACAGCTGCGAGATCTAATTATAGCGATCGCTCGTTCTCCCAGTTATGGACGTTTGGGGCTAACTCAGGCTTTGGCGCAAGATTTTGGTTGGAGTTTCGATCCGCTGTTGGGGGTTAACCAAGAATTTGTCGGCGGCAAAAATACAGATGAAAACAATAAATACATCAAACAAATACAGGCAAAAAATGCGGGAGACGCGATCGCAATCTTAGAAGAAAAGGCGAGCAAACTCGTAGAAGATCTAATTAACAATAAACCTCTTACTTCTTACCCTTTACCTCTTACCTTAATACAGCTTAAGTGGATCGCCCAGACCCTACTGCCAAACCTGCTCAAAAGCGATCGCGAGATTAGTAATTTGCTCCTGGCACTAGACGGAAAATATGTACCCAGTGGCGCATCGGGCGCACCCACCAGAGGCAGACCAGAAGTGTTGCCTACGGGACGTAACTTCTATTCGGTCGATATTCGCGGCATTCCCACCGAAACCGCTTGGGAGGTTGGTAGCAATGCGGCAGAGGTACTGATCGAACGCTACACCCAAGAACATGGTGAGTATCCTCAAACCTTGGCTATTTCTATCTGGGGAACCTCGACGATGCGGACTGGTGGTGATGACATTGCCCAGGTGATGGCGCTGCTGGGAGTTAGACCAGTCTGGGACGGCATCTCCCGTCGAGTAGTAGATTTTGAAGTCTTACCCGTTGCTGTCTTAGGTCGTCCCCGCGTTGATGTTACCGTCAGGATTTCGGGTTTTTTCCGCGACTCCTTCCCCAACATGATCAACCTGTTGAACAAAGTAACTCAGACAGTTGCCGAGCTACCAGAAACAGCAGAACTTAATCCTCTGGCTGATCATGTACAGCAAGAGCAACAGCAGCTAGAAACAGAGGGAATCGATGCCGCCACCGCCAAGGAACGAGCTGGCTATCGTATCTTTGGTTCCAAACCTGGTGCTTATGGCGCAGGGATGCAGGGCTTGATTGAAGCCCAAAACTGGCAGAGTGATGAGGACTTAGCGCGGGCATATCTCAACTGGAGTTCCTATGCTTATGACAGCAGCGGCAAGGGCAAAGCTGCCCCAGAATCTTTTAGATGCCGCCTCCAGCAGCTACAGATTGTGCTGCACAACCAGGACAACCGCGAACATGATTTGCTCGATTCCGATGACTACTATCAGTTCCAGGGAGGAATGACCGCAGCAGTGAGAAGTTTGACAGGGAACAATCCCACAGTCTATTTTGGCGATAATTCTCAACCGAGCAACCCCAGGGTACGCAAGCTAGAAGAAGAGATAGCCAGGGTATATCGCTCGCGGGTAGTTAATCCTAAGTGGATTGCGGGAGTAATGCGCCACGGCTATAAAGGTGCATTCGAAATGGCGGCGACAGTAGATTATCTCTTTGCCTATGATGCCACCGCCAACTGTGTTGCCGACCATATGTATCAGGGAGTCGCCGAAGCCTATGTTTTCGATCGCCAGGTACAGGAGTTTATCCAAACCAAAAATCCCTGGGCATTACGGGATATGTCCGAACGACTGTTAGAAGCTCATCAGCGGGGACTGTGGCAAAACGTCGAGCCAGAAATGCTCGACAATTTAAAAGCGATCGCCAATCAATCGGAAGCAGTAATTGAAGAGATATAGCTTAAAAATTGGTTTTAGAGTTGTTAGTTATTAGTTTTTAGTTATTGCTTGTTAAGTCTAATGTAAATTAGCTCAACGACACAAACCACTAAAATCAATAGCTCCTTAAAAAGCGTAAGGTCACTTGCAGATGTTGTTAAATCTTGGCAGATTCATTTTTTCCTAGATATTTCAAAATTAGTTTCCAACGTCAATTTTTATCAAGCCGAAAAGTACAACTCTTTTACGGAGGGGTATGGGGAAGTCGTAACGTCCCCATCAGGCGAGCGACCCACAGCCTCTATCGAGGCAAAGTCCCTTCGGGACGCTGGTGCTTCGCACCGTTCGCCGTAAGGCGCAAGGGAATGCGCGAGATTGGGGTTTCCTAAAGGATACCGCTTCGCATATGGGGGAAAGTTCCCCCAATATGGATCCCTATATTTAAAGATCCTGCAACGCCTCTTATATAACTCTAGGTTGACGCCTGTGCCACAGATAGTTCTTGAGCCGCAGCCTGATCCAACAGCCACCGTAATTCTCCCTGGGGTTGGATTAGGCGAGATGGATACTCCGTCGCATCTGCTTGAGTTGCAAATACCTGCTGTAGTGCCGCACGTTTATTCTCCCCTGCCACCATAAACAGTACACATCGTCCCTGATTAATTAAGGGAACGGTAAAGGTCAGACGCGGTTGACCGTCTTTATGACCAACTGTTATCAGGCGATCGCTCACCGTTAAGGCAGAAGTGTGAGGAAACAAAGAAGCAGTGTGTCCATCATCTCCCATCCCTAGCAAAATCAGATCGAAGCTAGGAACCCCGTCAGTCAGGGAAAAAAATTCTCTTAGTTCGGCTTCGTGTTGTTCGGCATCTGCTTGGGGGTTTGCGCCCGTCGTCCTGATCGGGTGGATATTTGCTTCAGGCAGATCAACCTGATCTAACCAAGCCTGCCGCGCCATGCGCTGATTGCTGTCTTGATGAGAAGCTGGAACATAGCGTTCATCTCCCCAGAAAACATGAATTTTTGACCAGGGTAAAGCGTCTGCGGCTAACGCTTCGTATAAAGGCTTGGGAGTGCTGCCCCCCGCTAGGGCAATGGTAAATCTACCTCTGGCGGCGATCGCCTCTTGCAGACGGGACAAAATTAGTTCTCGCGATCTTCTGATTAGAGTAGACTTATCCTCTAGAACCTCGACAGTTCGTTTTGCAATAGCCATTCGGATTTCCTCAGTACTTAGATAGAAAGTATTTTTTAGCCCATGAAATAGCTGATTTATTTAGTTGAACTGGGCTTAATAATATCCAATTCTAAAACCCAGAACTAAAGCTAAGAGGAAAATTATGTATGTTTAGCAATTAGTTAAGTATAAATACTAGTTTAATTATTATCTTCCCCCATATATTTATCCAGGCGACAAAACCTCTCATTATAGGAGGTACTTGAAAACCAGAGATATTTATTCAAACGACTATAGTTTACAAGTTCTTCGTATTCTTAGTTGACCAGCGGTTAAAGTAAACTCTTTTATTTTACAACGGTGTAATTTATGACTTTAGTATCAGCTTTTACCTTTTTTGTAGTCAATAAAAAAATGTAATCCAGATTACATTTATCTTGAGCAAGAAATATTAGCTACTGCTCTCTTGTTACTAGAAGAAACATAAAAACTTGTTAAGATTTTGGTTGCAATCGAGCAAGATATTAAATACTATAAGTATATTTAACAACACCTAGGTACTTAAGTGCTTAAGTCATCGGAGATTTTTTCCTGGCGTTTTTTCCTGGCGACATTTTTGTGTTTAGTTGCCAACAGAAAAGCCGACGGAGCAAATTCGCATTAGGCATTTAATCAGATTAGCTGGAGAACAAAATCGTGGCAAAGAGAAGAAGAAGAGGCGTAGTTCTCACACCAGAAGGGCAAAAGAAATTTCATGACATCCGTTTAAAACATGAAACCGAGCACAACTGGGGCGATCGCTATACTTATGAGAAGTTGAGTGAAATTACCTGCTTGGATATTAACACCATCAAGCGGGTAATTAAAAGCGAAGATGGTGTTGATAAACGTACCTTAGAGCAGCTATTCATTAGTTTTGAGCTAGAGCTGACCGAAGACGACTACACCAAACCCAATCCCCATCGACGACAGAACTGGGGTGAGGCGATGTGCGTAGATAGATTCTATGGTCGTCAGGATGAGTTACAAGCTTTAGAAAGTTTATTGCTCAGGGATCACTGCCGTATTGTCACAATGCTGGGCATGGGGGGAGTCGGTAAAACCTGTCTCTCGGTGAAGCTAGCCGAACAGGTTCAGGAACGTTTTGATCTGGTAATTTGGTGTAGCTTGCGAGATGCTCCTCCCGTTGACGACATTCTCAATCGCATCATTGAATTTTTCTCCGACGGCAAGGAAACTCCTGCCGATCTGCCAGAAAGCCTGAAAGATAAAATCTCCCACCTGATGAACTACCTGCGGGAGTCTCGCTGCCTGATCGTCCTGGATAATATGGAGAGTATGCTCTGTAGCGGCAAACGAGCGGGACAATTTCGTGAAGGATATGAAGGCTATGGGGATCTGCTGATGCGGGTCGGGCAAACTAGCCACCAAAGCACAATTATCCTCACCACTAGAGAAAAACCCCAGCAGGTAGCATTCCTAGAAGGAGAAGAACTGCCCGTCCGTACCCAGAGAATTTATGGTCTGGCAGAAGCAGCAGGAGAACAAATCCTACGAATCAAAGGCTTAGAGGGGACAGAAGGGGAATACAAAGCCCTAGTCGATCACTATGACGGTAATGCCCTGGCATTAAAAGTTGTAGCTACCACCATCCGCGATCTCTTTTTGGGCAATATTCGCGACTTCCTTGACCACGAAACCGCCGTTTTTGGCGATATCCAAGACCTGCTAGAACAGCAGTTTGAGCGCCTGACCAAAGTAGAACAAGAAATCGTCTACTGGCTGGCAATTAACCGCGAACCCCTGACCATTGCCGACGTGCGGGCAGACATGGTGTCTACCATCCCCAGTAAATCTCTGTTGGAAGGACTAGAATCCCTCTCCCGCCGATCCCTGGTAGAACAAGACGAGTCTCGCTTCACTCTACAAAACGTGGTGATGGAATACGTCATTAATCGTTTTATCGCCCGCGTCTGCGAGGAAATCATTACCCTCCAACTTCAGCTATTTCGCCTCCATGCCGTAATTAAGGCAACCGCCAAGGACTACGTGCGAGAAACCCAAATCCGTCTCATCCTCGAACCAGTCATCGAGGGGCTGATGGTTTTTTTCAAGAGCCAGAAAAACATCCAAAAGCGATTAAATGAAGTCTTGAAGCTGCTCAAAACAGATTTTGCCACCGAATCTTGCTATGCAGGGGGCAACATCTTAAACATGCTCTGTCATATGGAAACCGACTTCACAGGTTATGACTTCTCACACCTGGCTATCTGGCAAGCCGACTTTCGCAACTCCTGTTTCCATGATGTAAATTTTGCTAATTCTGATTTATCCAAGTCTGTGTTTGCAGAATCATTTAGTGGTGTTCTGTCCGTAACCTTCAGCCCTGATAAGAAATTTTTGGTAAAGGGTGATGCTAGTAGCGATATTCATTTGTATAGAACAAGTAATTGGCAACAAATTATGTCTTTTGTAGGTCATAATGATTGGGTAACATCAATTGTTTTTAGCCCAGACAGTAAAATTTTAACAACAGCAAGTGTTGATAAAACAATCAAACTATGGAATGTCTCAACTGGTGAATGCTTCAAAACTTTACGAGGTCACGAGGAAGGAATATGGGCTATTGATTTAAGCCCGAATGGACAAATTTTAGCTAGTGGCAGCGATGACCATAGAATCAAAATCTGGGATTTTAATTCTGGTAGATGTATTCAAACTCTTGAAGAACACAGCAATTTAGTAAGAGTGGTTGCTTTTAGCTTTGACGGACAAATTTTAGCTAGTGGTAGTGTAGATAAAACAATTAAGTTTTGGAACATAAATACTGGTCAATGTTTAAAAACTTTGATGGGACATGAAGGAGAAGTCTGGTCAATTGCTTTTAGTCCTGATGGGAAAACTTTAGCTAGTACTGGTAGCGATTGCACTATAAGAATTTGGAATGTTGATACTGGTCAATGTCTCGATATCTTGGAGGGTCATGAAAATATTATTTGGTCGGTCGCTTTCAGCCCCGATGGAAAAACTTTAGCTACTGGAAGCTGGGATCAAACAGTCAGACTATGGGATGTTAATCTTGGTAAGTGTTTCAAGATTTTGGGAGGGCATAATTCGTTAGTAAGGTCAATTGCTTTTAGCCCTGATGGAGAGATGTTGGCAAGTGGTAGTGACGATCAATCAGTAAAATTATGGAATATTGCTACCAGAGAATGTTATCGAACATTGCAAGGAAATGCTAATAGAATATGGTCAATAGCTTTATCTCCTGACAATCGTACTCTGGTGAGTGGTAGTCATAATAAGGTAGTGAACTTGTTTGATGTTAGTACAGGCGAATGTCTTCAGAGCTTTGAGAAACATAGTAATGCGATCAGGGCAGTCGCTTTTAGTCCTGACGGACAAACTTTAGCAAGTGGTAGTGATGATAAGACTGTAATATTGTGGCAGCGAGAACCAGGTAAGCTCTTGAAGATTTTACACGGACATGAAGGTTGGATTTGGTCAATAGCCTTTAGTTCCAATGGTAATATTCTGGCAAGTGGTAGCATGGATCAGTCAGTAAAATTATGGGATGTTAATACGGGTCAATGTCTGAAAATTTTACGGAGTTCAGATCATGGAGTTTTATCTGTAGCTTTTAATCCTGATGGAAAATTACTTGCTAGCGGCAGTACAGATCAGACAATAAAGTTATGGAATGTTGATAGTGGTCAATGTTTACAGACTTTGAAAGGACATTTGGGTTGGGTTTGGTCAGTCGCTTTCAGTCCTAATGGAAAATTACTTGCTAGTGGCAATTACGATCAAACAATAAAGTTATGGGATGTTGATAGTGGTCAATGTTTACAGACCTTGAAAGGACATTTGGGTTGGGTTTGGTCAGTCGCTTTCAGCCCTAATGGGAAATTACTTGCCAGTGGCGGTACTGACAATTCTATTAAATTATGGAATATTGACACGGGTCAATGTCTCAAAACTCTGAAAGGGCATAGCAACGGAATTTTATCTCTTACCTTTACTTCTAGAGGACATTTTATAATTAGCAGTAGTGAAGACAACACTATTCGATTTTGGGATGTATTAACTGGTGAATGTACCAAGATTATTAGAAGCAAAGACCCTTATGAAGGAATGATCTTAAACAATACTAGTGGTTTGACGGAAGCAAACATTACTACTTTAAAAACTTTAGGAGCAATGGCTTAGTTTTGCCACTCAGTCAATACGAAATTGTTGAATTACAATACGCTTGTAGACAAAAGGTTTTAGGTTAATGATCTATAACCTTTTTTCAACCTTTACAAAATCAAACGATTACTTCAATCAATACAAATGCTATTCGTATTGATTGAGGTAGATCCCAAAAGCCTCAATATGTTGGTGTCTCTGGAAAGTGATTACTGCTAAGGACAAGTAAAAACTATGCAAAGATAATTTAATGAGCAACCAACTTCTTATCAATAGTTTTTGTTTCAGTCAAACTAATAGTTTCAATACTCGGAGAGGAACCAAGTGCTATATCACCCCAGCGCATGATAGTTGAGGCGGCAGTGGATGAAGCACCTATACTAAACAATAATACGATGTCACCCTTTTTTATCTTACCTAACTTTGCCGCGTAGTAAAGATTGGCAATAGGTAAAGTTGCTCCAATATTGCCATAGTAAGGATACATATCTACTGTTTTGTCAGTATCTATATTTAAAGTTGTTATGAATAGCCTAGCAAACCAGGCATAGGGGGTACTAAAAACGAAAAAATCCACTTTGTCAAAAGTAATACCAGCTTTGGCTATGGCACCCTCGCATGATTTACGAATGAGTTTGGCACTGTTATCACGAATTAGCTTGCTCATACTACTACTTGCCTGTAAACGAATTCTCGGATTGCCATCCATATCATTTTCAAACGAATAAGAGTAAGCACCATTTGTCATAGCAGTATTAATGACTTCTGTACCTAGAATTCCAGTATTTTCTTCTAATGAGCTTACCAAGAAAGCACCCGCACCATCTCCAGCAATCCAAGAAAGTGTATCATTTTCTCTACCCAAGTTTCGCGAATAAGTGCATGAAACGACAACTAGCACATTATTGTATTCTCCAGATTTAACCATCGCGCAGGCTGTTTGAAGACCAACTAAAGCGCCAGACTGTATCGATTCTACATTCCAGGCGGGACAATTTAGTTCCAAAGTATTTATGAGAAAAGAGGCATTGCCAACTCCAACTTGTTCAGAAAACATAGACGAGACAAGCATAAGATCTATATTTTTTGGGTCAACTTCCGCTTTGCTGAGAGCTTCTTTTGCTGCACGCGCTTCCAAAGTTAGAGAGGATTCATTTGTATCTAGTACATACCTATTTATAGTACCTCTGAAAGGGTCGGACAAATAAGGATGCATCACTTTATCAAAATCTCTACTACTAGCAGTAGATTCAGTGGCAGAAAAAACCTTGGCTAAAGTTTCTTGTTCTGCCTGCGCTACTTTCTCTGGGTACTTATTGCGATAATAATCGTTGGTACGCTTAACACTTGGGAAGCTAACGGCGAGGGAGCGAATACCTACTGATTGACTCATTGTTACTAATCTAATTTCTTGACTATTAGTTTTGGCTGTACTTTGATGAGATCGTTCGTCTTTATTTTTTTGACACTAAACTTTGAATCCGATTGCCAATTGGAGCGGGCTGAGTTGAGTCAATAATTACATCGATAACCAAAGGCTTTTCTGACGCTATTGCTGCTTCTAAGGCAATCTTAATATCAGATTCTCTTTTAACACGAATACCATCTGCTCCCATGTTGCGCGCAATCTCAGCAAAATTTACTTCTGGAATATCTGTTTCCACACCACTTAAGCCTAGTGATGACATTCCTTGCTTACACATGTTGTAATGTCCATCATTAAGAACTACCCAAACAGCGGGAATTTGATATTTTACAGCCGTACTAATTTCGTTGTTCATTAACATAGCACCGTCTCCAACAATAGCAATAGCCTTGTTTTGATTGACTAAAGTAGTACCTAGAACGCCAGTAACGTAATGTCCCATACTCGCAAATCTAGTAGTGACACGAAAACGCTTAGATTTGGCAAATCGTAATTTATTGATTGCCCAAGCCATAGAGTTTCCTCCCTCTGCCATTATCGTTGCCTCAGTTCCCTCGACAATAATTCGTTGAATCATATTCATAAGTACTTCAGGACGAACTGGAGTGGTATTATCAGCATTTATAGTGGTTCGCAGTGGTCTAGGTAGTTCAAATTTATCTGTTGACTGTTGTGCTTGTTCTTTTGAAAAATACTTAAGTAATGCGTTCACAAACTCTCCAACTTCAGACTGAATGCCGAATGTAGCGGCTTCTGGATAAGCTGTTCCTGGAACTTCAGGATCTACATCTACATGAATAAAACCTTGGGAGGGGATCATTTGCGGATTCCAAAATGAAGTCCATTCACCTAGACGAGTTCCCAACACCAGAGTGTAAGTAGGACGCTGCTCTTTCATATATTTCAACACTGATTCATGTCCAGCGAAACCAGTCACGCCGACAAATTGAGGATGATCTTCGGGAAAAATTCCTTTCCCGCGTGGGGAACACATTACTGCTGCTCCAGTTCTTTCGGCGAGTTCCTTGATTACTGTGGCAGCTTTCCGCGCTCCAAAACCGACCCAAATTGCAAATGAATCTTGTTGCAATAATTCCGCACATTCTGCAACGGTTTGTTCACTGGCAGTTGGTACAGATTGTGAGAATTTTGCTGGTGAAGCTGGTTTCTTAACTTGACTACTCTGAATGGTATTAGGAAGACTGAGATGAGCGACAAAACCATTGGGTTTAGCCAGACCAGACTCTAATCTACGGGCTGTCTGGGGCAATTGTTCGGCACATTCAAGAGTGGTGGCGTAATGAAATAAGTCCCCAGCCGTAAATATTTCGGAATTACCCATAGTGTGGCTACTAGTCTCTTGGAAAGCCCATTTTCCGCGCTGAGGCGCTGAGGTACAGGCGGAGATGAAAATTACTTTTGCTCCTTCCCAGCGTGCGGCATATAGTCCAGTCAGGGCGTTAGTAATTCCTGGTCCCGTGGTGGTAAAAACTACGACAGGTTCATCACTGGCAAAGTATGCCTCGGTAGCGGCAAAAGCCGCCCCTGCTTCATGACGGAAATGCTTTACCTCGATCTCACTATGTTGCAGAGCGTGCCACATGGGAGCAATCGCCCCACCCGAAACACCAAAGGCATATTTTACCCCCATCTCTTCCAGCATCGTGACCACGGCTTGAGAAACGGATACTGTTTCTTGAGCAGTTTGAGCCTTATTTTTTATCAGTTCTTGTTTTAAGTCTTGCGATACCGAAGCAGAGAGCTTGAAGGGATGGCTGGTGGCTTTGGCTGTGGCAACTTCAGGTTTGGCTACTGAATCTATATGGTCAACAGGGCTATGACTAGAACTAAGAGCAGAATCTGTTTGATTTGTGGCAAAAGAGATGCGGGAATTTGCACCCTGCTGGGCAGCAGAGCTTTCTGATTGGTAAGACATAAGTAACCTAAGAGTTTAGTGCGTAATTTAGGGAAAATATCGAAATGCGATTGCTTTTAACCTGAGACTGATGGTTCTGTTGGCAGACAAAACCGTCCTGGGTTAGATTTGATCTTTGATTGAGATGCAGCCTGATTCGAGAAATTGATAGTGTTTCGGGCTGCACGTGGAGCAGATATTCTGTCTGATAGACAAAATAAAACTGGTAAATGTTGAACCAAATGTTAGCTATTAGTCTTGTTGGCAGACAAAACCGCTAGTGATAGATTAGCAGCTATAGAGCTTGCAACATTGGCTCGATTTGATCGTTGGTAAGATTGACTGTTTCTGCATACTCAAAACAGAGCAGAGCGATTTCGTAACAGTTTCTCGCAATGAGAGAGCGTTTCCGTCCAGAGAGATTATCAATCAGTTGAGTCGTCTGCTTGACGTTTTCCCGCTCTACGCCAACGCTACCATATAACCATGGACGGCGAGGTGAGGCAATATTGGGTGGCAACAAGCTTTGGATTTGCTGCCGATAGTCTTGTTCAACCCTGGTGGCAATACGTTCTAAGGTATAGGCATAACCAAGATAGCACAGAGGATTAGTCTTTTGACACTCAATTAGATAGTCAATAATAATCTCAGGCTGGTGGGGATGAAGCTGACTCACAACCTTTTGGGCATCATAACCTAGATACTCAATATCGCGAATCGTACTGATGTTATATCCTCTTTCTCGCTGCGCCTGTTGTTTCGCCCAGCGAGCCAAATCCCGCTGATTGCCCTCAGAAAACTCTTGCCCCACATCTTCTAATAGGGTTGGGGTTAGGCTCGTCAGATGATAGTGACCCGCTAGTTGCCAAATCCAACCTGCAAGAGTTAATTCAGAAACTTGACGCTCACAGTAATGATAGTAAGCGGCAGCGATCGCGCCGTCAAGTAAATTTTGAGTTGAAGAAATTGTTCCTTCAATACCGCTCATGGAGCTAGCAAAACGATCTATGCTTTTGCGCGGATCATAATTATAGAGCCAGGCACTATTGGCGGTAGCGACAATAACCGTCTCTGGTGCCAGTTTTGTCCATTGAGTATCGACCGCAGCAGATAGCCGAGCATAAGAATTTAGTGTTGCTGGCGCATCGATGATACATCGACATTCTGCTGACTTTGTAGATTGTTTTTGGTTTGAGTTCATGATTCACCTAAGAGTTTGGTACGTAATAGTTGAGGCAAGTAATCCGAGTGCATAACTCATAACCTGTTTTGCTGGCAGACAAAACTAATGCCTAAGCGGGTAATGAACAGAGGTTAGCTGCTACCCATTCTTCGATTAACTGTGCCAGCACGGTTTTCATCGAAACCTTGCGCTGCATGCACAGCACCTTTAGCTCCATCTTTAGAGGCATAGGGATATAGATACCAAGTACCTCCAAGTCGCCTTGGGAACGTCGTGTATTTCGCGGTATGACAGACCCACTTTCTGCTAGCCACTTCCGAACCAGTTTCTCAATTGCCAGACTCATGGTTGTTTCCTGCTGGACACATAAAATTTTGAAGTCAAGCTTTAGCTGGCTGGATATGTCCGTTTTAACTACAACACTTTTTTGAGTGTCTTTGAACTCCATTGATTACCTCCTTATAAGTAACTTGGTAACAAAGTTTTAACGTTACAAAATTACTATGAAGCATCTGAATTATTTTTACGAGGGAAGTTTCGGAAGTTAAGCAAAAAAGTCTCATTATTATAGATCTGTGCGTTTGGATTAACTCATGTGGGTGAAGTTAGGTATCACAATTGACTGAACATATTCACTTGTGTTATGATGTCCAGATAAGAGTTTAAAAAACTTGAAAGTTTAGTGCGTAATTAAACTTTGAATGAGCGTCATCTTTCCCAGCGTACTTTAAGTACAGTTTTGTTGGCAGACAAAACTTTTGGTTAAGGTGACGTTTCCGTATCAGTATTTTTTCCCTGCTGCTTGGAATTGGCTATTTTGGCGATCGCCAACCAGAAGAATTGTAAGTTTCGACTGCTAGAAAGATCTGGAAAATTGCTCGGCATCAAAGTCACAAGGTACTAACTTCACTACGTTATTTTTACCTGTTTTTGATCCGAGTCAACAAGTGAAGTTAAGGAAGTTTAGTTACTTTAAGTTCCTTTTTAATCGCTTAATTTGCCTGAAATGCTGACGCTGCTTGGGTTTAAAATATCTCTGACAATTTCTGTAACTTTTCTTGTCTGGAATATATTACCTTGTATTACCTTGTGAAAAATTCTACTAGCTTTCTAACGGAAGAAGAAGTTAGGGCGGAAAAGGATGAAAAAGTTAGCTTAAACAGCCTTTAACTAAGAGTAAATTAAATAGTGCTTATTAAGTTACATAGAAATTATAGTAGACAGAAAAGGATCAACCCTGGGACTTAATCTTTTTTTTAGCTCTGGCGGCAGGAATTAAACTTTCAATGCATTCTCATACATAAAGACAAATAATCTTAAACTATGGCAATCTGAATTCATTTCCATATCATCTTAGTTATCCAGAGAAATAAAGAGCAGAAGGTCACAAAGAGTGCAGACCTTCGTCTGGTTCTTAATTTAGAATGACCAGATGAGAATGGACACGGTGTATTCTCACTGTAGCGGAAAGAGGAACACAAAAAGTAACGCACATTACAAAAAATCACATTACCATTATTCTGGGTTTAAACACAGGTGGACTCAGCCCTTGGCATCTCTGAGGGGTTAATAGCTGCCAAGCAAAACACCTTGTCCACAGCCCGCAGCGCATGTGCGCGATGCAAAGCGAGTCCTTTAGGGCAGACACGCCCCTGGCGGGCTAGAGGGCGCAGCCGCAAATACATCAGACATAAAATCACCAGCGCCTAAAAACTATAGGCATCAACCTGATCAAAGTTGATGCCTGGGTGACATAGCCAAAAAGAAGCTAGCTAAAGCTGTTTGAAAGCAGATTCTCGTAATACATAGCCGACACTGCGAACAGTATGGATTAGGCGTTTAGCGTTGTCCTTCTCCAGTTTCAAACGTAGATAGCGAATATAGACCTCAATAATATTCGAGTCTCCCGCAAAATTGTAGTCCCAGACACGATCAATAATTTGGACGCGAGTTAGAACCTGTCGAGGATAGGTAATCAGATACTTTAAAAGATTAAACTCCTTAGTAGTCAGATAAATATAGCGATCGCCACGATAGACTTCTCTCGTGGCTGTATTTAGACGCAGATCTTCAAAAGTCAGAATAGAATCGTCTCTAATTTGATACTTACGTAGCTGAACACGAATCCGCGCCAAAAATTCGCACATAGCAAAAGGAACAGAAATTGAATCATCGGCTCCTGCATCTAAGGCAGCAACGCGATCGTTAGAGCATTCATTCGTATCTAGAACAATGATCCCAGTTTTACTATTATTAGAGCGCAGACGATAGCAAAGGTCATCAGGAAAGAAGCGTGAAATATGCCAATCTAAAATAACCAATTCTGGCTTTGTTTCTTGACACTTAAGTAAGCCAGACATAACATCATGAACTACTTGAACTTTGTAACCTTCGTGAGCTAACTCTAGTTCTAATAAGTTACCTAACAGTTTGTCTGGACGAATAATCAATAAAATTTTAAATGCTTGCGCCGACAGAACAGGGCTGGGAGCGATTTTCGATCTGCTATTCAACATAATTTTAGGTTAATACTTTAATTAACAGTTAGAAATGATTGATTTTGAGGCTCAAGAATATATTTCTCTTTGATCCGTGAGCAAGAACAAACAAGACAAGTCGTTCTATTCGCGTTGGCAATGGACGGTGTATGAATTAGCGGAACAGAATAAATGTGCTTTTCTACGGGATGTGTCCCAGTGGTTCTGTCTATTTTTTGGGCGCAATTTTTCTGATTCTGGGTGAGAAATTACGCCGCACAACAAGCGGAACGACGCGAATGCCCTACACACAAAAGACATCTGCGGTGATCTTGATTTAATGCTTCAAACGTCTAATTTTGTGGCATATGATAACTTAAAGGAATACAAAACCAGGAGTTGCCGACTTAAAACATGAGCGTTACACCACAAAAAAAACGATTTAAAAAGGCCGCGGCGCGGCAAATATGTGTCGCAATACGAATGAAAAACCATCGCCAAGGCAATAAATCAGGAGACAACTAGCTAAGAAGAGATAATCAACAGCAGTGCACTACAAAATTAATCTGAGAAGTAGGCAATACTTGTCAAGATCGCTTTTGGTCTCTGGACACGGCGTCTATCTGAATCAGAATTATTTCCTGTTTAGACAGAGATTAAATGAAGTGCTGGATCTAGGTCTAACGCCTGGTTGTCTCCTGTGGCGATCGCATTGTTAGTAAAAAGTCGGCTTTTTCTGGCTATTGCAGATTACTTGATGCTAGCGGTGCTGCTTTGATTGAGAGTTGCATAGCCTATAGTTGCATTAGCCATGCGACACCAAATAACTACAGATTTAACTCCATCAAGGTCGATAGAATTAGGAATAGGATAGCGCTGCATACCCATAGTATTTTGAATACTGCCCAAATTTGTATAGCGACCTGAATCAGCATCATCATACTTTTGGGGTGGCAATTCTACAGTGTCCAAAAGAACATGTAAATCTGGAGCTTGGTCAGTAGTGCTGAATTCAGAATTAATAGACAAGTACTTTACTCCATCTTCCTCAACGATAATGGCGTTGCCCGTCGTCGGTGCTTCTGCTGTCTGAAAAGTACCTTCCATCAGTTCTTGTGAACCCTGAGCAATAATTGTCGGAGCTAATTCCGAACGTTCGATTTTTGACTGTTCGACTCCTACCTGGGACAAAGTTTGAGAGTTGACTGCACCAGTGAGGGCGATAGAACTAAATACTGTTGAAGCAATACTTAAGCGAAATAATTGACTTAATCTCATATCTTCTACACTATTATTACTTGTAGGTCAGCGAGCAAATTGCAAAATCAATTGCAAGCGTCTATTTATCATTATCTTCAGACAGCAGATTTTAAACAGGGTTTTTTGGGAAGTTAGGTAAGAAGTCATAAAGCCCCGCGACGCCGCATGTAGTCAGAGGTGGACATAAAAAATAGGCTTCAAGGGAAGTTATTCGCTTCTCCGTAAAGCCTGAAGGTAGTTAACAGTTAGGAAGTATTTTTAGTAAAGTTTGTAGCTTATGTTTAGCTTATTTTTCATGAGCAGGTGCCAACCACAAAGCCAAGTTTTTGACATAGGTTTTAATATCTTCGAGCAGCTCTGGATGTTGTTGAACTTGGCTGCCTGGGGCTTCTTCCACAAAACTAGGACAGCCTGTGGTGACATCCCAGTTATAGTCTGCTAGATGGTGAAAGGTTGATTCAGCGACAACTCTACCCAGCAAGTTTCCCGCCGCATCCTTGACTCTTTCTCCTGCGATCGCAATATTAAATTGACGTTCGGTTGTTTGACTGGTGCCTGTGGCAATGACGCGAGCATAATCGAAGCCTGGAGGGACTCCAATATCCCCCTCATGGGGATGAGCAGGAAAATACTCGACTACACCCTGGGGAGTTTTATGGTTCAGGAGTAATTCATGAACGGGTTCGACAGGCTGAATCTTTTGGTAATCACCATTTTTACCAGAATGGTAATTGGGCCAGTTAATTGACTGGGTTTTATGGTCGTCTCGCTGACAGCGACTATCATCAGGATTATTCTGTTGAGAATGAAAATAGTGGTAGCTACCAATAGAAGTAATGGCACAGAGGGAAACACCGATGTCTTCATGATCGCGGGCGGTAAATATGCCGCCTCCCTGCTGATGGAAGCGAGTGATTCCTGCCTGTTCTTGGGGACTTAGACCACTGCCCACATCGAGGGCAAACAGCCATAGTTCATCAAAATCCTGCGTATTTAAGTTGCTCAGGACAGGATCATGACCCGAACTATCGGGAGAGCGATCGCGGGCGATCGCTTCAATTAGAGGATTTCCTGCATCATCTTGAAGTGAGTTGAGATAGTTTTTGAGCAGAGAAAATCGACAAATAGTCCAATCATCACTGTCTGTAGTTAATAACGATGTCTGCAATAAAATTTTTAACGGCATAATTGATACCTGCAATAAAATGACACCAAAAGAATTGGTGCCGTAACTTAAGAGAATTGTCAGAGACTCAGTTTAGTTGTTCTAGACAATTGTTCTAACCAACTATTCTAGTAAACTGCGAAGCATCCAGGCATTCTTCTCATGAATTTGCATTCTCTGGGTCAGAATATCACTAGTGGGTTCATCATTAGCCTGATCCACTACCGCAAAAATAGAACGAGCGGTACGGACAATTGTTTCCTGACCATTAACCAACTGTAAAATCATTTCGTTGGCATTAGGAATGTCTAGAGTTTCCGTAATAGAAGTTAGCTCGGCATATTTGCTATAGGTCGCGGGAGCAGGAAAGCCCAACGCCCGAATTCTTTCAGCAATGAGGTCTACAGCTAAAGCGAGTTCGTTATATTGCTCCTCAAACATAGAGTGGAGCGTGTTGAACATTGAGCCAGTCACGTTCCAATGAAAATTGTGAGTCTTGAGATACAGGGTGTAGGTATCAGCCAAGAGGCGAGATAGACCGTCGGCAATCTCCTGACGTGCTTGGGGTTCAATGCCAATATTTATTTCTGTCGATAGCATGAGGCTCTCCTGAATCAATGTAGTTAAGATGCTGAAATGTGCTGTATTTATCGCTCAATCCAAGTCGTGGCTGACAGGTCTACAGCTCAACCTGCCCCAAATATAGATCGATGGCAATTTAGCGGCGCGAATTACGACCTGTTTCTGGGTGTCGAGATTCAAAATTACGCTCGAAAAAATATAGATGGGCAGATTCTTGCAGTACATGATAGTAAAGCAGCCCCGCGATCGCACCGCCCGCCAGCGGACCAATCCAATAGAGCCAAAAGAATTCGAGATTGCCGCTAACCAGAGCAGGCCCCAGATAGCGGGCGGGATTCATTGCCGCACCACTAATTGGTCCCCCTGCCAGGATGTCGAAGGTAACGGTTAAGCCCACAAACAAACCACCCATTTTTGGCGCTCTGCCGTCGATCGCCGTACCAAAAACCACAAAGACGAGGAAAAAAGTTAGCACTATTTCCATCATCAAAGCCATAGTCACAGGGACTCCTGTTCCTGGAGCGGGAGTTCCCATGGCAATCTTCGACAATACGGCGTGGGGTACAGTTAGGCTCACGAGGCTTGCCGCTAATAGAGCTGCCAGACATTGAGCCAGTATATAGCCGAGGGCATTGCGCGAATTAATTTTGCGGGCTAGCCAAGCACCAAAGGTAACGGCAGGGTTGAGATGACCACCACTAATGGCAGCGGTGGCGCTGACCATCACGGCGATCGTTAAACCATGACCCAGGGCAATGCCGACTAATCCAGCCGAACCACCGCCAATTTCGCTGGCGGCAATAGTACTGACCCCGATAAAGATGAGGGCAAACGTGCCGATAAACTCGGCAATTAAAGCTTTGTAGTCAAGTCTTCGAGAATTCATAAATTTGTACCGCCACATAAAATGGAGCCTAGTAAGCCCACTTGAGGGTTAAGAACGACATGGAGCGGAATTTCTTGCAGCACTTCTCCCAATCTTCCTTTACGCTTGAAGGCATTGATAAAGCGTGCCGACTGCATCAGGGGTAAAATCTTGGCAGCAATACCGCCTGTAATATATAGACCACCAAAGGGTAAGAGAGTTAGTGCCAAATTGCCTGCCTGTGAGCCATAGTTTTCAATAAAGATTTCCATGGTTTTGGCACATAGAGGATCGCTATTGGCTAATGCGCCCTGAGAAATTATGGCTGCGGGATCGAGCTGAGTCTGGGGCATATCGGCAAATTCCTGAGCAGTAGCGGGGGATTCGGGGAAAATTTGCTTAAAGCGCAAGAATTCGTAAATATCTATAATGCCCCGCCCCGAAACCAAACGTTCCATCGAAACATGTTCGGTCTGATATTTAGACTGGAGATAAAAAGCAAGCTGTAGTTCGAGTTCCGATTTGGGGGTAAAGTCTGCATGTCCGCCTTCAGAAGCAAATACCTGATACTGTTCCCCTTGGGGTACCAGAAAACCCGCCCCTAATCCCGTTCCCGCTCCAATTACGGCGATCGGGGCATTGGCTTTGGGTTTGCCTGGCTGGACTGTATGAAGGTCGCTCGATTCTAGACCCAGTACGCCATAGCAGTTGGCAGCAAAATCATTGAGTAGAACTACTCGGGCAATTTCTAATTCTTGCTCCAGGCGATCGCTTGAGAGAAACCAATTGAGGTTGGTTAATTTTGAGGTTTGGTTCATCACCGCTCCTGCGATCGCAAAGCAGGCAGCCTGGGGTTTAGTCCCCTTTACTCCTGACAAAAACTGCTGCACCATTGGCACCAGGTCGGGAAACTGAGCGCTGGAATATTTTTGCTGGTGGATCGTTTTAAAGTTTAGACCATCGGCGAGTTCGACAAGTCGGAGAATTGTTTTGGTTCCCCCAATGTCTCCCGCTAATAAAATTGTTTCTTGCCCGACCCGAACATCGCTCTTGGGCGATGCTAAAAATACTCGGTCTGCTTGAGAGTGACTTTTTCTTGTCTCTAGTTGGGTTGATCCGTTCACTGGTCTTCAGTATTTTTCTCCTGGTTAATTTGGCAAAGGGAAAAACTACTGCCTCTAGTAAGGTTGAATATATTGCAGTCACCTGCGACATGCACCTAATAGACCGCACCTATCGGCGACATGTATAGCAGGCTATTTTTCTGTAGAGTAGAGCCGTTGCCTGAGAATCTTCTGAGTAACAGACTTTAAGCAGTAGGCTCCAAGAACTATTTTTGTTAGTTGTTGGTTTTTGATTGTTAGTCAAATGCTCACTACTTACTATCTATTACCCGTTACCTATTACCTACTACATGACAAAGGCGCAGTTGGGAGAGACAAACTTACCTGAGTAAGCATCCATAATGCGTCCTAAAAGTTTGAGAGCTTCAGGTTTAGGTCTTTGGAAGGAATTACGACCGATAATTGAGCCAAATCCGCCACCATCATAAATACTGCGAATTTGCTCCAGGAGAATTTCATCAGTACTGGCTGCACCTCCAGAGAAGATGACGATTCGCCGACCGTTGAAGGTACACTGCACCACATGATTTACTCGCTCACTCATAGTGGTAATCGGCACTGCCGCTTCGCGATAGACTGATGCAGCGGCTTCCTGTTCGATATGCTGACTGGGCAGTTTGACCTTGATAATATGAGCGCCTAGCTGAGCCGCAATATGAGCTGCATAGCTAGTAACATCAATGGCTGTTTCGCCCGCTTTGCTTAAGCCAGAGCCACGAGGATAAGACCAGATAATTACTACCAAACCACAGCGCTTGGCTTTTTCAATATAAGAATGAATTTGCTGGTACATCTCTAGGCGGTGGGAAGAGCCAGGATAGATCGTAAAGCCAATTCCCACACAGCCCAATCTCAGAGCATCATCAATACTGCCTGTCAGAGCCTGATAGGGGTCTGGATCGTCGTGCAAAACATCGTGATCGTTGACCTTGAGAATCAGGGGAATTTGACCTGCGTAATCTCTAGCGCCTGCTTCTAAAAAGCCCAAGGGAGCAGCATAGGCACTACAGCCAGATTCGATCGCCAGTTCAAAATGATAGCGCGGATCATAGGCATCAGGATTCATCGCAAAGCTGCGAGCAGGACCATGTTCAAATCCTTGATCTACAGGCAAGATGACCATTTTGCCCGTACCTCCCAAGCGACCATGATTGAGCAGTCGAGCCAGATTGGTGAGAGTCCCTGGATTATCGCTACCGTACCAGCTGAGTATGTTGCCGATAGTTTGAGTTGTCATGATTTTGTGAATCTGATGAGGGTTTACCAGTTTGGAGAAATTGTTCGTAACAGGACACTGCTGCCGTGCTGCCGATCGCGAGAGGCGATCGCTGATGAATCGATTCAGCCTGAAGATCGAGAATGCGATCGCTGCCCGTACTTGCCTTACCACCAGCTTTTTCGGCGATTAGAGCCAAGGGAGCAGATTCATAGAGCAGACGTAGCTTACCCTGTGGTTGCTTATTGGTAGCAGGGTAGAAATATAGTCCTCCCTGAAGCAGACAGCGATGAAAATCACCGACTAATGCCCCCGCATAACGCAGAGATGAGGGCTGATCGTGATCAACACCAGAATTGAGATAGTCAAGATAGCTATGGAGGTTGGGATGCCACTCTGGGGCATAGCTAAGGTTGGCGCTATAAACCTTGCCAGCGGCGGGAGTTCGGATCTCTGGATGAGATAGGATAAATTCACCGAGATTGGGGTCTAAAGTAAAGCCATTGACGCTCTCGCCACTGGTAAAGACCAAAATTGTGCTGGTGCTGTAGAGGATGTAGCCTGAAGCTACCAATTCTGTCCCCTGTCGTAAAGCATCGGCTTCCGTACCGCAAAAACCTTGGCTCAGACGACGATAGATGCCAAAGATGGTGCCGAGAGAACCAGCGGTATCAGTATTGGACGAACCATCAAGGGGGTCAGTGCAGAGGATATAGGGACTATCTTGACCGCAGTCAATAAACTCCACCTCATCTAATTCTTCAGAGGCGATCGCTGCTACCAATCCTAAGTCCATAAAGGCGTCGATTACCACCTGATTACTGTAGATATCGAGTTTCTTTTGGGGGTCTCCCGTGGCGTTTTGTTCCCCCGCCAGTCCTAGATGCCCGACCAAAGCCGCACGACTGATTTCCTGGGCGAGAATTTTGCCAGCAAAAGCCATTTGCTCTAGCAACATCAACAGGTCAAGTTCGATTTTAGATTCTTTGTGCTGCTGCCAAAGATGTCGATTTAGGGTTATTCCTGATTTGCTCATAATATTCCTGTAGCGGTAGTTATCTAAATAAAGGGGTGCGTTCTCGTCTTAGCTGTTAGCTGTTAGCTGTTAGCTGTTGGCTTCTCAACCAAAGACCTTATTTATCCCAGGTCGCAAAACGAGGAATCAACTTCGCGCCACTTCCTGCCATCTCGTTCGAGGAGGCGATCGGCTTCAATTGGACCCCAAGACCCTGCTTTGTAGTTGGGGAAGTTACCGTGGGGTAAATTTTTCCAAACATCGAGCATCGGTTTAACCACGCTCCAGCCCAGTTCTACATTGTCAGAACGTTGGAATAGAGTCGCGTCGCCGATCGCACAGTCATAAATCAAAGTCTCGTAGCCAGTGGTGGGAGTACTGTTAAAATAATTGGCATAGCAGAAATTCATTGCTACCGTACTCATTTCCATGGCTGGACCAGGCACTTTTGCCCCAAACTGCATGGTAATTCCCTCATTGGGCTGAATTCTTAGCACCAAGAAGTTAGAGCTTAACTGGTCTACTGTCGTATTGCGGAATAGTAACGACGGTGGCTGTTTAAACTGGATCGCAATTTCGCTTACCCGTTCGGGCAATCTTTTTCCTGTGCGGAGGTAAAAGGGCACGTTTGCCCAGCGCCAGTTATCGATCATCAGTTTCATCGCCGCAAAGGTTTCCGTATTAGAGTTAGGATTGATCCCCGACTCCGAACGATATCCTAATACAGGTCGCTCGGCGATCTCTCCCGCATCATATTGACCACGAACAGCGTAGTTCAACACGTCCGCTTCGCTCATGGGTTCGATCGCCCGCAATACTTTAGACTTCTCATCTCGTACCGCATCAGCATCAAAAGATACGGGGGCTTCCATTGCCACCATCGCCAGCAGTTGGAACAGGTGATTTTGCACCATATCCCGTAGAGCGCCAGAGCTTTCATAGTAGCCGCCTCTGCTGCCAACCCCAACAGTTTCCCCTACGGTAATCTGCACGTGGTCGATATAGCGATAATTCCAAATCGGCTCGAACATGGCGTTGCCGAAACGGAACATCAAAATATTTTGAACGGTTTCTTTCCCTAGATAGTGATCGATGCGATAAATCTGACACTCGTTGAGAACGCTGGTAATTTGACGATTGAGAGTCTGCGCCGAAGCAAGATCTTGTCCAAAGGGTTTTTCAATCACTACCCGACGCCATTGACGTTCGTTTTCCCCCGTCATGCCCGCATTACCAAGCTGGGAAACAATGTCACAGAAGAAGCGGGGCGCAGTAGCCAGATAGTAGAGATAATTGCCACCCGTGCCAAACTTGCCGTCAATCTCAGCCAGGAAAGTTTTTAAGCGGCTGTAGGTATCGGCACTCTGGAATTCTCCAGGAAGATAGTGAATTCTCTCATCCAGCCAATTCCATAACTTGCGATCAAAATTAGCTGGGGCAAATTCGGCAAAGTCCAGGCTCATCTGCTGACGAAATTCTTCTGTCGTCACGGAATGACGGGCAACACCGACTACGGCAAATTGGTCGGGAAGTAGATTACTGCTAGCTAAATTGTAGAGTGCAGGAATCAACTTTCGTTTGGTTAAGTCTCCCGAAGCACCAAAGATGACAATAATACAGGGATCTGCCTGACGTATAGATGGTTTTTGTTTGGTAGTTTGCTTGTTCTCGATAAATACCATTTGTTTGTAACCTCCGAGAATGTGAACAAAGATGGCGTTGGTGTTAGTCGATGGTTTTATTAGCTTCTAGCTTGCAGCACAATTTTTTTTGTTTACTCAATCAACAACTACGATCGCTCTTTCCCAACGCCACTGAAGTCGCGATCGCCTAAAAAATCAGGAATAATTATGATTAAAGAAAAAACAGCCGAGACGATCTAATTAAAGACCGTCAAAAAAGATGCCTATTTCTTCTCTACATGACCACCAAATTTATAGCGCATCGCCGAAAGAGCTTTTTCGCCAAAGGTATGTTCTTGTCGAGAACGGAAACGAGCATAGAGAGAAGCAGAAAGAACATCGGCAGGGACAGCTTCTTCGACTGCGGCCATTACCGTCCAGCGACCTTCTCCTGAGTCTTGAACTTCTCCTGTATAGTTGGAAAGAGTAGGATTTTCGACCAAGGCGATCGCCGATAAATCTAGCAGCCACGAGCCGACGACACTACCTCGACGCCAAACTTCGGCGATGTCGGCAATGTTGAGGTCGTAACGATAATCTTCTGGTAGCTGTTCGGAAGAGGCATTTTTGAAGATATCGAAACCTTCGGCATAGGACTGCATCAAAGCATACTCCACGCCGTTATGCACCATCTTCACAAAGTGTCCTGCACCAACAGGACCACAGTGTAAATAACCTTCCTCGGAAGTACCTGTCATCTCATCTCTTCCAGGAGTGCGGTCAATATTGCCTTGTCCTGGCGCTAAGGTATTGAGAATCGGATCCAGATGGGTCACAACTTCTGTTTCACCACCAATCATCATGCAGTAGCCCCGTTCCAGACCCCAAACACCGCCGCTAGTCCCCACATCGACATAGTGAATTCCTTTTTGCTGAAGAGATTTTGCTCGACGGACATCATCCTTGTAGTAAGTATTGCCACCATCAATGATAATATCTCCCGATTCGAGCAATTCTGCTAGCTGAAGCACTGTTTGCTCTGTAGGCTCTCCAGCGGGAACCATGACCCAAACCGCACGAGGCTTAGGAAGTTTGGCGACCAGATCCGCGAGGGAAACTGCACCAAATGCACCTTCAGACTCTAGCTGTTGTACCTTTTCGGGGGTACGATTAAAAACGACGCAACGATGATCGTTTCTCATTAGACGACGCACAATGTTTGCACCCATGCGTCCTAAGCCGACTACACCGATTTCCATGAATATCTCCTGTGGTTTGTATGTTTGCATTGGCACAGTTCGAGAATCAGGAAGGAACTTCCTAGATAAATATTCTCTGTTTGCACCTATATGGATGGCAGGCATTGCCAATAGGAGATCTTTGTAGTTTCCTCCCCTAGCAATGCCCGTTAGAGCGATCGCCATATCTCAAGCAATATTTCAAGATAGCTAAATCGTCCAATCTAAAATTCCAGTACCAGCCAAAAATTAAAGCTCGGCAACCGCCTGTTGAATAGCGGCGATACCAGCCTGGATATCTTTACCCAGATGGATGCGTAAAGCACGGCGATCGCGATCAACTAAGACCTGAAAATCACCCCTGGCTTGGGCGCTTTTAACCACGCCAAAGCTATATTTTTGCTGAGGTACAGGTAACTCAAAGCTATCCTCGGCGGTGATCTGTAAAAAGACTCCCGTGTTTGGACCCCCTTTGTATGCTTGCCCCGTGGAATGGAGGAAACGAGGACCAAAACCGAGACAGGTTGCTACTTTAAAGCGATCGCGAACTGCGGTTCTCACCATCTGTAGCTGTTCTTGGTGCTGACGATTCATATCGATATATGCCAGCAGCGCAAAATAGTCGCCGTCCCTGAGCCTGGCTAGGTGAGCCTTGAGATATTGCCCTAGGGTATACTCACTGCCGATTTGCTCCCGCAAGAAAGCGGCATTTTTCGCGTCAGTATATAGCTCGATGCCAGATTCTTGGAAAATAGGCGACTCGGCGGGTAAACTACCTTTTTCTTCATACTCAGTGGTCAAGTCCCGCGTAACAATTTTGCTCGCCTCGACATCAGGCTGATTAAAGGCGTTGATGCCAATAATTGACCCTGCTACCGCGGTGGCAACTTCCCAACGGAAGAATTCTTGTCCAATATGATAGCGATCCTTGATCGAAATACAGACTACGGGCTGTCCCGCTTGGTGGAGTTTCTCCACTGCTGCATCTTGAGCTGGATTTGGCGAGGAAGTTAAGCGCAGATAGACAAACAGGCGATCGTTACCGTAAACTTCGGGTTCACCCAAGGCTTCTAAATCTACAGGAATCAGACCCTTTCCTTGTTTACCTGTAGACTCAGCTAGTAGCTGTTCGAGCCAAGCCCCAAGATCGCCAATTTCTGGGGATGTTACCAGGGTAACTTTGTCTCGACCCTCGTTGGCTAAGACTCCCATAATTGTCCCTAACTCTACCCCAGGGTTATCTTCGGCTGGGACAGAAGGAGCGCAAGAATGAACCATCTCCTCGGTAATATCCAAGAATTTAGCAAGATCAACTCCCATTGCCGCCGCAGGAACCATGCCAAAATTGGATAGAGCAGAATAACGTCCGCCAATTCCAGGAATGCCATAGAAAATCTGGCGGAATCCATCTCTCTCAGCAATCTGCTGAAGTTTGGAACCAGGATCAGTAACGGCGATAAACTGCTTGCCCGCCGCATCAATACCGACGGCTTCTTTGACCCGCTGGAAGAAATACTGCTTGAAGATGTTTGGCTCTAGGGTGTTACCAGATTTACTGGCAACGATAAACAGGGTCTTGGTGATATTGATTTTGGCTTCTACCGACTTGATCTGAGCCGCATCAGTAGAATCGAGAATTAGCAGCTCGGGAAAGCCTGATACCTTGCCAAAAGTATGTTTCATGACTTCGGGACAAAGTGAAGAACCGCCCATCCCTAGTAAGAGCACATAGTCAAATTCTTGCTTAACTTCTTTAGCTAGCTGCTGGAGAGTTTCGATATGTCCGATCTGATCTTCGGTGGTACATAACCAGCTCAACCACTGACTTTCATCGTTATCTGTCCAAAGAGAAGCATCTCGCTGCCACAAACGGCGGATTTTGCCCTCTTGTCGCCAATCTTCTAGAGAAGCCGCAATTTTTTCTTCAAGTTCTGGAGGCAGCTTGTAATGTAGCTTATCTAACTCTTCACCAAGTATTTCTTCTCGCTTTTTCTCGACCGTACTCAATAGCTTGTCAAATGACTCACTAAAAGATGCGACTGCTTTGTTTAACAGATCATCAGTAATAGCAGTCAGGGAAATACCCGCTTGGGCTAGATTATCGATCGTTGCCTGGGCTGCGGCAATATTTTCGGTCAGGCTAGAGCGAGAGTTACCGTGTTCACGGAATGAATTTAAGGTAGCAGGAGGAACAGTATTAACCGTATCTGAACCAATTAATTCCTCGACATACATGACATCACTGTACTGCGGATTTTTAGTCCCCGTGCTTGCCCACAATAAACGCTGGGGCTTGGCACCCATGTTGGCTAGAGCCTGCCAGCGATCGCTTTGGTAGAGTTCCTGACAACGCTGGTAAGTTAGTTTAGCATTGGCGATCGCCACTTTGCCCAATAGACCCTGGAGCATTTCTTTCTCAGCAGGTTTTGCCTGCTTGAGTTTTGCCATAATCTGGTTATCGGCACTAGTATCGATGCGGCTAATAAAAAAGCTAGCTACGCTAGACACCCGAGAAACATCACCACCAGCTTGAGCTAGGGTTTCTAGCCCAGTAATATAGGCTTCGGCTACCTGTTCGTAATACTGGCGATCAAACAAAAGGGTAACGTTAATGTTAATCCCTTCGCTAATCAACTGCTGGATGGCAGGAATGCCTGCTTTGGTAGCAGGAACTTTGACCATTAGGTTGGCTCGTCCTACTGCTTGCCAAAGACGACGAGCTTCTTTAATTGTCTCGTCTGTATTATTTGCTAAGTAGGGCGATACTTCTAGGCTCACGTAACCATCACGACGATTAGTCTGCTGATAGACAGGCTGGAGAATGTCGGCTGTGGCTTGAATATCTTCGATCGCCAATTCTTCATATAAAGACATGGCGTCGCGATCGCTGACCTGCTCTAAAGAACGTAAAGCTGAGTCATAGTCGGTGCTGCCACCAATTGCTTTTTCAAAGATAGTTGGATTTGAAGTAACTCCTTTTAAGCCATCTTCGCTAATTAACTGTTCTAGTTCATGGCTGACGATAGAACTACGACGGATATAGTCTAGCCATACCGATTGGTCGAATTTCTGAATAGTTTGCAGACGACTCATAATTGATTGTCTCTCCTAAAGTAACGTGAGGCGGTAATATAGACCGAAGGAAACATGCAGACTGACAACATAGTCTGGTGTCTTAGTTGGTATTGATTGTGTTGTCTAAAACGTTCTCTACGGCAATCTTGTAACTTTCATTGGTGAGATAGCTCTCATCTAGTCTCCCCATCGCCACACCGATTTCAACTAATTTGTCGGCATTAATTCGATTGGCTCTAATAGCGGCAATAAATCCTCCCGAAGAAGGAACGCCTAAAGAGCGAAAATTACCTTGATAAGCCTGGCTAACCAAATTGTAGGGCGTAATCGTGGCGGCGCTTCTCACCGCAATCAGATTTGGATTCAGATGTTGATGTTTACCAATCAATTCATGAGCAGCTGTAGTCGAAGCGGCGATCGATAGAGAAGCTATACAGATCGATACTCCCAGGCAAATGCTGGTTATTCGTTTCATTATCCTAAGTCTTCCTGAAATGTTCTAACTACTTATGTGTTTGCACTAATAGATTTATTACTAATAGCAACAATATTTAAAGATACGCTGACCAACTCAGTCGCAATCTCTGAGCCATAACGTCCTTCTCTTATTGCTTTCGCTTGACCAAATAATAGCTTTAATTAATATTTTTTTAACAGTTGCTTTTGGGAATATAAACAATATTATTTTTCGCAACTTTATATATCTGCAAAAGCTTATTTTATAAGACATATAAACTCAAATATTAATTAAAGTAAATGTATTAGAAGATTAACAATAAGAATCTTATTTTATTTTCAGGATCAATCAGCATTGATAAATTCAACCGTCTTTTTCTGCTTTAAGCAAGAGCTTTTTTGGTTAATTAGATAATTGTGGATCAAATCTAAAATAGTATTTAACTCGTTATCAGAGTATCATGTTTACTATAAATAGCGAGAATGTAGGCTAGATAGCTTATAATTCTACTTACCCCTATGCTGGTATACAGAAGCACAATTAACAAACAAGATAGCAAGTTTTTTTCAGGCTAATCTCAGAAAAATAGCTAACGAACATAGATTTATGTTGCAAACTATCACAAAAGCTATTTTAAAACTTAATTCCTTATTTTCCCTGTTAAAAGCAAATAGAAAAATACTAACTTAAATGCAACCATAGGTATTTGATTACCCCTTGGCGATGGCTTGTTGACTATATAAAAACTATTCCCATGACTAAACCAACGGTAATCTTAGGTGCTGGCTTTGCGGGGTTATTTGCTGCATTGCATCTATGCCACAAAAACTATGCCTTGCCAGTAGTATTGATCGATCAGGCCGAGCGTTTCGTATTCAAACCCTTGCTATACGAATTGTTGAGTACAGAAATGACCATCGACCAGGTATCGCCACTCTATGAGGAATTGCTGTCTCGCTGTAATATCAGCTATGTTCAAGACCGAGTGACGGCGATTAACTTAGAGCAGTCTCAGGTTCAGCTCGATTCTGGCTTGTCTTATGCCTACAGTAACCTAGTTCTTGCCCTAGGTAGCAAAGCAAACTATTTCAACATTAAGGGAGCAGCAGAAAATGCTCTGACTTTTCGTAGCAGCGATGATGTTATTCGTCTCAAGCAACATCTGCGTAGCCGTCTTCAGTGCGCGAGTCAAACAAAAGATAATCTTAAAAGACAGGCTCTTCTTACTATTGCTGTAATCGGCGCAGGGCCTGCGGGAATTGAAATAGCCTTAACCTTAGCCGATCTACTCCCTCAGTGGTATGCACGATTGAAAGGAGACACTCAAGAAATCAAAATTGTAATTATTAATCGCAGTCCCGAAATTCTTAAGGGTGATCTCAATTCCTCTGCGGGCAAGACAATTAAGCAAGCGATCGCTCAGCGGCGCAATTTAGAAATTAGATCCCAAGCTGAGGTACAGACCGTTTTCGTCGATGGAATAGAGTATATGCAAGACGAGCAGCTACAGCAGCTCAACTGTGCCACGACAGTTTGGACAGCAGGAAATACCCTTAATCCTTTAATACAGCAATTGGCGATTGATCAAGATTACCGCGATCGCCGTGGACGGCTAAAGGTAGAGCCGACCCTACAGCTGCCCAACTATCCAGAAGTATTTGCTGCGGGTGATTGTGCTTGTCTCGGTGCTGATTTACCAGCTACGGCGCAGGTGGCATATCAACAGGGTAAGGCGATCGCTCATAATTTGCTAGCTTTGAGTCAAGGAAAGCCAGCAACACCCGCGTCAATACACTTGAGAGGAACATTGATGAAATTGGGTTTGGGAGAAGCCTCGGCAAACATGTTTGACCGCTTCATTGTCGCTGGTCAACTTGGTCATTTGATTAGAGAAGGTACATATCTGGAGTTACTGCCCAACTCGGTGCATAATTTTAAGGCTACAACTCAATGGTTGACTGATGAGCTTTTTTCACACCATCTGAGAGTAGCCAAATAAAGATGCTAACTAGAGAAGCAGCTAGCTGGGTCAAAGCTTAAATCAGTCATGTGTCTTAATTGAGCTGATGGTTAATCACCGTCAGTTTTTTTTGTGCCAAATTAGCTTTGGTTAGAGTATGGTGTTTCTCCAATTGGTAATGCATCTTCTCAATTTGCTCTACAAGATTCCCCTCGGTTCAGAAGCGTGTTCAAGGACGGGTTATGAACAATCAATGAGCCAGTTAGCTATGGAGCAGTAGTTATGAAACTCTGAGACATTATCCTTTCTTCTGCTTAACTTATTAGCAGATTAAACGAAAACATCTGGCAAAAATCTAAAATAGAATAGTTCAAACACCTATCTTATTAATGATAGTTTAGCGATTTATTTTAAGCTTTTATTCTTATTTACTCAGATAACGATCGCATATCTGAGTAAATAAAAGTATTTTATTTATATTCGTCGTGAGCGTGGCTATAAAACAGCAACAAACTTAATACTTGGAATCACAACTACATAGAAACTGCAAAGAATTACTGCTTTTTGTATTCGCAAGCGCTATAAAAACAAATCAATTAAAGCTCTATTTTTACGCATATAAAGGCAATTTAAATACTATTAGCAAATAATGTTTTTTATTTTCCTAAAAAACTTTGAAAATATTTTTTTTAAAAGCTAGCTTGTAGGGGCGGATTAGCAAATGATTATTTGAACTCCCCAAAATTGAGATCGCTTAATAGAGTTCGCCAGCTATCGAGCAATATTTGCTTTTTCAGGAGTAACTAATAGCATGCATAATCTATCTCGCAGACGCAGCATTAGTAGCAGATAGATACCTGTATTAAATATCAGCTACATGCTTTATTTTTACCTATGCTAGCTAGGTCAAAAATAAGTTTGCCCACCAGTATTTGTTTTTCCGATTGAAATTTATCTAAATAATAGAGAGTACAAAATGGAAGAATTAGAATTAGAGACAACGGTCGCCAAAGATTCAGAAGTTGCGGCAGATGTCGGCGCTATTGCAGAAGAATTTGTCGATGAAACTCCTGTAGAAGAAATAGAAGAAGTTCCCACTGAAACTCCTGTAGAAGAAGTAGAAGAAGCCACCACTCTCGATCCAAATACAGACGATCTAGGAGAAAAAGCTGAAATAGCTAACGGAGGAGAAGTCGCCGTAGATGAAGCAGTTCCTTTTGAAGAAGGCGCACCGTTGGGGGATCTTTCACTAGAAATTGAAGGAACTACCCTGCCTGAGAGTGCCACAGAATTGGGTTCTCCTGGAAGCGTCGATGTAATGATTACCAATGAAGGAGATAAAACATTAGATGGGACAATAGATCTCAATCTATATGTTTCTTCCGATAAAAAAATCAATACTCGGGTATTGCCTCTAACAGGGAAAGAGGTTCAGGATGGACTGCTCACTACTCTTGAAGATGTAGACATGAGTGGGCTAGAGCCTGGCGACAGCAAAACAGTTACGGTAGATTACGAAAACATTACGTCTTTTGTCCCTCCAGGTTCTCAGTTTCTGATTGCAGAAATTGAAGAGGAATCTTTAGGAGAAGGGCAAGATGTCGTTTCAGAAAATAATTCTGACGATGTTTTAGTTTCTTTACCAGGCACAGATGTCGTCCTCGACTGGCAAACTGTCGGTGCCAACTTAACTACCAACCAATTCTTATTTGATGAGCTCGTTGATGTAGGTGCTGCACCACCCCAAGGAACAAGAGCAGGTGCGCTTCTATCCGCATCTATGTTTAACGCTTTTGCTGGCGTTACAGGAGAATTCGACCCCTATGCTATCGATTTAGATGCAATTGAGATGTCTCCAGAGGGAGCATCAGTAGAAGCCGCAATTGCTGGTGCATCAGCGACGGTCTTAAGCGAACTTTATCCAGAGCAGCAAGACATCATTGATGCTCAAATGGATCTCTCTTTAGATGAGATTGATGCTGACCCTGCGGCTGAAATGCTCGGTTTGACTTACGGAAGCCTGGTAGCTCAAGAGCTATTAGACATGAGGGCTGATGAGTTTGCCAGTTTTGACGATCCTTTGGATCCTGATAACTCTGAATTCATACCTATAGATGCAGACGATCCCTTTTTCTGGAGTCCTGACGACAACGGTAGTGGGGTTGCAGTTGGAGCGCAGTATGGTGATACTGCCATACCTTATGCGATCGAAAGTAGTGATGCGATCGTCAGTCTAATCAGTCCAGACGCCCCAGATAGTCAAGAGTTCTTTGATGATTTACAAGCTGTAGCAGTTCTGGGGGGAGCAGCAGATACTGAAGCTACCACAATTCTGCGTACTGACGACCAGTCAGAAATAGCCAAGTTCTTCTTTGTTGATCGGGGTGATTCTTACAAGCCTAATAAGCACATTGGTCATATAGCTCAAGAAATATCCATTGATGAAGGATTCGATCTTAAGCAGAACGTAGAGCTATTCTTCAAGTTAAATCTTGCCCTGGCTGATGCGGTAATTGTTACCTGGGATGCTAAATATAACGAGCAGTATCCTCGTCCTTCTCAGCCCATTACCGAAGATCTAGGCATCGATCCAGATTGGAAAGCATTCCTAGAAGAACCTGGATTCCCAGATTGGATTTCTGGACACAGTACCATGGCGTATGCAGCCGAAGTTGTGTTTACAGAACAATTTGGCGATATTGGTACTTTTGGTGTTGTATCTCCCGATACTCCTGGTATCGAACGTGAATATGATAGCTTTGGCGAGCTGTTCGATGAGTTCTCTCTCAGTCGCGTATTTGCTGGTGTACACACCATCGATGGTGCCTTTACCGATCCCGATACCGCTGGTACGGCAGTAGGTGAGGAAGTCTTGGCAACTCTAGCTCCACTTACTGGTGATGCTATCTAGAATCTAATTGACATTAGCGCTTACAGCAAAGCTTCGGTTTTGCTGT
>JBCBWB010000229.1:0-6631 GCA_039817275.1 Cyanobacteria bacterium J06648_1 | reverse complement strand
TACGACTTTGAAACCATTCGAGAGTGTGTTGATTCTGCTTTCGCAAAATGTCCTAACGTATTCGCGTAACGCTATATTTGACTGTATTTGCAGTTGGACAAAGTCGCTAGAGACCTAGATTGAACGTATCTCGGTGAGGTGAATTAATTCTACGTTTCCTGAGTAATCTGGAATAACCTCTCAAATTTTCTCTTAATATTTTCTGCTCAAGGGTTCGAGCAGCAATCGATACTGCTGACCAACTTAACCAATACCAGAAAAGCGATCTTCACCTAAAAATCAGATGGCTGACTCACGTTCAAAATACTCATATTGAGCTTGTTGATCACAAAAGTGTCGGAATCGTTGCCAAACTCATATTCTTGTAGAGAGTGACCAAAATCATACAAAAAAGCTACTAGTCATCAGAAAATATTGATCGGCTGTTGCTCAATCGATGATTATCCAGTGAATTTCACTTATTCGGTAAATTGCGATGAATACAGTCTCAAAACACGCAGCGCAATTTATGCAGGTAAGACAATTATGGTTGATAAGCTAGAGCAAAAGTTTCTGCTGGAGGTTAGCAAAAGAAAGCGAGAAAAACGCTTATTTAAGAAACTTTGGAGGAAGATTAAGCTGTCTTTTACTCGGATTAATTTCAAGCAATTTAACTTTAACAGAATTAATTATAAAAGAGTGCAGGTTCGTCATATGATTGGCATTGCTCTGCTGTTATTCTTGATTTTCTGTCAGCGTAATTTAGGTGCAAATCCGATTAACCGCTTAATAACTAAGCTAGCCTATAATCCTACCCCTCCCGTTCTAGAATCACCCTGGTCTTGGTCAGATAAGGAGCTACACCCTCTGATTGCGAAGATGACTCCTGAAACGGAAAAAAGTATCAAATCCGTTGCCGACTATATCGCTAAAAATGAGTCAGATCCTTACCTGAGAATCAAAGCCATACATGATTATGTGATTAATCGGGTTGAATATGATCTAGATGTTTTAACCACTGGTAATAGACCAAAGCAAGATGCGCAAACGGTCTTTAAAACTCATCAGGCAGTTTGTGAGGGATACGCTAAATTATTTCAGGCTTTAGCGAAGGCAATGGGAGCAGAGGTTGCTTACGTTCGAGGCAGAGTTAGAGAGGAATTTGCCCCTGTTGATTTAATCCCATTCTATTTGAGGGCGGGAACATCCAAACATGACTGGACTCTTCACGCTTGGAATGCTGTCAAAATTGACGGTAGCTGGCAGTTAGTTGATACTACTTGGGATGATAACAAGCAGAATAAATACAGCGCTGATTACTTGATGTTGCCTTCTCAAGCAATGATCGTTAGCCATTTTCCTCACCTTGCTGCTTGGCAACTTCTCGCCCAACCTAGAAACCGCAAAAGCTTTGAAAACAGCCCTATTTTACAGCCGCAATTTTTTGCTCAAGGGCTAACTTTGATTACACCTCAAAAGTATGAGACTGAAGCAGATACAAAAGTCCTAATTAAGATTAAAACCCCCAAAGATTATCGCCAAAAAGTAATTGCTATGAGTACGCCGAGCAAACAAAATAAACTTTTCAATTGGCAAATATTTCAGCAGAAATCCAGCAGTTCGCAAAGCGATCGCGATATTTTCGAATGTCAAACTAAAACTGCTGATCGCAACATTGAAATAACCTGTGATTTACCGAAATCAGGTCAGCATAAGGTCTTGATCTATAGCCAGAGTAGAATATCAACTTTTTTGGGGGAGTTTAAATTTAACTAATTTAATTAGGTGTTAGCATAGCAGCAGAAAGCTTCTTCAGATCAAGATTCTTCTGCATTGGCACCTTTCATATCAACTCTGCTGAGATCTTTTTCTTCCAAAACAACTCTAGTGATTATCTGCCCGAGCTGAGTCTTGTACTTGACATGGAAAACAAATAGCGGTCGCCCTACTGGCACTTGCCAAATTTGCTTTTAAAATCTTGGCTATGAGAGGATTAGAGCCAAGCGCGTTGTTGTCTGTATCTTGGCGACTCAAGCGCCTTCGACATTAATTAAGCTCTAATAATCATCATGGCGAGAGACAATAATCTAATTAAATTAATACTAAATATAGGTAACAACCGCAACTTTTTCAAATTAGTTTATTTGATTGAGAATATAGTTGCTAAAGTTTTATCTATTGTCTTATTAATTTTGATTTTAGTAGCTTTAGTCGATTTGGTTTTTGTGATTGGCAACAATATCTTGACTGAACCTCTGGGTTCAATTAACAAAACTTTGATCGAACTATTTGGCTTGTTTTTAAATATTCTAATTGCTCTAGAATTGCTAGAAAATATTACTGTTTATCTCAAAAAGCATATTTTTCAAGTTGAGTTAGTTATCTCTACTGCTTTGGTTGCAGTTGCTCGTAAAATCATTATTTTTGATTTACAAAAGTATTCTGGCAACGAGCTAATTGCTTTGGCGGCGGCAATTATGGCTCTTTCTATTAGTTATTGGCTGATTCGACAGTTGCGAGGACGCTAAATTGTGTCTTTTATCTTGCGGGGCTACGAGGTCGATCTGGCGTAAAGGGCAGTACTTGATCCTGTTATCCACGCTGAAGCTTTAAGAGAAGCTGTTGCTTGAAACAGTATCGGTAATAGTTGCGATCGCTATCAGCAGCTACGAGCAAAAATCCTTGGCGGGAAGGATGTAGTTAAACACATTACCAAACCAGGCTTTTGATAGGTCGTCCGCTTCAGGGCTATTGATCGCCGTATTAACAAAATCTTTCCATGTGGGATCTTCGGCGGGAATAATCATGCCATAGCGATCGCATGTTAGGGGAATATCGGGAACAAGGGGATAATCTATAGAAGATAAACCCTGCTGTTGAGCTGCGGCGCGTAACAAAATGCCATCGCTAATCATGGCATCAATCTTGTCCTGCGTTAGCGCCTGTATACCTCGGTTTCTGGCAGTCACGCCACGGTATTTTCTTAAAGTTGCATTAGGATAGCGTTCGGTAATTAGCTTTGCTGTGCTGGTATTGCCAATTACGCCCAAAATAGCTCCATCCAAGTCATTTTTTGGGTCGAGAGAACTATCTTGATTGACCAAAAACTGGCTTCCCGTAACGAAAAAACTGCTGGAGAAATCGACGTTTTCAGGAGGTTGATCACGGATTGTATTAGGACCACATTCGAGATCAATAATATCGTTGGCAACTAAATTAAACCGATTACTGATGGTAGACTTGAGCAACTTAATACTGAAGGTATTACGCTCTAGCTGCTGAATTAGCTGCGATTCTAATAGGGCAAAAAAGCCAAGACAATACCCCTGTAAATTACCACTACCATCTTTATAGCCAAAAGGAGCTGCATCTTCCCTAATTGCTACATTTAGTACACCCGTACGCTGAATCTTTTCGAGGGTATTTTCCGCTTTGACCTGAGAGAGTGAACCGAAGAAACATAAACTGCTAAACAGGCAAAATATCAGGCTGCGATTCATCGTCAAAAATCCCCCTTTATTCCAGATTCCAGACTAAAGTTTACCTCTTATATTTGGTAACACAACATTGTTCCTGGAGAAAACCAAAGCCCGTTGGCTTTAACTAGGGATAAAAGCTTAGTTTGGGTAAGCCAAGAGATTCATCCCAGCCCATCATAATGTTTAAACACTGTACCGCTTGACCAGCCTGACCTTTGATTAGATTATCGATCGCCGATAAGACAATTACTCGACCAGTACGAGCATCAACCTGAATGCCGATATATGCCAAATTGGTACCACAAGCCCATTTGGTCTGGGGATAGACTCCGTTCGCCAACACTTTAACAAAGGGAGAAGAACGATAGAAAGCGCTGTAAATTGTGATCAGATCTTCTCGTACCAAGCCAGGATCGCGCAAGGTAGCATAGACAGTTGCCAAAATTCCTCTCACCATAGGAATTAGATGGGGCGTAAACTGTACCGTTACTTCTTGCCGAGCCAAAGAACTGCAAATTTGCTCGATTTCTGGGGTATGACGGTGGCTAGCTACTCCGTAAGCTCCCAAGGAGTTATCTGCCTCAGCTAGCAGCATATTGATTTTACCTTGACGACCACCACCAGAAGTCCCCGATTTGGCATCAATAATGGCTGTAGAGGGATCAATTAAGCCTTGTTTAAGTAACGGCGCTAGAGCTAGTAAACTGGCGGTAGGATAACACCCTGGACAACCAATTAGCTGAGACTGCTCGATCTGTTCGCGGTGCAGCTCTGGTAAGCCGTAAACGGCGCTTTTTGCCGTATCTTGATCTGTACGCTCTTTCTTATACCAGTCGGTATAGGTATCTAGATTATTAAACCGATAGTCGGCGGAAAGATCCAACACTTTACAGCCTTTGGCAATTAAAACAGGGGCAATGTCGCAAGCCAAACCATTGGGTAAGCCGAGAAACACAGCATCACAGCGTTCGGCGATCGCATCTAAATCGATTTTTTCTACTTTTAGCTCGCTGTAGTGGGCTAAATGGGGATAGATCGAACCATATTGTTTCCCCGCGCTGCTGTCCCCACCGAGATAAGCAATTTCTACTTGAGGATGTTCCAATAAAAGTCTAACTAATTGAACTCCTCCATATCCCGAAGCTCCAATAATTCCAATCGACTTTTTGGATGTATCACTCATGTTGCTTTGCCTCTAACTAACCTTTTTATCCGATCCTTCTCTGAAGATCTATAGTTTAAGCATAATTTGCTCAGGTTCTGCAAGAATTTTTCTACGTATATTGTTGGCTGTCACTGAGCAGAATTTAAAGTCGGAGTTTTTTAGCTTATTTGTTAAGCAGTCTCAAATCTATTCATCAACTCTTAAAAGAGCCAGGCTGTATTTCACGCTAGTCTTAGGCAATATACATGCGTAACACACATGCTCAAACTCACTCTAAGATCGCTATTTATCTCTCTTTTCTTCTCCTGCTGTGGCTTTGGTTCTCCTGCTGTGGTTCAGGCTAAGATATCACCAGCCCTCACGCAACAGCTATCGTCGTCAGAATTATATCAACAAGGGTTTCGAGATTTTGAAGCTCGTCAATATCGTCAGGCAATCGCTAGCTTTCTGGAGCTATTAGCAGTTGAACCCAATAATTTTCAGGCATACAACATGGTCGGTATGTCTTTTGGTGGATTAGAAGAATATGCCGCTGCCCTAGCCGCCTTTGAACGAGCGATCGCTTTAAACCAAGAATTTGCCAATGCCTACTATAACCGTGGTTATGTTTATAAACAGTTGGGTCAGTTTGATTTCGCCCTAGCAGATTTTGACCGCACCCTGACGCTAACTAAAGGTAAGCATATTTCCGCTTTGGTTAACCGTTCGGTAATTTACGCGGTGCGTGAAGATTATCCTGCGGCAATAGCAGACTTGACCCAGGTAATAGAACAAAAGCCAGATGAAGCGATCGCTTATTACAATCGGGCGATCGTCAATCTAACTATGGGCGATCGTCCCGCATATCAGCAAGACCTAGCCGCCGCCGAAGAACTGTATCGTCAGGCAGGAGATAAGTCAGGATTAGCCCAAATTAGTCGGGTTAAAGCGCTGCATTAGGCTTTAGTAGATATTTGGAACTAACAACTAACAACCAACTAACATCAAGCGTATGATATTAATTTTATTCCCGACTTGCTCGATTTGATTAACATGAAACGGCGCTTTGGTTACTGGTTGATAATTGGTCTACTTTTTAGTCTTGTACTCGGCTGTGCGATCGTAAATTGGAAACTCGGCGCAAATGATGCAGTTGCCAAAAATCTTTATTTACCGCCTCGCCAAGATTTTCGGATTGTCGTAATTAGCGATCTTAATAGTCAGTACGGTTCAACAGAATATGAGCCAGAAGTTACTCAGGCGATCGCTTTGATGTCTCAGTGGCAGCCCGATCTAGTACTCTGTGGCGGTGACATGATTGCAGGGCAAAAGGCTTCTTTAACCAAGTCTCAAATTGAATCGATGTGGGCAGCTTTTGATCGTGAGGTAGCCGCACCACTACGAGGGCAAAAGATTCCGTTTGGCTTTACTATCGGTAATCATGATGGTTCTGGCGCCGTCAAAGCTGAAACCCTGATTTTTTCCCAGGAAAGGAAGCTCGCTCAGGCTTATTGGCAACAACACGACAGTAGTCTAAACTTTGTTGATCGCGCCAATTTTCCCTTCTACTATACTTTTGAACAAAACAAGGTCTTTTTTCTGGTCTGGGATGCTTCGACTGCCGAAATCTCACCACAGCAGTTGGGCTGGATCGAACAGGCGTTGCAATCTCCTGTTGCTCAACAGGCTAGCGCCAGAATCGTCTTGGGACACTTACCTCTATATCCCGTCGCCAAGACCAAAAATAAACCAGGAGAATATCTAGCTGAAGGAGACAAATTGCGATCGCTTTTAATTGCCAACCAGGTACTTGGGTACGTTAGCGGACACCATCATGTATACTTTCCTGGTAGGGTTAATAACCTAGAACTGCTTCACGCAGGGGCTTTAGGGCAAGGAGCAAGACAGCTAATCGATAGCGAGTTACTTCCTCATAAAACTCTAACTGTGATGGATTTAGATCTGACAAAGACTAAACTTACTTACACTACCTACAATGCAACAACCTGGCAGCCAATTTCTCTAGAGC
>JBCBWB010000228.1:0-6808 GCA_039817275.1 Cyanobacteria bacterium J06648_1 | reverse complement strand
TCTTCGATACCCTCCACCCCACCGCAGTGGGTCATCAAATTCTCAGCGACTTTGCCCTAGAAACTTTGGGGATTGAAGAAGAAGAAATCATCGGGATCTGCTCCTACGGTGGGGGTAAAAGTCAGAGGGTCTAAAAAAGGTTCAGTAACGTTAGTCAAGCCAAATGCCGCGGGATCGGCGAAAACATTATCCAATAAGGAATTAGCGTCTAAAATAGTGATCTCAGAGCCTACTAGAGTATCTTCCAGCTCGTCTACCGTCGATGCTAACAGCGAGTTATGAGTCTGGCTCAAAGTGGTCAGTTCTTCTGGGGAGACAGTCAGGTTCGGATTGTTGGCTTCAGGAATCTGCCCCAAATCTGCTAAATTGACTACCAGAAAGTCTCTCGCCCCAATACCATAGAGAGATTCTAGTTCTGTTTGAATATTGCCCACTATCTGTGCGGGTTCGGCATCGGGTAAAAAATAATCATTGCTCCCTGCCCACAAGATATAGAGTGCCTCGTCATCTGCTGGTAGATCTGCCTGAAGGCGATCAGCAATAAAAAAATCGACCTGTTGTCCTAAACCAGGAACAAAGCTGCCTAATTCTCCTGTACCATTCGCCCCCGTAGTTGCCAAGCCGAAGCCAAAATTAACGCTTTGGCTAGTTGTCGCCCCGTTTAAGAAAGGACTGACAACGGGATTGTTATCTAGTCGAAGTCTTCTCCCGTTACATTATTTAGTATCAAACAGCATCAGTCCAAACTCTGACGGGGTAGAAAATTCTAGCCCCGAAAACTGACTAGTAATTATTGTTCCTGCCGTTAGCTCTAGTTCGTCAAAGTTAATACTATCGATGAAAATCTCGGAGGCAAAAGATTCTGGGGCAGACATAAGATATTTCTCGAATGAAAATTTTGATTGGTTATTGAGTAGAAAGCAATCAAAGGAGGCGCAACGCTCTCTAGCTGTATTTCTGCCTTACTCGACTAGATACTCTTCTAATAGTCTGAAGGATAATTTCAATATAAGATGTTTCCCCAGTATTTCTTCGCGTTCTTGATTTAGATTAATAATTAGCCGTAGCTGACTGATAATTTATGACAAAAACAAACTTAATTTCCTTGGTAGGAACAGTAAAAGCTGGACATCAAGTGGCATCGGGACAGGCGACAGACAGTCCCTATGAACGGGGAACCCTGGAGATGCAGCTACCTTATTTTCGGGCTTTGGGTCTAGATCTAAGGGATTTTTTTCTGGGGACGCTAAATGTCTTGATCGCCCCTCATACTTTTGCCCTGATTGAGCCGCAGTATACTTTTAACCTCGTCAAGTGGCATCCCGATTATCCAGCAGAAACTTTTTCCTTTGCTCGCTGTGGCGTTAATTATCGGCGCATTGATTACTCAGGCTGGATTTATTATCCTCACCCTGAAACCAAAATTGGTCATTTTCAAGACCCTGCGATTATTGAAGTTATCGCCCCCAAAATCTCCTATCTCAGCTATGGCGATCGCCTGACCTTGAAACTCCATCCCCAAGAAATTAAGCTGATACCTACTGCCTGAAGACTAACCTAACGATGAATAAACAAGACCTAATCGAACAGCTATCTCTTGTCGAACATACAGAAGGGGGCTATTTTGCCGAAAGTTACCGTTCTGAGCAGACTTTACCTACAGCCAGAGTCGGCGGCGATCGCAGTCTGCTAACTTCGATCTATTATTTATTGACCGATGATCGACCGATTGACCATTTACATCGCAACCAGTCAGATATTCTGCACTATTTTCAGGCAGGTTCCCCAATCACCTATCTGCTGATATCACCCACAGGAGAACTGGAAAAAGTCAGGCTAGGACTAAATTTTGCTCAGGGGGAAGTCGGACAACTGCTCGTTCCAGGTGGCTATTGGAAAGCTGCCGTCTTAGAATCTGGGGAATACGGCTTGTTGGGAGAAGCTGTCACTCCAGGCTTTGACTATCGAGATATGGAAATTGCTCAGGCGGAAACTTGCAAAACAGATTTTCCCCAGCTTTGGTCTGAGTTATCACCCTATATCAAATCTTGAGATTGAGTCTCACCCCCCATCTATTCAGATTAAACCGAAACCATTTGAGTGGGTAGACAGAATTAAAATTGCATATTCTTGTTTTTCTTCTGCCTTCTGCCTTGACGCGGAGCGAATCCTTGTACCTTTTCCTAACGAGTAAATTAAATACATGAAGTATTGCTACTCGATAGATATACTCCCACTCCTAAGCCAATAAAGTTAGGCAGCCAAGCGGCGAGAAAAGGAGATATTACGCCCGTAATTCCCAAAGAACCGACGGCGAATCCCAAACAGTAGTAAACAAAGACAATGCCCACACAGAGAGCAAAGCTTTTGCCCCGATTTAGTCCAGAATATTTCTTGCCCAGTGCCGCACCAAACACCATAAAAACAATGCAGATAAAGGGGAAAGCGTACTTTTGATGTATGCGGACAATAAATTTGGCAATATAAGTTGGTTCGCCACTATCCGCGATCAGGTTGACGTATTCCTGAGCCTGGCGGATATTCATATCTTCGGGACTACGCTCTTTACTAACAATCTCGAAGATAGTTGCCGAACGCGACATCAGCTTAGTGTCAAACTCTTCAACTGTAACTCCTAAACCAGCGTGGGCAAAGCGACTAATTGTTCCCTGAAACAGTAGCCATTGCTGCTGCGATCGCTCCCAGCGAGCCGAATTAGCGGTCAGGATTTGTTCAACTCGATGCTGATGGTAATCAATAACGGTGAGTCTGACTAGACTTGGTGCCGTATACTGTTCGGCAAAATAGATCGTTTTGAGTTCTTTACTGCCGTTTTGCTCCTGAATATATTCAGCATAGTAAATGTCTTGTTTTTGGAGATTCAATTCGGTTTTGGCAATGTAGGGGGTTTGCAGCAGATTTGCCTGGTAGTTTGCGGCTGGTACTAATAATTCGTTGAGCAGAAAAGTAATTCCCGTGATCACTAAACTAAATGTCAAAGCAGGAAGCATGAGGCGATAGAAGCTAATCCCAAAGCTAAATAGGGCAGTTAACTCGCGATCGCTATTCAGTCGCCCAACAATGATCAGACCCGTCAAAAGAGTGGAAATCGGCAAGGCATAAGCAGCATATTCGGGAATCTTACAGCCAAAAATTATCAGGGCAATGGGAATCGGTAGCTGGAGTTCGCTTACTTTGTATGCCAGCTCGGATATAGTACCGATGGCAACACCCAAGGAGGTTAGCAAGCTAACGCTAAAGAGAAAGAACCAGCTTAACTGTCTAATTAGATAGCGGTCTAGCAGCGAAATTTGCCATCTTGGGCGCCAACTATGGAGGAGCTTGGGGGATGCTAGTTTCATTGGTTGGCTAGAAGTAATGAAAAAACAAAAAAAGCCGAATTTCGCGATTAACGGTCTAAACAATCGCTAATCTTAGCTTTAAACCCGCTGTAATCGAAGCAATAATTTGCATTTCCGCACTGCGATCAAGGCACGATCAAGCGATATTGCCTAGAATAGACAAATAATATTTAATATTCTCCTCTCAACTACATACCCAATGGCTACTGCTCAAGATACCCTGTGGGAAAAATTTATTCAGCCTATATTTGGGTTTCTCGTCGATCGCGATGCCCTAAAGGAGCTTTCTGACAGCATTGATTGGTCGGGAGTGAGCGATCGCCTCCAAGATCCAGACCTGATCTACCCTGAGTACTATAAGTCTCAGAATTTCCATGGTATTGAAGGAGGATATCTTACTCAAGGAGCAGCGTTGACTTACGACCCCGTAACTAAACATGCCCTACCGCCTAATGAAACTTGGAATCGTCAAGCAGTAGTCAAAGCAGTCGTTGGCAGTCCGCAAAAGATAATTGACCTGGGCTGTGGTACGGGTTCGACTACCATTATGTTAAAGCAGGCTTTTCCCCAGGCGGCAGTGATTGGGCTAGATTTATCCCCCCAGATGTTAGCCATAAGTGAATACAAGGCGCAGCAGGAGCAGCTAGAGATTGGGTGGCGCCATGGACTGGCAGAAAACACCAAGTATGATGCGGCAGAATTTGATCTGGTTACAGCTTCTCTCCTCTTCCATGAAACTCCTGTGGCGATCGCTCAAGCTGTACTTGAAGAGGCCTATCGTCTATTAAAGCCAGGGGGACAGGTAATTATTCTCGACGGTCATCAAAAAACTTTGCGCAATACGACTTGGCTGTCTGATATATTTGAAGAGCCTTATATCAAAGAGTATGCCGCAGGTAGCGTCGATGCTTGGCTAGGAAAAGCTGGTTTTAGCCAGGTGCTAACCGAAGATGTTTGGTGGACAAATCAGCTAACTACAGGAGTAAAATCGAGTGGTAATTGATACCCAAAGTTTAGTTTATGAGTCTCAAAGCAGTTTTTCTGGATTTTAGTGGTGTAATTATCAACGACGCAGAGATTAATCAGGAGCTTATTGCTGAAATCCTGTTGAGTGAGAATTTACGAGCTGATGACGATGAGTATATTCTCTACTGTCGTGGCAGAAGCGATCGCGCCTGTCTGAAAGATATCCTCGCTAGTCGAGGGCGTATTCTGGCTGATGCCTATCTAGACAAACTACTTAAAACCAAAGCTCAAGGTTATCGTCAAAGGGTTGAGCAGCTAACCGAAATCCCTTTACCCTCAAACCTCAAGGGATTCTTGACTAAGTTACAAGAGCAGAATATTGTCGCTGGCTTAGTTACTGGAGCCACCCGCTCGGAAGTGGAGCATGTCTTGGCGAAAGTGGAGCTGACTGATTACTTCGATTTAATTGTGGCAGGGGACGATTTAGCCGCCAGTAAACCAGAACCTGAACCTTATTTATTTGCCGCCTCACAGCTTAATCTAGAGCCTTATGAATGTTTGGCGATCGAAAACAACCCTGTGGGCATCACTGCCGCCAAACGAGCAAGGATCCAGGTAGTTGGTATTTCTAATCTTTATCCGCTTCATATGCTTCAGCGTCAGGCAAACTGGACGGTTGATGATTTTATGGAAATCGAGCTGGATCGCGTAGATCGAGTTTTATCCCGTATTGCTTCTTAGTTTTTTGGGGCTGGCAATATACTGCCGTAAATAAATAAATAGAGCAAAAAAAAAGCAGTACCCGTTGGAGTACTGCCAATCTTAGAAAATGGATTTTTATTGACTAGACGTTAACGATGACGACGACTATGCCAAGGATGCCATTTTCACTTCGTTGTTAGCTAGAACATCTTGAAGTTCATCAGCTTCCACTGTTTCTTTTTCAATCAACATATCAGCTAACTTATCGAGAATGTGACGGTTTTCCATCAAGACTCTCTTGGCGCGGCTGTATGCCTGATCCACATAATTGCGTACTTCTTCATCGATCGCCGCTGCGGTTTCGTTGGAAAAATCGCGGTCAGAGGCAATATCACGACCCATAAAGACGTTACCATTCTGACGACCAAGGGCTACAGGACCAAGGCGATCGCTCATTCCAAAACGAGTTACCATCTGACGGGCGACTCTAGTTACCTGCTGCAAATCATTAGAAGCACCAGTAGTTACTTCTTCTTCACCGTAGATAATTTCTTCTGCCAAACGACCACCTAAAGCAACCGCCATTTGGTTTTGCAAATAAGAACGGGAATATAAACCAGACTCCATCCGATCTTCACTAGGAGTAAACCAAGTCAGACCACCAGCACGTCCGCGAGGAATAATGCTGATTTTTTGCACAGGGTCATAGTCGGGCATCAAAGCACCTACTAGGGCGTGACCAGCTTCGTGGTATGCCACAAGCTCTTTGCGTTTCTCGCTCATCACGCGATTTTTCTTCTCAGGACCTGCCATGACGCGATCAATCGCATCGTTGACTTCATCCATGGAGATTTCTGTGAGGCTACGACGAGCTGCCAAGATTGCCGCTTCGTTGAGTAAGTTTGCCAAGTCAGCACCAGTAAAGCCTGGAGTACGACGGGCGATTTTGTTTAAGTCAACGTCTTTAGCCAGAGTTTTACCACGGGCATGAACGTTAAGAATTTCTTGACGACCAGAGTAGTCGGGACGGTCTACCACAACCTGACGGTCAAAGCGACCAGGACGCATCAAGGCTGAGTCAAGTACATCAGGACGGTTGGTAGCAGCGATGATGATGATACCAGTGTTGCCTTCAAAACCATCCATTTCGGTTAGCAGTTGGTTGAGAGTCTGTTCGCGCTCGTCATTACCACCACCAAGACCAGCACCACGTTGACGACCTACGGCATCAATCTCATCGATAAAGACGATACAGGGCGCGTTTGCTTTTGCCTGTTCAAAGAGGTCACGTACACGAGATGCACCAACACCGACAAACATTTCGACGAATTCTGAACCAGAAATACTGAAGAAAGGTACACCAGCTTCCCCAGCTACGGCTTTCGCCAACAGAGTTTTACCTGTTCCTGGAGGTCCCACTAGCAGCACGCCTTTAGGAATTTTGGCACCAATGGCGGTAAAGCGATCAGCGTTTTTGAGGAAATCTACTACCTCGGTTAGCTCTAGTTTCGCTTGCTCAATACCAGCAACATCACCAAAAGTTACTTGGGTCTTGGGTTCCATCTGCACTCTAGCTTTAGACTTGCCAAAGTTCATTGCCTGAGAACCAGGTCCACTTTGCGCTCTTCTCAAAAGGAAGAATAAACCTACCAATAGTAAAATTGGGAATAAGAGACTACTCAAAGCTTTAAACAACCAGCCTTCATCACCCTGAGGCAGCACGGCAATATCTACACCGTTGTCACTAAGAATGTCAATTAATTGAGGATCGTTGGGCA
>JBCBWB010000227.1:0-6849 GCA_039817275.1 Cyanobacteria bacterium J06648_1 | reverse complement strand
GGAGAAAATAATGCGATCGTTGAAGCGTTGGAATCAGTCAAAGGCTGTCTGCGCAAGAATGGCTGTAATGCTACACCCAAAATTACTCCGCCAACAATTGAACTAATCAAGGTTAGGATCCACTGTTCTTGAGGTAGTCCTGGTACAGCATTACAGCCATTCTTGCGCAGACAGCCTTTGACTGATTCCAACGCTTCAACGATCGCATTATTTTCTCCGTGTTCTCGAATATAATACATGTTGCCAAAACGGGTTTGTAGCTCAATCCAGAAGTTACGCGGCAGCAACTCATAAACGGCATCACCAATACTAAAAGCCAGCAAATTACCGCCTCTGCTATCAGCTACGAGCAAAATGCTTTTGTCATCTAAGCCCCAAAACTTTTTGACAGCTCGCCCAGGAGAGCGATCGTATTGGGTCAGAACCCTCATTTTCCAGCCTGTTTCGGCTTCAAACTCTTCTAAATTTTCAATTAAAGATTCTTCCTGCAACTCTGGCAATAAGTTGGCTAGATCTACTACTGGAGTGACTTCGTTTGGTAATAATTCTGGGTTATTAACCGCCAATGCTGGAGGAGTTAACCAAGTGACCAAAACCAGTAAACAAGCCCCTAACATCAGTAGGGATCGCTGGATCAACTTATTTGCCATGACTATTCGATTTAAAAAATTATTGGTATACAAATTCGGTCTGATAAAGGTGCGTTTATTTTCGTTACATTTATTTACCTTACTCTAAGGTTATCAGCTATTAGTATTGCTGGACACAAGTAAATTAAAAAAAAATTGTTAAATAATACTTTAGATTGATTGCTATTTATAGTCTGTGTCGTTGCTGCACAACATTTTGTAGTACTCGGCGTTTCCTCTGGCGGACAGGATTAAACTAGAGCAGCAATAGTCTCGGATAATTTAGTCAAAATATTAGTCTGCTTTGCTTTGGGGGTTGCTAGAAGCTGTATCTGGTGCCATATCCAAAGACAAATTCTGCGTTTTTGATGTGTTAAGTGCATCTACAGTTTTTGGGCTACGCCAGACTTTCCACGCGGCTTTTGCCCCAGCGACAAAGCCTCGACTGCTGATTTGTACCTGCTGTACCTGTTGTTTAGCCGTGACCAGTCCTCGATCAACCTGCTGTACGACTCCCGTAGCGTTGCTAATACCCTGATTGAGATCTTCGGTGAGATCTCCAACTTCTTTTCCTGTCAGGCGAATTGCTTCTAAGGTAGGCGGAAATTCTCGGTTGAGAGTATCAAATAGTTTTTCAGCGCTGCGGGCTGCTCTACCCACTTCTTGCAGAGTAGGAATAGTTACCAGTAGTACTGCAAACAGGCTAAAAGACACTAGCAGTAGGGAAAGTCCTAGCCAAAATAGAGGATCAATCATAAAAGTTGAACAGTCAGCATCTTCTAATTTTAAAGGCGATCGGTCGTGGCGGGGTTTAAATCTTCTTCCTGTTCCGACATTTTGTTCGATCTAGCAATTGTCCGACTGGTTTCGACCCCTGCGGCGATCGCCAACCGCAAACGATCTAAAGTCCCTTCCCAATTTTCGAGGGTGCTCTCAGAAAGTCTACCTGCCTGTAGCTGAATACTAGTGCTAATATCTTCAGCTAAATCGGGGAGAGCATCAACCGACTTCTCGATTGTTTTTCTAGTTTCTTTGCCTGTTCGTGGTGCAATTAGTAAACCAACAACTGTACCAACGGCACTGCCGATCATTAATCCGCTAAGAAAAACTCCTGTTGAATTCTGCTTGGACATAAGTATCTCCTGGGGGCAATTTGGTTAATTTAAGCTTATCAGTAGAATAGTTTTAATTATTCACTACCTCTAGACTGTCATTTTTACCTATTTCAGCTCATGTGCAGCAATATTGTTCTTTGTATTCCAACTAGTTTAAAGAATAGACACGATCTTGCTGCTGCATTAGAAAATAAGTATGGTGCAGAATATGTGTTTCTCGGTCGAATATTTCGCTCAACTACTAATAGTAATAGCTGTGAGATGGAAATTGTGCAGACTGGCGATCGCTCTCCAGAGCTGAGATTAAGTCTGGCTGAAGAGTTTGAACTGGCAGGACAGGATAAAATCCCTCTGGCTACTCTCCAACAGATCCGCCATTGTCAACAGGTTGCGTATTTAACCTCTGGGAATACAGAGTATAACGCCTGTCGGCAAATTGCTAGTTTAGCCCACGCTTTGCTAGAGGTGGGGGGAATTGCCATTAAAGTTGATTCAGCAGGATTGGCTCACAGTCGAGAGACATGGTTGGCTAACTATAACTCGGATGATGTGTTCGATATTTATTCGTTATATGTAGTTTTAGCTGAAGGTAAAGACTGTTATTATTCCTGTGGTATGCACAATTTCGGTAAGGCAGATGTAGCCATTAGTCTTGAGTCGGATATTGGCTTGGCAATTTATGTAATGAATGTTTTTAACTATTATCGTTTGACCGAGTCTCCTATTCTTCAGACTGGTCATACTTTTAGACCCGATATCGAATGCCCGTCTTATCGCCTCGAATGGATTGCCGATCATGAATCTTCTGCCGATAGCGCCCAGTATAATCCTCATGGAAGGTGGCATTTGACATTGAGCATTTAACATTGAGCATTTAGCATTGGGATACCGCAAGCATAAAGTTATTGTCGTCCTAAAGGATACCGCTTCGCATAAGGGTGAGCATTTAACAGTTAGATTTCGCTAACTTGATCGCAGCAGGGGCTTGAGGATTGATGCTCATTGACAGTATAAAGGGTGAAATAGGCAATTTCTGGAGCGGCGCTATCTCTAACTTTATTCTCTTTATTTCTGGTTGATTATGGGCAGATATATCTTACCTGAATTGAATTATCCTGTATCCGATCAATCTAAGTTTCGGGTGATTACCGCTAGTAGGGCGATCGCTTCTTATCTTAAAGTTCCCTATTACAGCCTCGAAAATTTGGCACAGAGGATTGTTCGCAGCCAGGGAATAGGTGTCGCCTCGACGTTACAGAGTCGGCGTTTATTGCAAAATGCGGTGCAGGAAGCTTTAGAAACTCACAATGTTGGGGGGACAGCTCAGGCTTTTTTAGTCACGATTAAGGATTTGTTTCATAGCGGTGTCGATTTAGTCAAATTACAGGAAAATTCAGATCCGAGGGTTCGGCAGATAGCAAAAGTAGCGATCGCCTATCAACAGCAGTTAAGGCAGGTAAAGCGGATTGATGGGTCGGAATTGTGCTGGCAGAGTGCAGCAGTAAATTGCGATCGCCAAGCCTATACTTTTTATGGTTATTTTGCCCCTAGTCGAGATGAATTAACCTTGATCAATGCGATCGCTGCCGAAGACAGTATTTTGCTCTTGCCTACCAGCGATTTTTATCCTCAACATCAGACTTTAGCTTGGTTGCAGTCTCAAGGGTGGGAATTAAGAACTTCTCAATCAGCAAATACTTTCGGTTGTCAGTTCCAGCAGTGTTTTCAGCAGGAGTCTACTCTACCGCCTGGAATGAAGCTGAATATCTTTCCTAGTTTAGAAGCGGAAATTCGCGGTGTCTTAACCCAGGTAAAGGTTTTGTTGTCTCAGGGGGTTGCAGCACAAGATATCGTTTTGGTAACGAGAGAGGAGCAAATGTATGGCGAGACTCTCAGAGATGTTGCTTGGGAATATGGTATTCCTGTTCAGGTAGCCTATGAAATCCCTGTAGCCCAAACTCGCCTGGGTGCCTGGCTAAAGCTGCTGCTAGAGGTTGTTAGAGACAATTTTCCTTTTGAAGCTACGGCAAAATTGCTATCTCACCCACTGGTCAAGCAAATGCCGTCTGAAATGTGGGCACAAGCTAGGGCAACTCATCCCCAAGGTTTGGCTGCTTGGCAAGAATTAGGTCTAGATTTAAATTTACTAGACTTTCAGAACATTCATTCTAGAGAAGTTTGGGTTAAGCGACTGCTAGAAATCTTGTCTAGCTGGGAAATTCTAGAAAATGCTAAGGCTTGGGCAAGAGAAGTAGTTGCTTACTACCGTTTACAGTCAGGATTAACAGAATTAAGTCGCTCTGGTCAACAAAACTTAGATAAACAGACATTTAGTCAAGAAATAGCTGAAATACTAGCATTAATAACGATTCCTACCCAGCCAGGACGAGGTGGTGTCGAGCTTCACTGTCCTACATCAATTCTCGGCACAAGTTACTCTCATGTTTTCTTTTTAGGCTGTGCCGAGGGAATTTTGCCAGCAGCGATCGCCGATGACCCCCTACTCGATTTTCATAGTCGTAAGCAGCTACTTAAGCAGGGTTTTCAGCTTACTACTGCGGTAGATTTGGCAGCCAAAGAGACATTCGACTTTTACTGTCTGCTGAATGTTCCTACCCAAAGTATTACTTTTTCTTATCCTGAATTACTTGAGCGCAATCCGACGATTCCCAGTCTCTATCTCTCTCGTTTGCAGGTAAAACCAACTCCAATAGATCTATTGCCGCTTGCTAGTGTCGAACAGGTGCGTCAGCAATATTTACGTCAGCCAGACTTGTTGAGTGAGTTATTAAAGAGCGATCGCCATTTAAAGCTAAATTCTCAGGAATACAATCCTCTACTCATTACTGAGATCGCCCACGCCCTAGAGGTAGAAAGCAACCGCGAAAGTGCGATCTCCCCCGATCAATACGATGGTGTCGTTGGCATTGGCATCGATCCCCAACAGAAGATTTTTAGCGCCTCTCAGCTGACCCAGCTTGGTCAATGTCCCTTTAAATGGTTTAGCGCCAAACTGTTGCGCCTTAAAGAGTTGCCAGAAGCAGAATCCGAACTAGACCCCGCAGTGCGGGGTAATCTCTATCACAAGTGTCTAGAATTATCGTTGGCGCAGATCAAAACAGCCCAGGATTTGGCAGAATTCAATCAAACACAGTTGGCTCAAGCCTTTGCTGTTGCCGAACAAGATTTGAAACTAGCGCAGCTACCAGGCTGGGAGGCACAACGCCAAGAACATCTGAATCTACTAGCACTTAATTTAGCTACGGCTGAATTTTTACCCCCAGGAAGAGAAGTCGTTGCCCTCGAAACGAAGTTTACGATGGAGTGGCATGGTTTACAGGTACGGGGACAGGTAGACAGAATCGATCGCACCGAGGCAGGTTTAACCGTAATCGATTATAAAACCAGCGGGGTAACTCCTGCGGGGGTGAAGGATGCCACAGGCAAAGCCAACCTCGATATTCAGCTAGCAGTTTATCAAGATGCGATCGCCCAGCAATATCCAGAGCGAGAAATTGACTCCGCCGCCTACTATTCTCTAACCAAACAAAAAACGATTAGCCGTCCGAAAAAAGAGCCTGAAGAACTTGCTGCCTTTGCCGCCCGAGTAAAAACTCAATTACAACAGGGACATTATCCCGTTGCCCCAGATCGCGATCGTCATGCCTGTCGCTACTGCGATTTCGATCTAGTTTGTCGTCAAGGCGATCGGCTGAGTCGTAAGAATAGTTTCAAGGAGTAAAGTAGTTCAGTCGTTTCGAGGATTGGGGATGGGAAAATTGTCTTAATTAAAAATTGGTAAGCTATCCGTATCGGCAAGAGGTTTTTCTGACACAATAATCTCTGGCAGCAATATTGATACCTCATATATGTTTAGAAATATCTTATTTCCGATCGAGCTAACTAGAGAAGCCCGTCAAGCGATTCAATTAACGGCAGATATGGTCAAAACGCATCAAAGCAAATTAACTATTCTTTCTGTGGTTGAAACTAACGATGATGGCGTGATGAGTTCGGAAGAACAGGTGGCTAAATTACTGCAAGAAGCTAAGTTGTTTTTTGGCAAACAGGGTATAAGCGCTGAAACAGTGGAAAGGGAAGGCGTTCCTGCTTTTACAATCTGCGATGTCGCCGACGAGATCAATGCTGACTTGATTATTATGGGCTGCCGTGGTTTGGGTTTGATCGATGAAGAAGCTGCTGCCGATAGCGTTACTAATCGGGTGATTAATCTTGCTTCTTGTCCTGTGTTGGTAACTACATGAAGGCTAATAACTAGGGCGAATGCCCTAAAGGATTGATTGCTAAAGGATATGTTATGCCCTTGTGGTACACCTTCGGATAACCGCTTCGCATAACCATTCGCCCCTACAGGTGGGGGTGAATCGATTTATTTTGTTTGGGCGGCACGATATTTTGCGGCTTTGGTCAACAAGGATTCAGCAAAGGCGATCGCATCTTTGGCATCATGTCCTCCTGTGATCTGGGCTAACTCTTCCGCCCGTACTTTATGATTGCCCAAGGGTTTGACTCTGACCACTGTCCGAATGTCAGCCAAGCTGCTACCGTTTTTCTTATTTGATTTACTTCCTTCTTCGACGATGGTTTTTTCGACTTTGAAATGTCCGTTTGCCATGGCGGCAATTAGAGGTTGGTGGGTGACACACAGTACCTGGTGCTGTTTGCCCAGTTGATGGAGTTTTTCGGCGATCGCCTGAGCGACTTTACCCGATACTCCCGCATCGATCTCATCAAAAATTAGCGTACCCGAACTTTCTTCTGTACCCGTAAAACAGGCTTTTAGCGCCAGCAGAAAACGGCTCATTTCCCCCCCCGAAGCAATAACAGATAAAGGCTGCACTGCTTCCCCCGCATTAGGACTAAAGTAAAATACTACCTTGTCTGCTCCCATCGCCGTCGGAGTGCATTCGACCAAACGGCATTCAAACACTACTTTGTCCATTGCCAGGGGCTTTAGCTCTTTAACAAGCTGCTTTTCTAGTTTAATAGCGGCTTTTTGGCGTAGTTGAGTTAGTTTTGCGCATTCCGTAGTGAGATGAGCTAATGCAGATTGGTAGGCGGTTTCCAAAGCGGCGATTGACTGC
>JBCBWB010000226.1:0-6903 GCA_039817275.1 Cyanobacteria bacterium J06648_1 | reverse complement strand
TTTCTAGCTATCTCAGCAGCATCATCTCCACCTTCAGGGAATTCAATAGTATGCCAAACTTTGTTTTCATAAGTATGTATTTCTTCTTTTCCGTCTGCTTTTACTTTGTTATCTTCATCAACATCATTGCCACTTTCATCAATATTTCCATAAATTGGGTTGCTACCATCATCACTAATTGAAACTAGCTTCTGCTTATATTTGTTGCCTCTAGCAAGACATTCGCTGTTTTCACTACCATCACCGTTAACTCCCCCATATGCACTAGCCACCATCGTGAAGGGTTTTGTAGTATCAATATTCAAAGGCTGAGGCTGTCGATTATCTGCGTGAACCCAAGTTAATATTTCACTAAGAGCATCAGCATGGGGAGAAGTTTCATTAGGATCGAAACGAGGGTCTTTCCCAATCCCAAAATCATTTCTTACTGTCCAGCAGCCAGGACGACCATATTGAGGATTCAGAGACTCGAAATAAACAGGTTCGGGTTCTCTCAGCTCAGGCTTACGCAGAGGGGCAACTCTGGCTCTGGCTACTATTTGTGAGTCAGTTGTATAAACACCATTTTCTGTGTCTGCTGCAAAAAATAGCTGTGCTGTAATGGAAAGCCCATCGTTATCAGCTCCATCACCCGCGTCTACTACACCATCTCCATTGAGATCCGCTGTCGCGTTATTTTCAGTAATTCCATCGTTGTCATCATCAACAACACAGGCAAAGAAACCTTGATAACCAATAGACTCAGCAGTGCCGTCTCCATCATTATCACAGTCAACGGTTTGATTTACATCACTAATCCCATCAATCAATGCTTCTCTTTCCCAGCCATTAGGATTATTGACTCGTTGTTGCGAAGGTGAAGTTGCTGCGATGTAACTTCCGTTTGCATCTAATCCAGGACCCCATCTATATATAACTAAAGGACCATTCCAAGTAGCTGTTGGAGGAGCGACATAATATATGATTCTTTCGTCTACTCCAGGAACTTGTAAAGCAAGTCTTACAGTTCCCCCTGTTGGCAGAGTAAAATTAGGCGCTACAGTGCTTATGTTGCCACTAGACATATCAACTTCAATTGTTTGAGCAGCTTTCACTTCATCAGAAATAAAGCCAAATGCTCTTGATGTTTCATTACGTGAACTAACTCTAGTCGTTTCTCGCTGTGTAGTTGTCAACATTTGCATCAAACCCCAACCTAATCCAGCAACGACTATCGTACTCATTACCAAACCTATCAATAGTTCAGTTAGGGTAAAACCAGAATTAAATTTAGAGTGGCTTTTTTTTAAAAGTTTGTAAAACTCTTTATTTTTCATATTGAGGACGGTTCTATTCTGTATAAAACTAAAAAATACTTTGTCGGTATTCAGGCTATATTGATCGCCATAAGCAAAATAAATTGAATATTGCTTATAGCTGTTGCCAGTTATACGATTACTGTCCCAATATAGTTGGGCAAAATAGGCAGCGTAAATTGGTGAACACACCGATTTTTAGATGAGGCTGAGATAAAGATCGGTTGAATTACCTTGATTTTTTGACTGTGAAGGTTGAGAAATTTTGGAATGGCTTAAATAAGAGGGATTTTTATAAATATCCTTCAATGAGAATATCTGAACTAATCGCCTGACTCGTAACTCTCTTTAATTCCAGTGCGTCGGTCATTAGGCTGAGGTTTAGATCGCCTACAGGAGATGGTGCTTTTGTACCACCAATGATTTTGGGGGCGATGAATGCCATTACTTTCTGAATTGTGCCATCGGCGATCGCTTTTGCGGCTAATGTTCCGCCACATTCCCAAAGAGTTTTAGACAGGTTCTGTTGGTATAAATGTTCTGCTACGATTTTAGGAGTCAGTGCAGCAACGGTAATAATATTGGTTTGATCGCTGCTCAGTTTTTGCTGCTGTGCAGCGTTATCGTTTTCGGTGAAGATTAGGGTTTGGGCTTGGTTGTCGTGCCAGAGATTGCAGTCAGCAGGCAGATCGAGACTGCGACTCATTACTACTCGCAAAGGATTATGTGCAGTAATTCCATGAGTGGTTAAGATGGGGTTGTCTTTGCGGACGGTATTGCCACCAATAATTACGGCATCGCAGGTGCTTCTTAGTTGATGTACTAGGTGGCGGGAAGCCTTGCTTGTTACCCAGGCGCTATGTCCTTTAGTTGTGGCTATTTTGCCATCGAGAGTCATGGCGTATTTGAGAATGCCAAAGGTTTGCTGATGAAGTATGCGATGGATAAAGGCTTCGTTTAGTTGACGACAGGCGGCTTCTTCTACTCCTACGACGACTTCAATTCCCGCATCTCTTAGTTTTTTGATGCCGCCACCCGCCACGCGAGGATCGGGATCGACCATTCCTGTAACTACTTTGGCTACTTTGGCTTTGACGAGGGCATCAGCACAGGGAGGAGTCTTACCGTAATGATTACAGGGTTCTAAGTTGACGTATACTGTTGCTCCTTGAGCTTTTTCTCCTGCATCTCGTAGGGCGAATACCTCCGCATGGGGTTCGCCAAATGCGGGATGAAACCCTTCACCAATAATCTGACCATCTTTGACTATGACTGAACCAACGAGGGGATTAGAGGCTGTTTTCCCGGCGGCGCGTTGGGCTAACTGTAAACACTGCTGCATCATCGAGCGGTCAAAGGCAGATATTTGTGGTTGATCGCTCATAGTTTGTGGGGCGAGATAATTGTTATGATTTTAATTCAGCCTAGTTTGGCAAAGACTAGTGTTGGCATGACTTACAGCTAAGTATGATACCGTTCGTTATCTGCTTTAGATCGACAATCGTAATTATGATTTTTAAATCGAGAGAAGCATTTATTCCCTACAGTCGTCAAGAAATCATCGATCTGTGTTTAGCTGATGGTAAATTAGCGATCGCCGAGCAGCAAGATTTTCGTGAGTTCTGTGAGATCTTAATTGCCTATTATCATTTTAAGCTGCACCGTTCTTTAGAAACTCTCAAGTCTAATTTTTTTCCTCTCAATCCCGATGTTTCTCTCCCACAATCTGGCAAATTGTTGGATAGTGATGGACTTGAGCAGCAGAAAGATGAATTGATCGCTACTTTTACCGCTATTTTGCAGCAGGCTAATTATTTCCCCCTTCCTAAAAGGGAGTTGCAAAAAGCTTTGCAGGAGGATTCTGTATTCGATCTAAAAACTAACGTTAACTTTGATGCTTTCGAACGGATGCTTTGCTACTGTCGCGGAGATGATTCCACTAGCATCCCTCTTAAAAAGTGGGGGTTTAAAACTGTTAATCAAAAGGTTGAAATTTATCAAAGAGTAGTTTTATTGATTGAGTTTAAAGCAGAGCAACACTATAAAGGTAAGCCAACAGCAGAAAATGAATTAAGCTTCAAGCCTGGTAAATTTTATTTATATCTCTACAAAAATCTTTCTAAGCTAGATCTGGAGTTTATCTTTCCCAACATTGAAATGAGCATGAACTGGAAAGATCGCCTTTTATTTGGAGTTCCCGCTATTGGTGCCGCAATTCCTCTAATTTTAAAGACATTACCTCAGTTGATTTTAGTTGTGGGGGTATTGCTTTATTTTGTTCTTGGACATCAGCCGATTAATGAGCTTCAGGTAAAAGAAGAGGATATTAGAAATATTGCTCCCTTGATTATTACTATTCTGTCTCTAACTATTGCTTTGGGGGGATTCGCTTTTCGGCAATATACCAACTATAAGAATAAACAGATTAAATTTCAGAAAAATGTCACAGAGACTTTGTTTTATCGCAATATTGCTAATAATAGCGGCGTGTTTAAATATCTGATCGATGCGGCAGAGGAAGAGGAATGTAAAGAAATTATTTTAGTTTACTATCATTTATTGACCAGTAAAAATAATTTAACTCCACCACAGTTAGATAATCTTATAGAGTCTTGGATGTTAGATAGATTTGGTACAGTGATTGATTTTGATATCGAAAAAACTCTAGGTAATCTTAGCGAAATTAAAATCAATCTTACTGAAGAGCAAAATCATTGCTACAGCAAAAAACAGAAAGCGATATTAAAACGAGATCGATACAACCGTTGTCATGTTTTACCGTTGAAGCAAGCAAAACAAGTGTTGGATTGCGTATGGGATCGTTTATTTGAATATTCTTAAACAGCTAATTCTTATTATCTAACTAAGTGATTTTACATAAAGATAGCAACAAGATTTCTAGAACTACGTATATTCTCGGTCGCTATTAGTCTCGGCAACAGATATAACTACGGGGATAGCTATAGGTTATGACTGTTGCTCAATTTTTATTATTTAATTGCATGGCAACCTCGAGCCTTTGCTGTAGGTAACACCCGCAGGAAAGTTAGGCGTGATTGAGATTAATATTATTAGTGCTAGTCCTGGAACAAGTACCCAAGAACAGATCTTAAAAATTGTTCGGGAAAGAAAAACGGGTATAACTATTAAGGAAATGAAGCGCATTCTTAATCGTCCGATTTCGATGCTCCAAATTCATCTTAAGGAATTAATTGCCGACAAGGCGATAATTACCCGTAAAAACAAGGCGGGAGTAGGTCTAATTTATTATCCTAGAAAGAATTAAATTAATAGCCGTAGTTTTCTCTTAATGAAGTCTAAAAGAATTATTCTCTTTTTTGTTTGCTGGGGTATTGTTGCTTCCTTTACTCTTAACTCTCTTCAGACTCCTTCTCTTGCAGACGATCGCATTTCTTATCAGACCATCGAGCGATCGCCGTATAAGATTCACGCCGTAGTCATTCCTCCGCACAGTAATTATCTGGTTCGTCCTGATAGTGCAGGAGACTTACAACCCATCGGCGATTTTGCTCAAGCTGATACTGTTGCAATAATTAACGGTGGCTATTTCGATCCAGTTAATCAGAAGACAACTTCTTTCATAGTGCAGGATTCGCAGGTTATTGCCGATCCGCGCTTTAATGAAAGGCTGGTGGACAATCCCGATCTAAAACGGTATTTAAGAAAAATATTTAATCGAGCTGAGTTTCGTCGCTACCGCTGTGATGAATCGATTCAATACAATATTCAACTACACTCTGCACCCATACCTAGCAATTGTACCTTAATTGAGTCTTTAGGGGGAGGTCCTGGTTTATTGCCCCAAGATAGTTCGATCGCCGAAGGTTTTATTGCTTATCAAGACGGGACGAAAATCCGCGATGCGATCGGTAATGAGAGTTTAAATGCCAGAAGTGCGGTAGGAATTAGACAAGATGGTGCGGTAGTTCTGGTGATGGTAGAGCAGCATCCTGAGCAACCTTTGGATTCGGGTATATCCTTGCCTCAGCTAGCCGAAGAGATGTCTAACTTAGGAACAATTAAAGCCATGAATCTCGACGGCGGAAGTTCGGCTTCCCTTTACTATAATGGTCAGGCGATTTATGGCAGGGTAGATAAGGAAGGAAACAAGATTGTCAGACCGATTAAGTCTGTGCTGCTAGTTACGAAAGATAAATAACGTTTGATGTAAATTAAACAAAAGATTCAATGCCCTTTTCTGTGGTACAAAATTTATCTTCAAGTGCAAAGATCCATATTGGGGGAACTTTCCCCCATATGCGAAGCGGTATCCACGGGTGCAAAGCACCCAAGCGCATCGCGCGCTTGCCCGAAGGGCTGTGGAAACCCCTCCGTAAAAGAGCTGTACTTTTCGGCTTTATGAGATTTAATATTTGAAACCAATTTTCAAAATATCCCAGAAAAATCGAATTTGCCAAAGTTTAACAACATCGACAAGTATCTTTGCACCTTATGAGAGCTTAGGAATATAAACGTTTGTGTTGTAAAGCTAATTCACATTAGACGTAAATCATAAATATTCTTCTAGAAAAAGCGATCGCTTTTGCCACAGTTAACTATCTGGTTTATCTGTCTCTAAACTAGAAAATAGCTTTTCCCATTCAGTTTCTCCCTGCTGTGCTGTTTCGTTGACCTCAAAAGTTTTATTAACCGCTTGGGGTGAATTCAGCGCCTGAATACAGAGTTCGGCAATAGCATCCCTACTCACCTGTCCCCTTAAATTATCTCCCTGTTCGGCATAGAGAACTTTATCTCCTGGTTGTTCAGTTAAGGCACAGGGGCGAACAATAGTGTAGGTCAAACCACTGGACTTAATTGCTGATTCTCCTACCAGTTTCCAGGTCAAAATACCTCCTAGCTGGTCATTCATCCTCACTGCGGGGGGTTCTTCCGCCAAATTGATGCCAGGACGATTAGGACGAGTTACCCCTGCCGAACTTACCTGAACCAGTTGCGGTGTAGCTTTTGCGCCGTAAGCTTTAATGTATTCTACTTCTAGCTTAAATGAACCAGCTTCAAACTTAGGATTAAGTTCTCCATCGTATTCAAACTTGCTTAACATTAACTGCATTGAGAAAACCTTGACAGAATCAAACTGGCTAGCCTCTTGCACTGTCTTGGCACGAAATACGGGGATTAAATCTTTAAACGGGATCCGAATAGTTGTCGGATAGTCATAAACCGTATCGAAAGAATAGCAGTAGCCGACTCCATCCCATTTACCTTCACAGCGGGTAATAAATTTGTAACGTTTGCCGTCGCCCTTTACCTTGAGTTCGATTCCCTCGTAGAGAGATAGATCTATCGGTGGGGCAAAATTGCGCGTGCGTACTGAGGCAAAACCGCCGTTGTTCTCTGTCGAAACAATGCCCGTAAAGATTGCGCGGTCATCGGTTAGCCTAATCTGACTCTGGCTAACTCCTCCCATAACGACATCGTCTACGGCACCCCAGGTTTCCTTGAGTTCAAAATTAGGATTGGTGAAGTCAAAAATCATTTTTTCCCCTGGTGCGGGAATGTGCTGCGAGATAACCCGAACCAGATTTTTCATTCCTTCATACTCCACTAACTCAGGAGTATCGACTAC
>JBCBWB010000225.1:0-6905 GCA_039817275.1 Cyanobacteria bacterium J06648_1 | reverse complement strand
TTTTGCGCCTTCGCCAATAAGCAAATCTTTACTCTCCGTCGCTAATAACAAATCTACCCCACAGAGAATTACCCCAATAATAATTGAAGCTACGCCATCGAGATAGACATTATTAAGTAGATGTCCTCCCAGCACTCCCAAGAACGCCACAAACAAACCAATCAGAGCCGCCGTATCTTCAAACAAAATGGTAAAGATAGTCGGATCTTTACTAGCGCGAATCGCCCGCCAAAAACTCTCTTCGCCCTTACTACGCAAAAATTCCTGTAGCGCCACATTCCAGGAATAACCCTCAAATATGACTGCAAACCCTAATACGCCATAGTTCCAGCGCGGATCGCTTAGCGGTTCGGGATGGTTAACATGTACAATCCCTTCGTAAATTGACATACCACCACCGATCGCAAAAATAAATAGAGCGACAATCAGAGTCCAAAAATAAAGCTCCTGTCCATAGCCAAAAGGATGACTATCATCGGCAGGTTGCTTACTCAAACGCAAACCCCACAACAACAATAATTCATTGCCCGTATCCACAACCGAGTGAATGCCTTCAGAGAGCATAGCAGAGCTTCCTGTAATGGAGGCAGCGACAAATTTAGTAATGGCGATCGCAAAATTTGCTGCCATAGCAGCATAAATAGTTTTTTTGGCTGAACCAGACATAGGATCTTTAAATAAATATTAAGCAGACTGTCTGCAACTATACTAAGCTGAGTCTTGCTTAAGTGAAAACTATCTCAGGGTAGTTCATGCTACCTGGGCATTCTACGTAAATTGTTATGTATCGTCCGAATATATAGGGTTGTAGGTTTGATAAACTTGGTTGTGATGTTTAATGGCTCTTATTTTATATAGCCACGAAACCAAAGATTAGGAAAGCTACCCTGGGTATTTTTCTTAAGTAAAACAACATAAAAATTCATTTTCAGGAGACTAATCAATTATGGTTCAACGAGGTTCTAAAGTCAGAATTCTTCGTCCAGAATCCTATTGGTACAACGAAGTTGGCTCAGTTGCATCCGTCGATACCAGTGGCATTCGCTACCCAGTAGTAGTGCGCTTTAACAAAGTTAATTATGCTGGTGTTAATACTAATAATTACGCTGAAGCAGAAGTAAAAGAGGTCAGTCCTCCCCCTAAAAAAGCAGCAAAAAAAGCCCCAGCGGCGAAAAAAGCTCCCGCGGCGAAAAAAGCTGAAGCTCCAGCAAAGGATAAAGAGCCAAAAGAAGGTTAAGCTCTCTATTCAGGCTATTCAGGCTACATTTTCTAAATCCTCGGTAAGATCTTTCTTACTGGGGGTTTTTGCTCGATCAGCATTATTGATGTTCTATAAAGGGGACAGAGACAAGTTTTCCTGACGCTGCGCCGACTTTTACTTCTAAGCCTTCTCCTCCTGCTTTGGTTCGAATATAGCCCAAGCCAAAACAGCCATCAGGAGTATCTGTATAGCTAGTTAGCACTCCAACTTTGCTATCTTCTAGGGTTATAGGAGTTTGCGGCTCGACAGACTGGCTCAATTCGATTCCCCATAGCTTTTGTTTTACGCCGTTATAGGTATTGAGCCTAGCGATCGTTTCCTGCCCGATATAGCAGCCTTTCTCAAAAGAAATCGTTTGCCAGAGTCCCGCTTCGAGAGGGTTATAATCTTCTGTCAGTTCCCGATCTGGGGTTGGTCTGCCCTGCTGGACTCTCAGATTTTCCCACAGATGCTCGCCAAAGGCGATCGCTTTCTCGGTCATTTTTGACCATACTGTAGCTGCCTGGTCAGCATCCACGATCGCAGTATAGCCAGGAATTGCTAGTCCGCTACCTTGAGCAATTTGTACCGAAACATCGGCAATAGTTACCAGTTGGTTATCTCCCAAATTAGCGAGTGATAGTTTTTCAGATGATAAAGAAGATAGTAAATCAGTACTTTGAGCGCCAAATACGCTAAATATGGCATTCTTAGCGGAAATATCGGTTAATTCAACTTTATCAAAAGGAAAAATAAAGCGATCAAGCCAGGCAAAAAGTTGTTCGCGGCGCTGGGGTGAAACCAAAATCAAGACCGCATCCTCTGTTAAATATGCCGTAGCTAAATCTAAAGTTCTCGCAGTAGAAGTCACGAACACCGTATCACAACCCTGTCCTGGCTTCAGTTTTTCAAAGTCATTGGTACTTTGATTATGGAGATACCTTAGTCGATCCTCTCCTGTAAGCTTAAATAATCCCCAGTGAGAGCGATCGCAAATTGCCACTCCATCATTTATAGCCGCCAAAGCGCGATCGTCATTGCCAAAACTTAAGACAACTCCCGCATCATCAAAAACTGCTCCTGCCGACTTCTGTATCTCTTTCAAATCCATTAGTTATTTATCGTTTACTTACAAACATTCCTACACTAGAGAAAATCGTCAATATCTCATCCAGTTACTCCCGCAACCCATCAGATAATTTTCTGTTGACTGTTGACTGTTGACTGTTCAATGTTCAGGTAGAGTACTAAAAACCTTCCTCACCGACTGCTGCGCTTTAGATTCTAATAGCTGCCAGTCTACCTCTCCTGACTCATCCAAAAGACGGGTATCTATTTCCACAGGATAAGCCGCTTCATTCTCCTGACTAAATATATGTTCAATTGGCTCATATTCTTGAAAACAAACTTTGTAACAAAGCTCCCAGACATCTATTTCTACTTGATAGTTGTCCGAAGTTAGACAAAGATGATAGCCAGGAATAGGAGTAGTTACCTCTTTGTATGTCCCTCGCCAGTCAGAAGCCTCAATCTCCTTGCGAATATTGTCTACTATCCTAAGTAGAGCTGGCTGCATTAGCACCTGAGCCTGCTCCCACGCTAAAGTATTTTTAAAAGTTGGTTTCATAGATTTGCCCTTCAGCTATCTAGAATTTAATTCTAAAACTTAGTAGACCCGCTGATAGAGAAATAGTATAAATCTCAACCAAAGAATTTCGCTTAAGCTAAGGCTCTCTAAAAGTTTAAAATAGAGAAAGTGAAGTATTCAGAGCTAACAGTAGAACATGGTTAATTTGGCTGTAATTGACTACGATATGGGAAACCTGCATTCCGCCTGTAAAGGTCTGGAAAAAGCTGGTGCAGTGCCACATATAACCAATGTCGCTGAAGATATTTTGGCTGCTGAAGCCGTTGTCTTGCCAGGAGTTGGAGCATTTGACCCCGCCATGAGGCATATTCAAGAGCGCAACCTGGAAGAAGTAATCAAAAAAGCGATCGCCATGGGCAAACCATTTCTGGGTATTTGCGTCGGACTACAGCTTTTATTTGAAGGTTCGGAAGAGGGTACAGAAAGAGGACTGGGTATTATTCCTGGTATGGTACGTCGCTTTAAAAGCGAGCCTGGAATCACGATTCCTCAAATGGGCTGGAATCAATTAGCTTTCGAACACTCCGATCATTACCTCTGGCAAGATTTGCCTCCAGAACCCTACGTTTACTTTGTCAATTCGTTTTATGGCGAACCAACAGATTCTAGCTTCAATTCGGCTATGGTTACTCACGGTACACAAACCGTCACGGCAGCGATCGCTCGTGGTAATTTAATGGCAGTACAATTTCACCCCGAAAAATCTTCAGATAATGGTTTAAAGATCCTCTCTAACTTTGTCGCTGCGGTTAAAGCTCAAAAGCAAGGAGCGAAGCTTTAGTAATAAGCTATCCGCTCTAGGCTTCAAGCTCTAAGCTCTAAGCTAATTAAATTTCTAGATCGTGCATTTTATCGCTGAGATGATTTGTTGATTGTTGATTGTTGACTGTTGATTGTTGATTGTTGATTGTTGACTGTTGATTGTTGACTGTTGACTGTTGACTGAATCAAGGCTCTACTAGATTTCCCATAAAGAGAATTGTCTCAGTAATATCATCGCGAATGGCGAAAAAGAAGGGACGATCCATGTTCATATTGAACGGTTGGTCTTGAGGCATGGCAGAAGTAATTCGTACGCCGATTGAAGTTACTCCAGCCGCTTCGGAACCCTCTTCGTTGACTTCAATTACCGCTTTATGTCTGATTGTATCCACCGCGACAGCACTATCTGTCATTGCCGAAAAATCTGCCTGAGTAGGATCAAATACCTGGGGCATGCCCAAAGCTGAAAGAATATTTTGCAGTTCAGTCTCATATTCGAGGTTAAATTTGGGCAAGGAAATATTCCCTGGTTGCGATCGCATTTGACTCAACCACTCTTGCCAGTTGTCTAGGCTTAACTCCTGATTGAACTGCTCTAGGGTGCTGTCAGGTTGGGGTAGAAAAATATACATTCCCATCTCTGATTTCTCACCGTAGGGCAAACGAACTGCCTGAAACTGCTCATTTTCGTAATAGCGATATTCTCCTGTCTGACTCATCATTGCCACAGTCCTAGGTAGGTCTGGTTCAGCATAAAAAGGCTGTTCGACTGTAGCTTGAGGATCGAACTTATCTGTCCAGCTACCTTTGAAGTAGATCGCATTAATTAGATACAAAACATCTTCAGGGGAAGTCTGATCCACAATTTGCGAAATTTTGTGAGCAGTATTGCTTGCTACCCACTCATTAATCGTCTTCTTGGCAGCAGGATCGCCGAAGTCAAGATTAGTAATTCTTCCCTGGTAAAAATTTTGAGTCTTGTCTACAAATTGATCTGCCAGCAAAACATTCTGATTTGCCCATAAAGAATTAGCGATCGCTAGCTGTAAATCATCATCAGCAGTGGTAAGAGTCTCAATTAGTTTGCTGTAGCTGTAGTCAACACTTTCTGGGGCAAACTGTTCGAGTTTAAGAGTACTAGTAATTTCTTGTCTAGTTTCCGCCCCTGCACCGTTTCGTAACATAGCTAAAGCGATCGCAATACTCTGGGGTGAGACAACCAAATTCGCAGAGGCAGAATCTGGCTGAAGTTGAGCAAATAGATCAAAGCCAAAGCGATTATTCGCATCAACAAGCTGACTCATCTTGACCTCTGTTTTTTGTGCGACTAACTGGGATGGAGCAGAAATTTCATCTAGCGAGACGATCGAGCTTGCTTCTTCCTGATGTGCTATTCCTGCCAAAAAAAGCAGCAAGACAACAGCTAAAGTTCCCCAAACAGTATTTCGGTTCATTAGTATTGGAAATTGACAGTGCAAGTTATGGTAGTCTAAGACGCAAAAATTTACGTCAAGTTTCGCCGACAAACTACTAAATTGTTTGACGAAGTCAACGCAAGCCCCGTCATTTTAGGGCGGGGTACTGTTGACCGTAGACATCAATTAAAACACGTGTTAGAAAAAAAATATTCCCCAAGATTTAACTGCAACCTGTGTTATTTGTATTTATGGACTTAAACTAGAACTTAAATTGTGCGGATAATTTTAATTAAAAATTATATACAGGGGTAATAAGGTGAATTTTTTAGAAATTATAGAAAAGGGAGGTATTTCCATGTACCCCCTGCTATTACTTTCAATCCTATCAATTGCAACTATCCTCGAACGGCTTTTGTTTTGGTCGCGAGTAGTTTTCAAAGAGAAAAAAATCTTTAATCGGATTATGGAAGCTGCTGAACGAAACTGGGATTTGGTCGGTAAAATTGCTCAAGAGCATATCAATCATCCTTTAGGCAATTTTGTCTATTCTCCATTTCGCCTATCAAACCCTGACCCCGATATGTTTCATATTGCCTTAGAATCGGCAGCGGAAGAGCAGCTAGCACGGATGCGGAAGGGAGATAAGGTACTAGAAGCGATTATTGCACTTTCTCCTCTACTCGGTTTATTTGGTACGGTTTGGGGTCTAATTCAGGCTTTAAGCTCAATCAAAATTAGTGATTTGGGTACAGCCGATTCTTCTGGCGTAACTTTAGGGATTGGTGAATCTCTCATCTCTACTGCTGTTGGTCTACTCGTTGCCATCATCAGCCTTAGCTTTTATCGTCTCTTTCAAGCTTTTTGGTCAAATCAAATTAGAATTTTACGACGTACTGGCAGTCGTTTAGAAGTCATGTACCGCGATCGCTGGGCGCAATTGGAAGAAGAAGAACAGCCTAGGGTTGTTGGCAAAGATGAGTATTCTTTTGTCGAGATCAAACCGCCGAATCAGTAATCAGTCAACAGTCATCAGTAATTCAGTCAACAGTCAACAGTCAATAGTCATCACATGAGCCGACGTAGAAAAAAGTATCAGCCAAAACCAGTCCAGCAAATGAAGCTCTGGGAAGACGATAGCCAGTCAAGCGGCGCAAACATTGAGATTTTGCCCCTGATTGACGTTATTTTCTGTATTTTGACCTTTTTTATCCTTGCTGCGGTCAATTTTTCTCGTCAACAGGCAATTAGCCTCGATTTACCCCAGGCAAAAACAGGCGCACCACAGCTACAAAATATTCTAATTGTCACCATTGATGATATTGGTCAACTCTATGTTGATAAAAATCTTGTGAGTCGTAGTGATTTAGCATGGGAAATCAAGAAATATAATCAGGCTAATCCCGATGGTCTAATGACCTTGTATGCCGCTAAAAATTCTACCTATAGAGAGGTAGTAGAAGTACTCGATATTCTGAGGGAAGTTGGAGGCAATCGAGTGGCGTTGGCGACACTACCTGAAGGTTCCCAGCCAGCTCAAGTTCCCGCTACTCCTGGAGTAAACCCCGCTATACCTGGATTACCCAACAGCATCGATCCGCTAACTAATCCCCCTAGTCCACCAACACCATAAACCGCTAGACGTTTCATTTCGGCAGTGCTGAATCCCAGTACTCATGAGCAGAAAATGCTTCGAGGGTACAGCGCCTTCAGGGCATATGTAAAATGACCCATAATTGTGTATGAAGAAACAATGAACTCCGATGATGGAGAGTTTTTTATGCAGCAAAGCACACGGTATATTGATTAAATTTAAGTTAACGTCATATTACCTAAGTGT
>JBCBWB010000224.1:0-6958 GCA_039817275.1 Cyanobacteria bacterium J06648_1 | reverse complement strand
GAAATAACCTTCGACCACTACTGCGCAGTCGGCTTTACCGATGGCACTGCGAGCTTGATCGAGGGCAAACAAAGTCTTGCTTTTGTCAAACAGAGGCGTTTCGGGCGAGTTGAGATACTTAGGCTGATCTTCTTCTTTGAGACTGCGGCTACCAAAGCCGATAATACGTCCTTGAAGATCCATAATCGGAATAATCAGGCGATCACGAAAAACATCATAGTAGCCACTACCCGATTTACGAGGTTTAATTAGTCCCGCTTCCTCAACTAAATTGACAGGATAGCGCTTCTGCTCAACTAAATAGCGGTATAAAGTTTCCCAGCCAAGGGGAGCATAACCAAGCTGGAAGCTACTAATCGTATTCTCTTCTACCTGGCGCTGACGTACATAGTCTAACGCCACTTCTCCCTGGGGTTGATGCAGGGCATGTTGGAAAAAGCTAGAGGCGATCGCCAATATTTCGTAAAGCTGTTCCTTGAGAGTCAGCTGACGCTGTATTTCCTGTCTTTGTTCTGGCTCAACTGTCTTGATCTCTACCTGATAGCGTCGTGCCAAGTCGAGGACAACCTCAGCAAAAGACTGCTTGCCGATCTCCATCAAAAACTTATAGGTATTTCCTCCTTCACTACAGCCAAAACAATAGTAAAGCTGTTTATCCTGACTGACGCTAAAGCTGGGGGTTTTCTCATTGTGGAAGGGACATAAGCCCAAAAAATCTTTGCCGCGTTTTTTGAGGACAATATGCTCGGAAATAACCTCGACAATATCGGCTCGTTGCTGTACTTCTTCTATCGTGTCGGGATGGAGTCGGGGAACTTTCACGCCTTATTCTTTCACGCCTTACTATTTAGTCCGCGCAGTCGGTAACGGTATTTATGGTTAACTAATATCATAGTAAATTTTTACTCCTCTACTAGAGACTATTTAAAGCGATCGTCTTTAGGCGATGATCGATAATCTCCCTGATAACTTTAGGTAAAGTTTTTCTCTATAATGCTCCTACACTAAAATCTTTTTGATTTGCTTATTTAGCGATCGCGCTATTAAAGATCATTTTGAGATCGTTAGCGAAAATAAATTTACTGTTTACTGTTTACTGAAATACTATGTTGTCACAATGGGATTGCTTTCTAAAAAACTTGGGTAAATGGCAAGGTTCATTTACTCGCTTTGCGCCACAGGGAGAAGAAACAGAAAATACTCCCACCCTGGTTACTTTAGAAGGACTAAATGACAACCAGAATGTTCATCAGGTGGTGCGCTACCTGCCTCCCGACCAGCCATCTCGCGATGTGGTGGTGGATTATGATTCTCTCAATCGCAGTATTCTGTTTTTTGAGAACGGTGCTTTTGTGCAGGGAAGCATGCAGTGGGGACCCTACAGCACTTTTGGTGCAGAGTTTGGCTTAATTGATAATGAATATGGCGATGGGACTCGTCGTCTGCGAATGGTGGTGCTTTACAACAATACGTCCCATCTGCAAAAGGTAGTATTGATTCGCGAGAAACTACCCCACAGTAAAATTGCCGAGCGATCGCCTTTAACCGTAGAGAGCCTGATCGGAACTTGGTCGGGTTCTGCCACCACTCTTTACGCTGATTTAAATAGTCCGACCGAATTTACCAGCGAATTAATTATCAAACAAAAAGATAGCGACTATATCGAGCAGAGTTTATCTTTCGGAGCAAAAACTATTAGCTCGACTGCCAGAATAGTAGGCAACCGATTATTGTTTGCAGAAAGTAGTTTACCTAATCAGGTAATGCTTCTTCCAGACGGTGCTTCCTGTAGCTGTCCTTTAAAAGTAAGTTCGGGACACAATTTTGTTTTAGAAATGGGATGGCTGCTACAGCCAAATATTAGACAGAGAATCATGCGTAGCTACAACGAGAAGGGTAATTGGGTTAGCTGTACCCTGGTGACGGAGAAGAAAATAGCTTGAAGATTAAATTTTTTGGTTTAGAAAGTGTTTGAGCAGTTATGAATTATGCCTAAGCATGATTGAACTAAGTAGGAGGAAGTCTCAAATTGATCTACAAGAGACAAAAAGAAAGATAGTATTAGGGTTTTCTTTGCTCATACGCGCAAGTTCAGGATTTATAGCCTGATATTATTCTGACGGCTCACTCTCCCTATCATCTTACCAACTCCCTACACAAATATTCTCTGCCAGTTCTCAGCTCTCCATCTCAGATTAACTAAGATAACCGCGAAAAAATAGTCAAATTCTCACGATCTACTTTTTCTGAGCCGCAGTATGCTCGGGTTGCAGTAAGGTTGCAGCAGACCTGTTTATGGAGGTATCAGAAATACTTAAGATCGAGCCAGCTTTTCCCAGACGATCGCCATAATCTTGTCCCAAACCAAAATAAAATTTACCGTCTAAGTATTCAAAAGAGCGAACTTTATTGCTACTTCTAAAATGTAAAACCTCCTGCCAATTGTTCTCTACAGTAGGGTCATTGGTTTTATAAAGGTAGACCAGGAATTTATCCTTAGCGATCTTCGCATTGGCGATCGCATATAGTCGGTTATCTATTACTAGCAGATCTTCTCCCACCGACTTACCATCGGGAAAAGTAACGGCAAAGGGAGTTGCTTCTGGCGCTGGTTTGACATAAAGATCAATGGTGTTCATATATGCCTGAGGTTTGTTTCTATCGTAATAGGAATAGGAGCGTGCGGGATAAACTAATGCTCCTTGAAACTCTACAGGATGCCATAAACGGTAAATTATGTAAAAACCATGACGACAAGATTGGGGAATAAATTCGCTATTGTCAAGCTGGAGATCTAATTCAAATTTTCGTTGGCGAGGATTATAAACGGCGATCGTTCCTGGTTCATCGAGGCAATCTCTTAATAAAGAAGTTGGGGCGTAAATTTTTCCTTGATAGGTAAAGACAGAAAAAAACCAATTAAACTCATTATCAGGAGGATTATTGATCCCTGCTTCTTGAAAAGATTTTCCTCCATCAGTCGTAATTGCGGTAGCTGGTTTAGATAATTGTTTATAGCTACGGTTATTGCCTACTAGCAAAATTTCTTCAGTGTCCAGTTTAATCAGATCCCGCACATGAGCTAGGGCGATCGCCTTAGATTGATATAGTTGCCACGTTCCTGAAACATCTCGGCGATAAAATTTATTACTGTCACCAATTTTTGGGTCAGAGGCAGGAATATAAAGCTGGTTATCAAAAACCCGAAAATGCTCGATCGCTTCTTCTTGGACTGTATATTCTCGCTTAAACTCCTCCAAACTAGGATCGTATGCCCAGACATCAATCGGCCCCGTATTATCAACCGTACTACCTCCTCCGAGATATATTTTGCCGTCAAATACCTGAAGATCCCAGACATTGAGAGAGCGACCTGTTATGCCTGATGTTGCCAAAGGATTGCCCAGATTAATCAAGGCATTTTCAATTTCTGTAGGGTCAGCCCAAAAAAGTAGGTTATTTAGATAAACAACAAGAACGAATGCGGAGAATGTTAACAAGATAATTGGAAGCAGTTTCTTGAACACTTTTTGTCTGTTTATAGATTCTGCTCTCTTCATTAATTCTAATTAAATAGCTAATCTCTCGTTAATTACTTATTTTTCTGCACAACTAATTACAAAACTAAGAGCAGCTAAAAATCCAGGCTGTCTAAGTTCTTTGTTCATCAAAGCCTCTTCTAAAAGTTGCATATTTAAATATTTAGATAACTTTGACGATTGACGATGAGTCTGAAAACTTTGCTTGGCGATTTCCTCAAAGGTTAGATCGCTATAGTCGCGAGAGGACATCCATTGCTCTAGAATGGCTGGTTCTCTCTTAGTTTTATTCCACCGCACCCGATCTGGAAGAATAGATTCAGTTGCCGAGCGAAACAGATATCGTTTCCAACCGTGTTTAAAAAATAAGTCTATGGGGACACCTAATGCAAATTCTAAGATTCGCCGATCTAATAAAGGATAACTATACACCAGTTGATGTTTGGCTCCACCGATCGCCCAAGATTCAATACGATTAGTCAAATGCCCATAATTCAACAACATCTGTTGATTAGTACGAACTCTAGAACGCTCTCGTAAGAGTTTGGAAAGTCGAGGCATTTGCTCGATCTCAGACTTGATTTGTTGGGCAAACTCAGGTTGAATATAATCAGAACCAGTAGGAAGTATCTCCTGTCGATTCATCAGAGAACCCAAGCGAGTATACATTTTGTCTGGTAACAAAGGCAAAATTATCTTTTCAAAAATCTGTCCGCGAAGATTTAGGCCGTGAAGCTTACCGCGTAGTTTCAGTTCTCGATAAAGATGCCACCAGCGACCTTTCTGAAATAGTTCCGCAAAATAGCCCCGTCCGTTGAAGGTGATAGCTTCATCTCCTCCCCACCCAGAAAGCAACACGCGCATCTTGCTTTTTGCTGCTTCAGCTTGAACTAATTGCTCGAAATACAGCATTTCCGTAGGCTCGGTGGTAAAGTCGCGGTTTCTTACATTAGTGAGATCTTGACCCGTAAGGGATACATAGTTACATTTGATCTGTTCGCGATCGCAAATTTCTGCGATAAAAGTCCGCTCGTCTTCGGAACATGCTCCTACTTCTGTCAACGGCGGCGACCAAGAAAAACCAGTTAAAGACCGTCCACTCTCCTGTAGCATGTGTGACGCAATTACGCCGATTGCCGAAGAATCTAACCCACCACTCAAATGCGTTCCAATAGGAAACGCCGAACGTAACCGACATCTTACAGCTTGTTCGAGTAATTTACGCAGCATCTCTAGGTATTCTGCTTCTGAGCCTAGTTCGATTTGGGGTGCATCCTCTGGAAACCAGTAGCATCCGACTTCTTGCTTGCTTGAAGTTAAGCTGAAACGGCAAGCAGCAGGAAGCTTATAAATCTCTTCATAAAAAGTCAAGCTTTTTTGAGCAAAAATAATATCTTCCTGCAACAGAAATGCTCCAATGGCAGCCTCATTCAATTGACTAGGAACTATACAAGTGGCTAAAAGACCCTTGAGATCGCTGGCAAAAATGAAGCAGGTTTTTGAGCGATAGTAATAAAATGGTCTGACTCCCATGATGTCACGAGCGCAGAATAGTTTCTGATGGCGAGTATCCCAAATAGCAAAAGAAAAATCCCCCAATAATTTTTGCGGGCATTCTTCTCCCCATTTAAGATAAGCTTGTAAAATCAATTGAGAATCGCTGATTTCTCGGCTTGCTTGAGGCGAAATTGACAGTGCTGCAAATATTTCTGAGCGATTGTCTATACGGGCATCGGCAGTAATTACCAATCCCGTCGTGGGATCTTGCCAGGGCAATTTTTCCTGTAAGGACTCTGGAGTAATATGTAGCATTTGATGTCCGAAAGCAGCATTATCTTCTCGCCAGAGTTTTGCACCATCAGGACCATATACTTCTAGGGCAGTCATCATACGCTCTATTGCGGATGCTTCTACTGGCTGCTCATCAAAATTAACCACCCCGCAAATTGCACTCATTAACTTTCCTCCGCAAATGTGGCAACCACTGTAAATTGTGTCTGACCTTGACCTCCAGTCAGATATATAGACCCGCTACGCAACCAAGCATGCGCCTGAAGGGATTGAGAACTGCCTCTAGCCACGCCTAAATACAAAGTACTGACGATTCGGCGAGATTGCAGCATCCGTTTAGCTGCCATTGCCCGCACCAAACATTTACTTTGCCAGGGAGTATAATTACTTATTTTATTCACAGCCCAAGCTACTCGCTTAAGTTGATTAGAATTTTCTGGCAAATCATCTAATGACGATTCTGCCATTCGTTTGCCTAAATATGGTTCGACCCAACGAAAGGGTAAGGTGAGGATAACTAATCGGGCAACACCAAGTAAAAAAAAGGCTTCAATTAGGAGAGGGCTATATCGATAGACAGTTCGTAGTTTTTGAAGAATTGGCATTTTGGGTTTAGTTAAGCCTAATTCGCGATCGCAGAAAAAATAAAGTTTAATCTAGTAACAAAAAAGAGATTGACTCAAATTGTCTGAAGAAAGATAGGGGGTCAAGTTCAATCTTGAGATTGCCGAGAATAATTATTCCCCAGTAAAACTATCAGCCCCCATCACAAAATACAATCTATTTAGGCAAGCCTAAATAAGTTTAGTTAAACTAATTAGGAAGCAGAGGCAGGTTTATCGTCATTCTTGCTGTCATTAGCAAGAAAGAAAAATTCAACATTTGTATTAAAAAAACCTCCTTCAGTCATTTGTACGGGAGCTTCTTCGATAGTGGGAGTTACCCAAGTTTTTCTCTTAGACATATTGTTCATGAAATTTGCTCCAAAAATTGTGAATTTTACCAAGTTAGAAAATTGAATTGATCGGTCTATATTTTTTCTGGTTCACCTCCTTGATTTACTAAACAATAAACTTCTTACCCAACCTCCTAAATTTCAGAGGGAGTAGTATCCGTCTCGTGGCGCACAACGGTAATAATTTGGCGGTCTAACAACTGACCCAAAAACTTTATAACTTCTTGCTGGCATACTGCTGGTTCGATCTCGTATTCTTCGAGGAGGCGATCGCAAATCTCTTGTACTGCAAGAGGTTGTTCTAATAAAGCCCAGATCCTCGAACTGACAGGATTTAGAGCATAATACATACCTCGGTCTACATCCATCATCATAGTTTCGTCACCAACCTCGCTGGAGGTCACTGTCTTCACTCGGCAAAACGCGGTGTCGTTGGTAATTGTAAAAGTTGTCATTTGGGTAACTTAAATTTAGAAATTTGAGGGTGAAATTTTGACAGTTTAGTCAATTAGCTTTGGGAAGTGAAATCTGCTTCAAGAATCTCTACTAATTCGTTTAAGAGAAAACCTTGCGTCGGGCGAGTTACTCGAACTACTCTAGTTTGCTTAATTGCCTGAGAGATTAGCTTAAATTGTTCCTGTTCCCAGCCAATCGCTGTGACATACAGCTTTCG
>JBCBWB010000223.1:0-7003 GCA_039817275.1 Cyanobacteria bacterium J06648_1 | reverse complement strand
CTCTAGCCTAACTAGATTAATCAGAAGCGATATTCAGCCACGAAGCTATAGTTGCAGCTAGATTCAGTATTTAGATCAAATGTTTGGATCTAGATATTAGATCTAATATTTTACTAAACTAATCAGGGGAAGATCAGGTAGTTTATCCTTACCGTTCAACCCCAGCAGCTCAATCACAAAAGCAAACCCAATGACTTCAGCCTCCAGTTTTCCTAGCAATTCGGCAGTGGCTTTGGCTGTCCCTCCCGTAGCTAATAAATCGTCAACAATCAATACCTTTGCTCCTGGGGCGATCGCATCTTGGTGAATTTCGAGACGATCTGTACCGTATTCAAGGTCATAAGTCACCGAATGTACAGCGGCAGGAAGCTTTCCTGGCTTACGTACTGGCACAAATCCTGCGTTGAGCTGATATGCCAAGGGAGTTGCAAAAATAAATCCTCGCGACTCCATGCCAACAATGTATTCAGGTGCTAGATTCGCTGCCTGACACTCTTTACTCAGGCGATCAATAGTATGGCGCAAACCTTGGGCATCACTAAGGAGAGTCGTTATATCGCGAAACAAGATCCCTGGCTGGGGGAAATCAGGGATATCGCGAATCGATGGTTTGAGTTCCATGGGCATTTCCTAGATAAACTGCGAAAAATCAGACTAGACTGGTTTTTGAGTCGAACAGCTATGGCATCATAACATCAGAGAATTATTTGTTATCCTCGACAAAGAACAATCATCGATAACTCAAATTTGGACTTAATTTTATAATGAGCCAATCTGCAAGTTTAGAATCAGAACATCAATCTTTGACAGACAGCCCAGCCTCAATTTTAAACACTTTACCAGATATATCTCTACCTTCTAAGGGTTGTTCTCCTCGCACTCAACAGCAAATCGATCTGCTACTGCTGGCTTTAGAAGCTTTGGAGCTGGGAGCATCAGAACAGATGTTAGCCACCGCGAGACAGCTAGGCATAGATGAGGTAGTCAAGCATCGGGTAAATCTCTGGCGGTTGCGCTGTAGCAATCCTTGGCGACGTTCCTACACTAGAGAATATTTGAGCTTAGAAGAGGCAAAAGCTCTAGTAATTATTGCTAGCTCACGAGCTAAAGATGTGATGGTTGTAATTCGCCAGCTCTTAGTAGCAGAACAGCAGATGAGAGATAAAAACCTGCCTCTAGATAATCATTTCCGTCTCTCGGAATATTTAGAGCGGTTCCGCGCCCACTTTCGTAGCCGAATGAACTCACGCCGTGCTAAAGTGTCGGCTTATATTGGTTCGGAAGAACAGCTTAACGAATTGGCTTTATCTTTATTGAATAAACTATTATTTTGCACTGGGACTAGAGGCATGCAGAGAGTTTGGTTCAGTCTGTTTGATGGGGAAGTGGCGTAGTTATGAATACGAAAAGACAGTACAGTTTGCCCAACTGCAACCTGATCTTAGAAGGTATGGAGGATAGCGATACAGAAAACGCGGATATCCTCAGTGGACAGGCACCAATGTCAATCCTGATCAATGCTGAATGTCATCTGCTTAAATCGAATCAAAAATTGAGCGGCGGCAGTGTCTTTCTGACTAATCTTTCTCGTGCAGTAAGCAATTATACTCAAGGATTTTTGAGCGGATTATTTGCCGTTGAGAAATCCAACAGCAGTACGGCAGAGTATCCTCACATATCTCTTGCCAAAGTTGCCGAGCGCCATCTGCACCGTTTAACCTTGGAACCAAAACCAGACAGTGGGGAAGCCAAAACCGAGATTGAGATTACTACGGTAGAGTTATTTGATCTGGTTGATGCCATTGATCGATTTCATGCTGATCGCTCGGTCTTGCCGAATATGACTCTGGAATTACGGTCGGTTAGCAAGAAATATCGCCAGCCAGAACAGCCCTTAGCCGAGCGAGTTACTCCTCTGGCGATCGGTCTTTCTAGTTTGGCGATCGCCGCAGGAGCGTTGTTTATGATTCCCATTCCCGAAGTTGCCCCAACCGAATCTGTTCCCAGCAATCAGACGACGGAAATTGAAACCGAGCTTGAGACAGAAGCCGAGACAGAAGCCGAAACTGAAACTCCCACTGAAGCCCCGCCATCAGGTGAAGAAAACTAACTAGGTAGACAGGAGCATAGATAAAATCCAGTTTGTTGGCTAAAATCAATATACTTTAATAAATGTATAAGATTCTAAACAATATTATTTATAATGCCCCAAACTGCTTTAAATTTAATCGCCATAGGAATCTTCTTGATGACTATGACCTGTTTACTGGGACCTATTTTTCATATTCCGCCAGTTGTACCCGCTGCCGTAACTTTTGGGATCCTCAGCCTGGCTACGGCTGACACCCTCAGTTGGAATAGCCGAGGCGTTTCTTTACTATTAGACTTATTTGCTTCCAAAGAACAGCGTCAGCGTATTATCAATCACGAAGCAGGGCATTTTTTAACCGCTTACTTTCTGGGTATTCCTATCACAGGCTACACTCTCACTGCCTGGGAAGTTCTCAAACAGGGACAGTTGGGTCGGGGTGGAGTGAGCTTTGATACTGAGGCTCTAACTGCCAAACCTTTTGAACTAGAAAAGATGCGCCTCACTCTAGAGCGTTTTTGTACCGTGTGGATGGCAGGCGCAGCGGCAGAACAAATGGTCTACGGCGACTCCCAAGGAGGCGCAGAGGATCGGCAGCAGCTCAAACAAGCGTTGATGATGGCAGGTTTACCAGAAGTAGGCTTCCCCCAAAAAGAGCGTTGGGCGCAACTTCAGGCAACAAATCTTTTGACTAGACATCAGCAGTCCTATGAGGCTTTGGTAGCGGCGATGAGTGAGAGAGCTTCTGTGGAAGAATGTTATGCCATAATTCAAGAGAATTGCGAAGCAGATAGCGCCGAAGTTCTGGCAGCGTAATTTACAGGTTTATTAGGGCGATCGCTTTTTTAATCCAGAAGGCATTAAAGGTGAATAATCAGACTCTAATAATTAAATTTTAAGTTTATCGCGGAGATTAGCAGGGGCAATATAAACTTTAGTTCTACCATCTTGAGCGACTTTTAGTAGCTTGTTAGTTGCTAACTTATTTAAGTAGCTTCTAGCTGTATTTTCTGTAACTTCTAGGTCTACCGAGATTTGCTTTGAGGTAAATTCTTTACCAGGTTCTTTTACTGCCTGTTTGAGAATTTCCAAATGCTCCCTTTTTAGCTTTTTAGCTAACGAGCTTTTATCGATCCATTCCATAAATTCGTAAAACTCTTTCTCTTTGCGATCGCCTTTTTCGACTCGCCATTGAAATTCATGCCAATTGAAGATATCTACCTTGGCGATCTATTGCACTATACTTACCAGTTAGTTTGAGCCATTCTTCCCTTGAAACTTCTTTTAATAAGCTTTCAAAAGAACTGGGTTTTCTAATCCTGCCCATCACATGATGCGAGTTGATTAAACTGGATTTTCATTATACAAGTTCAGATAACGCAATTTTTTTTTTGCGTTTAAAAACAAAACAGGAAAAAAATAATCTGTATCCTGTCCAGTCAGAAAAGGATTGAGCGATTAGCGTTTTTTGCGTTTGAATATAAAACTCCGATATTATTCTTGGCAAACGCAATTTCAGAAATTGCTTTTAAAACTTCATAAATGACTGTGGCGATCGCTCTCTAAAACCAATTCAAGATTTTAAAATTATCCTAGACCATTGCGACTGATAAAATAAATTTCCTTCTGCCATATAATATAAGCATCTGGCACAAATATTAACATGTGGTAAACAAATATTTGATTGGCATGAATAAAATAAAGAATTCAGTAGAAGTACGCTTGGGTTGTCAAGGAAGATTGGTCATTCCTGCCACCCTAAGAAGCTGTTTGGAATTAAAGGAAGGAGATAAATTAATTGCTCGTGAAGAAGAAGGGAAATTAATTTTCGAGAAGCAAAATACGATTAAGAAACGCCTAAAAAAAAGATTTACCAAGGTTGACAAACAGCGTAGTCTGGCTACTGAATTAATTGCCGAAAGAAGAGAAGCCGCTAGTCGGGAAGTGTCTGAATGACTGTTATTTTGGATGCCTCAGCTTTGCTAGCTTATTTACAAGATGAACCAGGAAGCGAGGCGGTGGATAAAGTATTGGCAGAATCGGTAATATCAAGTGTGAACTGGGCGGAAGTCGTACAGAAGACAACCGCTGGAGGTGTTGAAAGTGATGGTCTACTAAATGATTTGCAAGCACTAGGCTTGAAAGTTGAGGCTTTTACTTTAGAGGATGCCGAACTGGTAAGAAAATTGTGGTTGCAAACGAAAACAGCAGGATTATCATTAGGAGATCGCGCCTGTTTGAGTTTGGGTCGGCGTTTAAATGTTTCGGTGATAACTTGCGATCGCGTTTGGAATTCTCTCAATCTTGACCTTGATGTAAAGGTTATTCGCTAGAGAAAAATAGACTATTAGTAGAGTTATGATATGTAGCTCAGGGAGATGAATCAATATATTAAAAGTGATCCTAATAAATTCTTGGTAATTATAATTAATGAGAAAAAGAGATCGCGCAGTAAGCAAAGATTTGAATAAAATCAATTCCAACCGACTGATAAAATAAAAGGTCTGCAAGCTTACCGAAGGAAATAACCATGCGACTATCCCAAATGCTGTTTGTGACGCTACGAGAGACACCAGCAGAGGCAGAAATACCCAGTCACCAGTTATTGCTGCGGGGTGGTTATATTCGGCGGCTCGGTAGCGGGATCTATGCCTATATGCCCTTGATGTGGCGAGTGTTGCAGAAGGTGTCGCAGATTGTGCGGGAGGAGATGGACGCAACGGGGGCGCAGGAATGTTTATTGCCCCAGCTACAGCCAGCCCAGCTATGGCAGGAGTCTGGGCGCTGGGATACTTATACCAAGGCGGAAGGAATTATGTTTTCTCTAACCGATCGCAGTGATCGCGAATTGGGTTTAGGTCCAACCCATGAAGAGATTATTACTACTATTGCCCGTGAGACAATACGTTCTTACCGTCAGCTACCGCTAAATTTGTACCAGATTCAGACTAAGTTTCGCGATGAAATTCGTCCTCGGTTTGGCTTGATGCGTGGGCGAGAATTTATTATGAAGGATGCCTATTCTTTTCATGTTGATGAGGCAAGCTTGAAAGAGACTTATCAGGCGATGGATCGGGCATATCGTAATATCATGACTCGCTGTGGTCTACAGTTTCGCCCTGTAGAGGCAGATTCTGGGGCAATTGGTGGTTCAGGATCTCAGGAGTTTATGATTCTGGCAGAAGCGGGGGAGGATGAGATTCTCTATACCGAAGATGGCAACTATGCTGCCAATACAGAAAAGGCGGTATCCTTACCTGCTGATGTAGTAGATTCACCTTTTAACAGCTTTGAGAAGTTGGAGACTCCCAATACAGAAACGATCGCCAAACTAGCAGAAACAGTTAACTGTTCGCCGACGGTAATCGTTAAAAATGTCTTGTATGAGGTTGTCTACGATAACGGCATGACAGTATTGGCTCTAATAAACATTCGGGGCGATCGCGATGTCAACGAAGTTAAATTAACCAATGAATTGACCAAGCTAGCACCACAGTATAAGGCGAAAACAATTATTTCTTTGACCGTACCCGATCCTACGGCACAGAAAAAATGGGCGGCTAAGTCTTTGCCTCTAGGCTATATTGCGCCTGATCTGGATAATGACTATATTAGTGCTTCCAAAAACGTAGCCAAGCAGTTTCTCCGTCTAGCAGATAATACTGTCGTCGAACTCAAAAACTTTGTTACGGGCGCAAATGAGGTGGGATATCACGTCGTGGGGGCAAACTGGGGCGATAACTTTACCCTGCCCGATCTACAGTTAGATATTCAGGAGGCAAAAGCAGGCGATCGCGCGATTCACGATCCGAGTCAAACTTTGAGCAGTGCGCGGGGTATTGAAGCAGGACATATCTTCCAGCTAGGGACAAAATACTCCGAGGCGATGGGAGCGAACTTTACTAACGAAAACGGTAAAACCGAGCCTCTTTGGATGGGCTGCTATGGTATTGGTGTTTCTCGTCTGGCACAGGCAGCAGTCGAACAATCTTATGACAAGGATGGCATTATTTGGCCCGTAGCGATCGCTCCCTATCAGGTAATTGTGATCGTGCCGAATATCTCGGATGCCGAGAAAATGACGGCGGGAGAAAAGCTGTATGAGGAGTTTAAACAGGCGGGGGTAGAAGTGTTGTTGGATGATCGCAAAGAAAGAGCAGGAGCTAAGTTCAAAGATTGTGAATTGATTGGGATACCTTATCGGGTAGTCACAGGGCGATCACTCTCGGAAGGAAAAGTTGAGGTCGTCAAACGAGCTTCAAAAGAAGCCCAAGATTTGCCCATTGCATCAGTGGTAGCAACGGTAAAACAGTGGATTGAAGCGCAAAAGTAGCTAAAGGACATCAGGTAGCCTCAGAGGTAAAGGCATTTGTCGTACCAGGTTCAGAAAGAGTCAAGCAAGAAGCAGAAGCAGAAGGCTTAGATAAAATCTTTACCCAGGCTGGCTTCGAATGGCGTGAACCAGGCTGTTCAATGTGTCTGGCGATGAATCCCGATAAGCTACAGGGAGATCAGGTTAGTGCATCTTCTTCCAATCGCAACTTCAAAGGTCGCCAAGGTTCATCCACTGGCAGAACCTTACTCATGAGTCCCGCAATGGTAGTAGCGGCGGCGGTAAAAGGACAGATTGCAGACGTGAGAGAGCTATAAACTACACTTTCCTATCCAAACCCATAACCCAGGCTTATAATAGTGATTGTCAAGAGTAATGTAACAATACTTGATATTTCTTCAAGAGTTAGCTAGTATTAAGATATAAGGAAAAGAGACACATTATTTTTATCCCGTCTCCTACCTGGCTCTGGCAACAGAGTATACCTTGAAAATTAAATAACGCAATCATAACCAAAATGACAACTACCTTACAACAACGCGAAACACGCGGTGTATGGGAGAACTTCTGTCAGTGGATTA
>JBCBWB010000222.1:0-7018 GCA_039817275.1 Cyanobacteria bacterium J06648_1 | reverse complement strand
TCTCATCTGGTTTGGGCTTGTCAATTTCTTGGCTTCCACAGTTTTGGACTCTATTTGCACAACGACACCATGCGAGCGTTTGGTCGTCCTCAAGATATGTTCTCCGATACGGGTATTCCTTTACAGCCAGTGTTTGCCCAGTGGATTCAAAATATCCATACCCTAGCACCAGGAAATACTGCACCAGGAGTAATCGAACCCGTCAGTAATATCTTTGGCGGAGGAATCATAGCCGTTGGGGATAAGGTGGCAATGATGCCGATGCAGTTGGGTACGGCTGACTTTATGATTCATCACATTCATGCTTTTACAATTCATGTGACCGTGCTGATTCTGCTCAAAGGAGTTTTATTCTCTCGCAGTTCTCGTCTAATACCCGACAAGGGACAGTTAGGCTTCCGCTTCCCCTGTGATGGTCCTGGTCGTGGTGGTACTTGCCAAGTATCGGGATGGGATCATGTCTTCTTGGGCTTGTTCTGGATGTATAACTCCATCGCAATGGTTATCTTCCACTTCTTCTGGAAAATGCAGTCTGATGTTTGGGGGACGGTAGATGCCAACGGTACGGTAAGTCATATTACCGCAGGAAATTTTGCCACCAGCTCGATTACCATTAATGGCTGGCTGAGGGACTTTCTTTGGGCGCAGGCATCTCAAGTAATCACTTCCTATAACAGCGCGCTTTCAGCTTATGGCTTAATGTTCCTCGCAGGACACTTTGTCTTTGCCTTTAGTTTGATGTTCCTCTTTAGTGGGCGTGGCTATTGGCAAGAGCTAATCGAATCCATCGTTTGGGCGCACAACAAGCTCAAGATTACCGTGGCAATTCAACCCCGCGCTCTCAGTATTACCCAAGGTCGGGCTGTAGGAGTCGCTCACTATCTACTCGGCAGCATTGTTGTCACCTGGGCTTTCTTCATAGCACGTATGGCAGCGATTGGATAAATATCGCAGTGGGTTAATCGGTTGGGATGGATAAGCTGACTGCTCGTAAGTAATAGGTAATAGGTAATAAATTCTCTAATGCAATTTTGTCTTCTATTACCGACTAACAGCAATCAATAACCTTCTGCCTCCTGCCTCCTGCCTTCTGCCTCCTAAAGACTAAAGACTAATAACTAATGACTAATAACCAATAACTAACCATGGCTACCAAATTTCCTAAATTTAGCCAAGACCTTGCTCAAGATCCGACCACCAGACGTATCTGGTACGGTATCGCCACCGCACATGATTTTGAACTCCACGATGGTATGACGGAGGAGAATCTCTATCAAAAGATATTTGCTTCTCACTTTGGTCATATTGCCATTATCTTTTTATGGACATCGGGGTTACTCTTTCATGTAGCTTGGCAAGGCAATTTTGAACAGTGGATTACAGATCCGCTCAATATTCCACCCATCGCTCATGCAGTGTGGGACCCGCAGTTTGGACCAGGGGCAATTGAAGCCTTTACTCAAGCTGGTGCTTCTAACCCAGTCAACATCTGCTATTCAGGGGTTTATCACTGGTGGTATACCATTGGGATGCGATCGAATTTCGAGCTATACGAAGGTTCAATCTTCTTGATGGTGCTAGCAACATTCATGTTATTTGCTGGCTGGCTGCACCTACAGCCTAAGTTCCGTCCCAGTTTGGCTTGGTTTAAAAATGCTGAGTCGCGACTTAATCATCATTTAGCGGGTTTATTCGGCGTTAGTTCTTTAGCTTGGGCTGGTCACTTAATCCACGTGGCAATTCCCGAATCTCGCGGACAGCATGTCGGTTGGGATAACTTTCTGTCTACACCGCCCCATCCCGCAGGTTTGGGCGCATTCTTTAGCTTTAACTGGGGCGTATATGCTCAGAATCCCGATACCGCAGGACATATTTTTAATACATCTGAAGGTGCGGGAACGGCAATTTTGACCTTCTTGGGTGGTTTTCATCCCCAAACCGAGTCTTTGTGGCTGACAGACATGGCTCATCACCATCTGGCGATCGCCATTATCTTTATTATTGCAGGGCATATGTACCGTACCAACTTCGGTATCGGTCACAATATTAAAGAGATGACTGAGGCTTTACAAGGACCTGGTTGGGATGGTTTCTTTATTGCACCTAAAACTGGTCGCGGACACAAGGGTATTTACGATACCTATAATAATTCTCTGCACTTTCAGTTAGGCTGGCATCTGGCTTGCCTGGGTGTAGTCACTTCTTTAGTGGCACAGCATATGTATTCTATGCCTCCCTATGCTTTTATCGCCAGGGACTTTACCACCACCGCAGCTTTGTATACACATCATCAGTATATTGCTGGCTTCTTGATGGTTGGTGCATTTGCCCATGGGGCAATATTTCTCGTGCGAGATTATGACCCAGAGTTAAATCGAGATAATGTCCTCGCTAGAGTGCTAGACCATAAAGAGGCAATTATTTCCCACCTCAGTTGGGTGTCTCTCTTCCTCGGCTTTCATACTCTTGCTTTATATGTCCACAACGATGTTGAGGTAGCTTTTGGTGCAGCAGAGAAGCAAATTTTAATCGAACCTGTATTCGCTCAATGGCTACAGGCGATTCACGGTAAAGGACTGTATGGTCTGAGTACCCTGCTTTCCAATCCCGACAGTATTGCCTCTACGGCTTGGCCCAATCATGCTAACGTTTGGCTACCTGGTTGGCTCGAAGCCATTAACAGTGGGACTAACTCACTATATTTGACCATTGGACCTGGAGATTTTCTAGTCCATCATGCGATCGCTTTAGGACTGCACGTAACTACTTTAATCCTCGTTAAAGGTGCGTTGGATGCCCGTGGCTCTAAGTTGATGCCCGATAAAAAAGATTTTGGCTATGCTTTCCCTTGTGATGGCCCTGGACGAGGCGGTACTTGCGATATCTCCGCTTGGGACTCGGCATATTTAGCTACTTTCTGGATGCTGAATACTCTAGGTTGGGTCACTTTCTACTGGCATTGGAAACATCTGGCAATCTGGGAAGGTAATGTCGCTCAGTTCAACGAAGGCTCTACCTACCTGATGGGCTGGTTTAGAGACTATCTGTGGGCGAACTCGGCACAGCTAATTAACGGCTATAATCCCTATGGCACAAATAATCTGGCAATCTGGGCTTGGATCTTCCTCTTTGGTCATCTAGTCTGGGCGGTAAGTTTTATGTTCTTGATCACCTGGCGCGGCTATTGGCAAGAACTAATCGAAACCCTGATGTGGGCGCACGAACATACTCCACTGTCTTTCGGCTATCCCAAAGATAAACCAGTAGCTCTTTCAATTGTTCAGGCTCGTTTAGTGGGTTTGACTCACTTTACAGTTGGCTACATCGCCACCTACGGGGCATTTGTAATTGCTGCCACAGCCAGTAAGTTTGGTTAGCTAAATCGATACTTTATTCGGAGTGAACTAGAGAAATAAAGCCCTGCATTCAGTTATTTCTACTCCAAATTAGCAAGTTTGGGGGATGGGATTCTCCTCTCCCGAAATAGAAGATCCCGATCGTCAACAGGGCGTTCGGTCGGGTTTCCTGAACATTAAACAGTATCAGTAACTAATAACTAACGACTAATGACTAATGACTAACAACTAATAACTAACAAAATCATGACTCAAACTACAACCCCCGATATTGTTCCAGATTATGCTGACGAGGAATTAATTAAACCCTACAAAGGCGATCCTTGTTTGGGTAATCTATCAACACCGATTAACGATTCCGATCTAGTAAATTTATATATTCGCAATCTACCAGCCTATCGCGAAGGATTAAGTCCTTTTATGCGGGGATTAGAAATTGGGATGGCGCACGGATACTTTTTAATTGGTCCTGAGATTATTTTTGGTCCTCTGCGAGAGACTAGTCACGGAGCAAATATAAGTGGTGTAATTACCGCTATTTATATTACCGCTTCGGCAGTATTAGGGATTTCGATCTTTGCCATGGCAACTTTCCAAGGCGATCCTAGAGGAGCATATAACTCTAATTCTCAAGACGATCTCAGACCTCTAAGAACCAAGGATGGTTGGTTTCAATTAGGAGGCGGTATCTTTTTGGGAGCAATGGGAGGCGCGGTATTTGCCTATGCCCTGCTCGAAAATTTTGACGATTTAGACGCAATTTTGCGTGGTGCGGTTAACGTCAGCCAACATTTATCGCCTTTGATCTGGGGCTAGTAAGCGAACAGCCGTTCGCCCCTACCCAACTAACAACTAACAACTAAAAAATCATGACAGACATGACGCAAATGACAGGCTCTTATGCCCTTTCCTGGTTACCTTGGATTTTTATTCCCCTCATTACCTATATTCTGCCTTTTCCCGTATTCGCTCTATTGTTTCTTTGGATTGAAAGAGAAGGAACAGAAAAAGAAGTTTAATGTTTAGCTTAAATTATTCACCATAAAAAATGATGAAAAAACTAATACCTTTTATATTGGCGATCGCAATTTGGTTTGTTGCTACTCCTGCTGCCACAGCCGATGGCATCTTAGTGCAGTGTAAAGACTCTCCTGCCTATCAAGAAAGGGTTGCCAGTTATCCTAATAACTATTACTTTAACGAACCAGATCGCGCCTATGGGGAATATTTAAACTGTGGCAAAGATGGATTACCTCATTTAGTAATAAATTTAAGAAATAGCGTTGATATTGCCCTGGCTTTTGGTCTTTTCTTCTACATCGCTGGTTTTATTGGTTGGTCTGGACGTTCTTATCTTATAGCTATCAGCCAAGAAAAAGCTCAAGAACAGTCAGAAATATTTATCAGTTTACCGATGGCAATTAAAGCTATGAGCAAAGGTTTACTCTGGCCATTACTAGCAGTAAAACAGACATTGAGCGGAGAATTGACTGCTGATAAAAATGAAATTTCTGTCTCACCTCGATAGTTTAATTAACCATTAGTAAAACATCAATCAAAAAGTAATAAATAACCATGCAATACTTCGTTAAATATTTAACAACTGCGCCTGTAGTCGCAACTCTAACTTTAATTGCGATCGCAATCCTATTTGTAGAACTAAATTATATCTTTCCTGGCTTGCAATATGGTACCTACTTTCATGCCTTGCCTTAAATTATGCTAATAGTATCGATTATCTAATTCATCTAGTCTTCAGTGAACGTAAATGCAATTCAACAAATATCAACTTTATAACTATAGATTATTGTTTTGCAATTAAAAAAGTGGGTAAAATTCCCACTTTTAAACAAATAATCTTTTCTGTTGATTCTATATACTAAAGTATCTCGCTACAGGATGATAGGTAATAATCGCTGTCGTAGACTGCTCGGGATATAGCTGTTCGCTTTCATCCATATACATATTAATCCGTTTGGTATCCAGTAAGTCCAATTGCTTAAACTGATCCTCGATATTAGGACAGGCTGGATAGCCAAAGCTATAGCGCGAACCTCGATAGCGCTGTTGCAGGATGTCGCGGATATTATCAGATTCTTCCGCCTCAAAACCAAGTTCGGAACGAATCCTCGTGTGAGTCCATTCTGCTAGTGCCTCTGCCATCTGTACTGCCATACCGTGGAAGTAAAGGTACTCCGTATAGTTATCAGCTTGGAAGAGTTTTTGGGCGTATTTTGTGGCAATTTCGCCTACTGTTACCGCCTGCATGGGAAAGACATCAACTTGACCTGATTCTTTGGTAGCAAAGAAGTCAGCAATACAGAGTCGTTTGCCCGAACTCTGACGCGGAAATTCAAAGGAAGTAATCGGTTTGAGCAACTCTTTGTCGGTAGGTTCGTAGACATAAAGGGTATTGCCTTCGGCATTGCAGGGAAAATAGCCATAAATTACGGTGGGATGTAATAAATTCTCCGCAGTAATTCTTTGCTTCCACTCTTCTAAGACAGGATCGACTTTTCGCGCTAGGAATTCGTCATAGTCTTCTCGCGACTGATCTTTGGGTTTACGAAACTGCCACTGTCCGACATATAAAGCCTGAAGGTCTAAATAAGGGAATACTTCATCTAGGGGAATATCATCAGGAGTGAGAATCTTCGTTCCCCAGAAAGGAGGGGTAGGGCGAGCAATATCTAAAGCAACTTCCTCTGAACGTTTGGTATCAATGACCAAAGGCTCGGCTTTTTTACTGACTTCATCAACAAAGATTTTGTCTTGGTTTTCACCCTCAAAAGGCACCTGTCCAGACGACTCGGAATCGGGATTCTGCTCTACCTCATCTAAAAATCCTTGAAGATCGTCCCAGTTTTCACCTGCCTTGGCGGGCATTAACTTATCCATGAAGTGTAGATCGGCAAAAGCATCTTTACCATAGACAACCTTGCCGTTGTAGGCATTCTGGCAGTCTTGGTTGACAAACTTGGGTGTTAAAGCCGCACCCCCCAAAATCACGGGAACCGTAATTCCTTTTTCATTAAAGGTTTCGAGATTATCTTTCATAAAGGCGGTAGATTTAACCAGTAAGCCGCTCATGGCGATACAGTCAGGCTGATGTTCTTCATATGCCTGAATAATGGCTTCGACAGGCTGCTTAATGCCCAGATTGATCACCTTATAACCATTGTTGGACAGAATAATATCCACCAGGTTTTTACCAATGTCGTGAACATCTCCTTTAACTGTGGCGATGACAAATTTGCCTTTACCGCTATCGTCCGCCTCTTCTTTGTCCATGTGAGGTTCTAGCTGTGCCACTGCCGCCTTCATGGTTTGTGCCGACTGAAGTACGAAGGGAAGCTGCATCTGTCCCGAACCAAATAGTTCCCCCACAACTTTCATCCCGTCCAACAGGAAAGTATTGATGATCTGGAGGGGTGGATATTCCTGTAAAGCTTCTTCTAATGCCTCATCTAAGCCAATCCGTTCCCCATCGATAATATGCTGCTTGAGTCGTTCATCTAGGGGTAAGGTTTTATCAACTGCCTCAGATTTTCGAGCTTTTTTCCCGGCAAAGAGAGTAGTCAGTTCGCCCAAAGGATCGTAGATACAGATATCGCCGTCGAAACCTGTATGGATGTGTTGCAGATCAAGGCAGCACTAAACGG
>JBCBWB010000221.1:0-7048 GCA_039817275.1 Cyanobacteria bacterium J06648_1 | reverse complement strand
CAAATTGTTTGCAAAACATATATGACTCGTGTCGAAGGAGAAAATACTCGACTTCGACATTACTTGGCTCGCTTACATCGTAAAACCCTTTGCTACTCAAAGTCAGAGGAAATGTTGAAGCACTCAATCAGATTATTGATCCATTATTTGAAATTTGAAGATGTACCTCTCCCTTATCGATTCATCCCATGATTCAGCAACGCCGACAAGAAAGTTTTCTGAAAGCCTATCCTGAGTTTGCCTTGCCAACACGCTTTAGTGAACTAGATCGAAATCTGAAGATACCCGATCGCATTTTGGATTTGGCTCTGGAGAAATTAGTGTTGGTGGATTTGCCTGGAAATATAGAGGAAGCATTTAATCACTGGCTGACGGCTAGCGATATTTTAGAGGCTTCAAAAGATTTAGGTGTAGAGATTCAGAATTGGTATGTACTAGATGATTCGACAGAATGCTATGAGGGTTTTTTAAGGACGCTAGAGTTTATTAAAGATAATGCGACTCATATATTGGTTAGAAATCTAGGTAGATGTGAAGACTGGGAAAGCTTTGACCAGTTTATTACACCTGAGTTGATTGCTGAATATAAATTGAGAGTAATTGACTTGCCGAAGTTGAGGCTGGATACAGCGACTACGGTTTATAAGAATGCTCTGAGCTTTACTGAAGCCAGAAGGCATTCGGAGTTTAGTACGGCTCAATTAGCAGGATTACGAGGGTATATGCGACGGATATATTCAGTACTAGACGATGCTGGTTTTAATGTTGAAAGTTTGAGGTTAAATTCTTGACTTATTTGAAAAAGCCAACTTTGTCTCAGCAAAAGCAGGAACTTCAGAAATTGATAGATGAACGACTCACGGGTGAAGAGCCTGAAGTTCGTAAGCGAGTATATCAATGGTTGAGTAACAATCAGTATTTTTTTGATAACGAGTTGTTTGATTTCTACTTCTGTGTGGCACAGAATATTGCTGCTGTTGAGGTGTTGGGTAGTTCTGGGGAGAAGATAGTCAAGGCAAAAACAGAGCTTGAGGAATCGGTACAAGTCTATACAACTCAAATAGTTGATACTTCTAACTGGATTAACGATCGGTTGAAAGGTCAGCTAGATAATATTCAACAGAATCAACAGAAGTTAGATACTAAACTGATTCAAGTCTTGGAGGGATTAGCCAGAGAACAGCAGAATCTTCAAACTGTCTCAACTGGTTTGGTCAACTCTACTTCTGTTTTACTGAAAAAGCAGAAGCAATTAGTGATTCAGACGGAAGCAGCAAGAAGATATGCCCACCAAACCGTTATGATTGCTTGGATTATTCCAGTCATAACATTACTTGGGTGCATAGGTGTATTGTTTGTGAGTAGAACATGATTGATTCTGTTCGGTGATTATTGTCTCTAGTAACTTCTGAAATATAGGTTCACCAAGACTCATCAATCGTAGAGATGGCTTTTCATCGAATATTTCAGGATAAAAAGTTACCAGATGAGTTATATCCTTATAGGTCAATTCCCAAATACGTTGCGAAGCTATGCCGTTAGGCTTATCGCCTTTCAACTCAAAGAATATATTTTGAGCTGGTAAGATTTGTGAGTTAGTAAATAGTGCTTCTATTTGTTCTGAAGTAATAGGACTAGAAGCAAGTGGTTTACGAATCTCTTTTAAGTCAGCTTGGACATCCATTGCCACCCTTACGGGTTCGCCAGTTGCTTCAATGGAGGGAACCTCCACAACGCACTGGCTCACCATCTCTTCCAAGCCAGGGCGTAAAGGAGGAGTATCCAGCACCTGCTCAAATTCTGCCAATAGAACTCCTTCTTCTTCAGGATCGGCACTCATAACAGCTTGCTCGATAAAGGTAGGAACTTGAGCCAGGATAGGCTGTAAATTACCAACTACACTTTGAAAAGCATCAATGCGATCTCGCAATCGGCGATATACTTTGGCTTCGACAGTACCGTCGTAGTAAAAGTTATGGATATTAACTGTGGAATGAACCTGACCGATGCGATCGATTCTGCCGATACGTTGTTCTACTCGCATGGGATTCCAGGGAAGATCGTAGTTAATCAAAACACCACAGGTTTGAAGGTTTAAGCCTTCGCTGGCAGATTCGGTACAGAGTAAGATTTTTATTTTCCCATCACGAAACTGCTGTTTAATCTCTTCTTTCGGCAACTTTTTCCATTCGCCCTCTTGATAAAATTCTCCACCTCTACCTGAGTAACAAGCAACGAGAGAACCATATAATTGCAGCAGATTTTCTCGGAGATAGTCCATCGTATCTGTATATTGAGTAAAGACGATCGCACTTTCTCTTTGACCTATTTCTTTACCCAAAATTGTTAGAAAATGGGATAGTTTACTGTCTTCTCCAGTATTTTCAAATTGTCTGAGCAAGTCTTCTAAATGTTCGATTTCTTTTGGATCTACAGGCTCTCTGAGATAGGATTCTAAACCTGTGATTACAGCATCATCAGCATCATCTAAATCGCTGAGATCGTCTTGTGGTAGTTCCTGAATACCTTCTAGTCTTCTTTGTAAGGATTGTTGAATTGCATAGAAGGAACTTGTTAGACGTTTACGATACAATGTCATCAGAAAACCTAGAGCCTTGCGATTTTCTTTTTGGGCTAAGTTGTAGAAGTGGCGAACATAATTACTAACAGCTTGGTAAAGAGGTATTTCTCGCTGCGATTCAAGGGCGATCGCATTATCAATTACAATCCTCTGGGGAATATCTTTGTCCAAAAGACCTAATTTATAGTACTGACGGAGAGTGTCGCGGGTATGGCGAAACATTAAATCTTTCAGGGGTGTATTGACCGTTAGGTACTGACGAGAAAGATCGATAAACTCAGTATCTTTAGCTAGTTTTTTGCCATTAACGATACTTCTGCCATCTTGCCAAATGTTCTGTAGTCTACCAGCCAGTAATCTCTGATTATTTTTGCTCAGATGTTGTTTCAGGCGATCGCATTGCGATCCGCCATAGCGAAAATAGTCTGTAGCCATATACTGCCAAAATTCTAAAGTGCGATCGTCTGGTTTACTGGATAGAGATGAGAAGTAGTCACAGAAATTTTCGCCAAAACTCCAATGTCCTTCTAAACCTAATAAATTAAGCAAGTCGAATACTTCAATCGGATCGATTTGCATCGGGGTAGCGGAAAGCAAAATTAAAGATTGAGTTTTGTCTTTGAGTTGCTGTAATAGCTGTAGTAAGCGATTAGGAGTATCTTTACGCTGTTGAGGGCTTTTGCGACGGGCGTGGTGGGCTTCATCGACAATGACTAAATCCCAAGGTTCAGCATCTAGCAATTCGGTCATTCTCTCGGCGCGACGTACTAGATGAGAAGAGGCTAAAACAAGATTTTTAGTATTCCAGGGGTTGAGGGCGGGATAGGTTATTTTACCGTAGCAGTCTTTAAACTTTCCTTGGCTATAGCTAGAAAAGTGTAGATTAAACTTCTCTCGTAATTCTTCTTGCCATTGGGGTTGAACGCTAGCAGGAGCAAGCACTAAGACTCGTTTAACCTTCTGGCTGACGATTAAATAACGCAAAATTAATCCTGTTTCAATGGTTTTGCCTAAACCAACTTCATCAGCAATCAGGAAGCTACAGGGAAACTTATCGGCAACCCGTCTGAGTATTTTTAGCTGGTGCGCCCAAGGCTGGATCGGAATAGATTTAAGGCAGAAATCCAAACAACCTGGATGTTGATGGAGATTAGCTAGCAGTGCAAGCATCTTGCTTGCTTCCTCTGTGTTTTTTTGACTTGCTTTTGTATTTTTGGCTTCTGAATTGATTGCTGCTAGATCTCTATTTCGCAAATCCCTAGCGTACGAATTCCTAGCGGGCAAGATGCCCGCATTACGGTACTTTTCGTTTTTTGTTTCATCCTCTCTGTTCCAAATTGGCTTAGTATTTGGCGTATAGCGTAATAGCTTTTGCTTAACTGCTTCAGGGATATCAAAGATTTTGATGTTGGGGCATAAGTCATTCCAGAGTTGCTCGAAACGGTATGCTTCCTCGTTAACTCTTTCCAAATCGCGATCGCCTTCCCAGCCACAGTAAACATGAAAAGACTCAACATTATTCGACCAACCACCTAAAGATTCATTGTTTGAACCACTAAAAGCAATACGATCGCCCTTACTATCGGTAAAGATACCAACCTTCTCATGAAAGATATGCTGTGGGTCAAACAAGCGATCGCTTTCTATCGGAATACCCTTATCCGTAGTGCGAGCATCTTGCTTGCTAATAATAGGAACGGCAATTTTGATATCTAAATACTGATTCTGAATCAGCCAGCTAAGTATCTCAAAGTGTTTTAGCTGCACAAAGTTTTCTGGTTCTTTAAATTCAGCTTCAAGACGAAAAGCGACAGCCTCCCTTAGTTCGTAACCCTTTTCTATCGCTGCAATATCCTGTGAACTAAACTGACAGCCCATAATCAAGCGCATCTTACCCTGATTATGTAGCATCGCCCCAATCCCTCTCGCCACTTTACTCAGGATGGCACTACCGAAAAATCCAGACTTGCGATCGTAGTTTACCGCGCATTCTAAAGCAGGAATATAGAAATCCGCGATCGGATTATTTTCATTGCTGGAGTAGCTAATGCGCCAAGAGCGATCTCGTAAATACATGAATTGAGAGTTATTAAGGGCTGTTTCTCAATTCAAAACTTTATTTATGCTTCAGTCTGTGAGTTCGATCTGCTGTGGCTGTGTTTAGCAATTAAAAATAGTATCATTGGATAGTACCATATTGAAATGAATCGAAAACAGCGCAACACCTATGATGCAATTTTTGCCCAGCCAATCCGTCGCAACGTTGTCTGGAATGACGTAGTGTCACTAATTAAAGCTTTGGGCGGTACAGTTACTCAAGGCAATGGTTCGAGAGTTCGCTTCGATTTGAATGATATTTCGTTAAACATTCATTCTCCCCATCCACAAAAAGAATTAAAAAGATACCAAATTAAAGCCGTTCGAGAATTTTTAATTAATGCAGGAGTAAGCTTATGAACTATAAAGGATATGAAGCTGTAGTCGAATTTGACGATGAAGATCGTTTGTTTGTCGGTCGAGTTATTAATACCAGAGACGTTATTGCTTTTGATGGCTTGTCAGTAGACGAATTAGAACAATCTTTTCATGCTGTTATCGATGAATATTTAGAAGACTGCGAATCATTAGGTAAAACTCCAGATAAGCCTTTTTCTGGTCGGTTTAATTTGCGGGTATCATCAGAGTTACATCGAAAAGCAGCTACCAAAGCTTCACAAGAAGGTATTAGTTTAAACGCCTTAGTAGAAAAGGCTTTACAAAAAATTCTTTAACTCTATATTTGGAATAAAATTACCAATTATTAACTGAATTGATTATGAGCAAAATAGATTTTACTGATTCCCAGCAAATAGATGCAATATTTCAAGAGGCGGTAGATAAAGCGATCGCCAAACATAAATAACGTGGTGAATCAATAGCGATCACAGATAAAAATGGCAAAGTTACTATTGTTGCACCAGAAGATATCGATCGCTTTCAGTTACAGAAAACTAAGAAATCAAAGAATATAAAATAGCTTTTAAAGCATATATTTAATCATAGACTACTGTGAAATTGGGAATCATTATTTAATTGTCTTCGTATAGATCCAATTCCTCAGTCAAAGCAGTAAGTTCATCTAATGACTGACTCCGCTTCGCATCAGTTGCAGCCTTGTATTCATACAAATCTTTGGCTAGGATTCGTCTGTGCTTACCCACTTTACGATAGGGAATTTCTTCAGATTCAAGCAACTTAATTAAATATGGTCGGGAAACATTTAAGAAGTTTGCTGCTTGTTGGGTACTTAGTTCAGCTAAATACATATAATATTATTAGAAAAAACTAAAATTCATTGATGCAATCGCATATCATTTTGCAGAATAACTATTTCAAGATCGGGAACTCAACCAGTCTTCTAGCTGTAAGCGATCGATATTAATAAAATGACGAGTATTGTTAGTTACCAGAATATCGTTTCGAGAGCGAGCTACTGCTGCAATCAAAGCATCTAAATCTCCAGTTGGTTTACCTTTGCGTCTAAGTTCTGATTGAATTTTGCCAAATTCTAAAGCTGCTTCTCGATCGAAGTCAACAATTTCTAATAGATCGGTAAACAAATTTAAAATCTCTAGGTTTGGCTCTACTTTTTGCGAACAATACGCGCCTTTATATAGTTCAGCTTGTACGACAGTTGGAATGTAGCATAAATAAGATTGTCGAGTAAATTTGTTTAAAGCTTGAGGATGGCGATCGATAATAGCAATACAAATATTCGTATCTAGTAAATACACTCGGTTTGCTTATTAAATATTCACTTCACTTTTTATCTTCTCATTTCGCTCGTTTTCTAACTCAGTTAGAACTTCAACTAATTCTTCTGTATCTTGAGAAGGAATTGCCAAAAACTGCTTTAATTTCTCTTTTCTCTGTTCCTCAGTCATTTTCAGATAGTCGGGAATTTCTACCATAACCTCTGTACCGTCGGGGGCGGTAATTGCTTCTGATAGTTGAATTGTATTGCCCTGAATGATTCCTTTGACTTTCATAGCGATCGCTTTTATGACTAATATTTCTATTATAGAGTTGTTCGGTTTTGCCAGGAATCACGAATTACGAATTATCTTTATCCCCGAATGGGGACGAATTATTCTCTCTAAGAGGTTATCTGAGAAATATAAATAATTGTTTTAAAGCCCCCTATATGCGAAGCCCTAAAGGATTCTCTTCGGTCTCGGTATCCTTTAGGAAATCCCCCAATTTTGGGGGACTTCCAACTGCTCTCCCCCCAGAATTGGGGGGCTGGGGGGGGCAAAATTCAGTATTAAAAAACTTTTTAGATGTCCTCTAAAACAGTTTCTTCTGTTCCATAACAACCTTCTCTTTAATCTCATCCATTGATAGCCAGAGAGAGGTTAGGGTTTTGTGTTCGTCGGTGTTTTTAGGCATTACTTTGAAGACTATCGAAATAGCTTTCAAAGTAATGCC
>JBCBWB010000220.1:0-7063 GCA_039817275.1 Cyanobacteria bacterium J06648_1 | reverse complement strand
AGACAATACATTGCCTGATGCTGAATAAAACCAGCCCATACTGATTGTAAATACCAGGCTCATAATAAAAATTTGTAGACGTTTCATCTCGATTACCTCTTTTGATCGGGAATGGGGTTGTCTTAGCTAATTTGATAACAGCGGGCAATCAATTGTCGTTCTGTCGTCATGTAGTGAGTGCAATGCTGGGGAATAGTTGGGCGATTGCTCAATATTCTGCTCGATCTGAATGAATTGTTAGACAGTAAATAAGCTGCGCGACGGCAGAGTCTAATAGTGTTAATTCTTTGTGGTGACACGATCCCTCTCCTAAAATTAGTAGCTTTGCAATTGCTCGATACATTTTTTAGTAAAAAACAACCTATATAAAGTCAGGCGATCGAGCTTGGTAATACACATAGGTATAAAAATGAATCGGGATTATGTAGGGAAGGAAATTAATTATCGTCTATTCTCCATTCTCCATGCTTCATTGTTCATTGTTCATTAATCATCTCATCTCTATTTGTTCTCGATTGGCTATTAATCTGAGATCGAGTAAAAAGCAGTATTGAATGAGAGAGGAATCAGAAAATAAAAGTTATTCATCGGATAATTGAGGAGTAAATTATGAAAATTAGCTGGCAAAAACTAGTTATCAAAATTTTTTTATGGTTACTGATAGAGGTTATATTGAACTTTATCGGCATCGATAATCTAGCTGATTACTGCGAATTTCTTCTGCTGCCAAAAGTTACTATGCGATCGCAGCGTTTTTTGGCATGATAAATCGAGTAGCAAAGCTGTCCTCATAATTTTCTTTAATATTTTTTCAGCTAGTGCATAAGGTAATTAGGTTCTATCGCAATTTATCTCTACAAAGCATTATCACCTTTCCTTTCTTACTTCAGATATTTGTCACAGTAAGTCTAGTGGGTTATTTTTCTTGGCGGAATGGGGAACAGGCGGTTAACAATGTCACGAGCCAGCTTAGAAGTGAGGTGACTACTGGAGTAAAACAACATCTGGAAAGTTATCTAGAAACGCCACAATTAATCGTTCGGTTAAAACAAAATAGCATCAGCAACGAACAGCTAGACGCTGCTGATTTTTCGCTGATACAACAAGATTTTTGGTCAACTATTCGATTGTTTGATTCTGTTCGTGCTATTTATCTGGGAAACGATCAAGGAAAGTTTATTTACAGTAAAAGAGAAGAAGGAAAATTTTACAGTCAGGAAGTACGAGAAAGTCCCGATCGCAAAACATATATTTTAAATCTTCAGGGACAAAAACAAGAGTTAATTAACACAGATGAATACGATCCTCGCATACGCCCTTGGTACATCAATACTTTAAAAACACAAGCAAACAACTGGAGTAAAATTTATACCTTTACTGGTGGAGAATTAGGGATTACCGCAGCAGGTTTGTTAAAAGATAGTCGGGGAAACACTCAAGGAATCGTGGGAGTTGACTTGATTTTAAGCGGTATTAATCGCTTTTTACAAAGCATAGAAATCAGTAAAAATGGTCAAGTGTTTATTCTCGAACCGAATGGTTATTTGGTCGGTACTTCTACAGACGAAACACCATTTACTTACGATCTAGTCACCAAAAAGGAACAGCGTCTACGAGCTATTAATAGCCAAAATACATTAGTCAGAGCAACCACAGAACACATCATTGAATATTTTGGTAGCCTCAACCAGATAAACAATCTTCAGCAGCTCGAATTTAAGCTAGAGCATAAAAATCAATTAGTGCAAATTGTACCGTATCAAGATGAGCTGGGCTTGGATTGGTTAATCGTCGTGGTGATGCCAGAAGCAGATTTTATGGCAGAAATTGAAAACAACACCCGCAATACTATTTGGTTATGTCTGGTAGCAGGCGCGATCGCAACCCTCTTGGGCATCTATACTTCTCATAAAATTGCCCAACCCATTGCTAATCTCAGTCAGGTAACTAGTATTATTGCCCGTAGTGCGAAGGCAAAAAACACCAGTACTCACTTTTATCCCGTCGTTAAAGCTAAAAGTATCAGTGAGCTACAAATATTAGCTAGATCGTTTAATGAGATGGTGATTCAGTTGCAAGCAGCCTTTAGAGATCTAGAAAATTCCAATCAAACCTTAGAAAATCGCGTCGAACAAAGAACAGAAGCTTTAATGGTAGCAAAAGAAGCTGCCGACACTGCCAATCGTGCCAAAAGCGAGTTCCTGGCACATATGAGCCACGAATTACGCACTCCTCTCCATGCTATTTTGGGTTTTACTCAGGTTGCTTTGCAAGATGCTGAACTCAAACCCCAGCAAAGAGAAAATCTATTAACTGTCAGGCGTAGTGGAGAACATTTACTAACATTAATTAATGATGTTTTGTCAATGGCTAAAATAGAAGCGGGTTCGCTTTCTATAGATATTAAACCCTTCAATCTACATCTGTTATTAAAAAATTTGGGACGAATGTTTCAACTGCAATCCCAGCAGAAAAACATTAAGCTCACGTTTAATTTACCGCCTAACCTACCTCAATATATTGAAACCGATCCTGTTAAACTCAATCAAATTTTGATTAATTTAATTGAAAACGGCATTAAGTTTACCGAAAAAGGTAGCGTTACCCTAAGCCTCGAACTAACAACACAATCCCAGCAGACAATTTTAGCATTTGCCGTTATCGATACTGGAAGTGGCATCTTACCATCACAGCTAAAATCAATCTTTATTCCCTTTAGCCAAACAGACAAACATGGATACGAAGGTACTGGGTTAGGATTATCTATTTGTCAGCAGTTTGTGCGCTTGTTAGGAGGAGAAATTACCGTTAGCAGTAAATTCGGACAAGGTTCATCATTTAAGTTCCAAATTCCTATTATTGTAACTGGACAAGACAATTCAACTATTGCACCAGCAATTTCCAACCTGAAATTTACTCCTACCGCAGAACGAAAATTATTTAAATCAGACTTGGCAAATATGTCCACAGAATGGATCGAACAACTACATCATGCTGCGATCGCAGTTGACAGCGATTTAACTCTACAACTAATTAACCAAATCCCTGACCAAGAAACTCATCTGGCTCAAGGATTGACTAGAATGCTCAAAAACTTTGAATACGATGAGATTGTGGAATTGACAGGCGAAAAGTGTAGTAGCTGACTAATTCAACTTTTCTTAACTTGTTAGCAGTAGTTAAGCACTTGTCGTAGTCGAACTGGATCGTCTGTAATAAAGTAATCAATGCCACGGGCGGTCAGGGAGTGAATATAATTCAGCTCTTGTTCGGGTGCGATCGTATCCCCTAACCATTTAGAATCTTGAGAAAAGACAGTCCAAGCCCCTATCGCCAGCTCACGTTTATGTACTTTTTCTATCGTGTCGCGATCAAACATATTAAGGCTCATATTGGTGAGGGTTGAGCCAACCAGTTTACCCACCAGGCTGGACTCCATCAGCCACTGCAACGTGCCGTTTTTAATCACCCCTGGAGCATAGGTAAAACCAGATTCAATGCCAGGATGGGTCTTCTCCAGCCAGATAAGCGGCCAAAAGTTAAACGAGGTGACAAATACATCAGACTCAAGACCCATGCGTCGAACTAAATTAGCTACTGCTGCGCCCGTATGACGCTGACCAAAATCAAGCCCATAAGCCTTGATCTCAATATTCACCAGCAGCTTTCCCCGTGTCTCTTCGAGAACGTTTTCCAATAGCTCAATTTTTTCTTCACGACCATAGTCAATGACTTTATCGCCGACATCGATCACGGACTTAATAGTTAGCTGTTGAATCTCTTCCCAGGTCATTTTAGTTATGATGCCAGGTACGCCTGTTAGCCGCTCAGTCTCTAGGTCATGGAAAACGACCAGTTGATTATCTTTGGTGAGCAAGACATCGAGTTCGACCCCATCAATGCCCAAGGCGATCGCTCGCTTAAAGCCTGCCATGGTATTTTCTTGATGTTCTTCAGGCACTCCCCGATGACCTAAAATCAGAGGAAGCGTAGGCTCTTTCTTGAAGGCTCTAAAAAAGGGAAGATGCCTTGTTGGTTCTAATTGTCTTGTCATGACTTTTCAATCTCCATTTAATCCCTAGTCAACACATCCATATTCAACAAATCCCTATTCAAAATAAAGAAAAAGGGTTGTTCCATTCCCTTAAAATCCATTAAACCTAGCAGGGTATGGTCATCTACCTTTCTAAACACGTCGTTGATGGGTAAGTAGTCGTAAATCATCGTGGCACTGAATTTGCCACGATACTCCATCATGCGAACTCTGGCCTTGCTTTCGTCGGTTTTGAGTAACTTACTCATGACCCTATACAGCGGCTTGAGTGCTTGTCTTTGAGGAAGATCGAGACTAAATCCTAGATTGACAGCGATAGGATTAGGATCGATCTTATAGGGCTGGTTAGTTCCATCAGAAAATAGTAAAGGATGAACGCAATCTGGGCTGATGAAGTCTTTCCCATACCAGCCAATGGTTTCTAGTAGACCATCCATGCGGTGATTCGTCTTTAAGCCTGAGCCTTTACATCGCCCCATAATGAAATCTAGGGCAACAGTGTCTAACGCATCAAACAGTTCCAAGGCTTCCTCGGTAGTCGTTTCGCCCTGTCGCAAGATAGTATGGAATTTATCTAAAGCGCTCATCATGTTTTTTCAAGGATTTGATCGGGCTTTGAGCTTCTACATTTAGCCTTTATAGCTGGCTTCGATAGCTGACCTCGATAGAGGCGATCGATTCGCTTGCGAGTTTCGCCCAAAACGCGATCGTAGCGACCGAGCTGCATTTCATCCAAGGTCATTTGCTTATCCGCCAGGTTCTCTAGAGTGTACATGTCTTTTTTTAGTTCGTAATCGACGAAGAATTTAATCGTCGGTGCCACTAAAAGCTTAAATATCACTTTATTGACAATAGGATTGGCAAACACAAACATCATCACTCGCGTCTCGCGATCGCTAATAGGGACATAAAAGACAGCTAATCTTACCCTTATGCGTCTGGGCTTACCTGTGGCAGGATTCACCCAAGACTGGTCATACGTGGTGTACATAGGAGAAAAATAAGTTGTCCAATCGTTTGCAAATTGGTCACCTGAGTGGACGTTAAAAAATATTTTTTCGACTATCCAGGGTAGCGGCTGCTGAGGAGCATTATTAGTCACACGCACAGTCTCATCTGTAGTTTCCATGCGGCTTTCAATCTTAGCCAGACTCTCGTAAGAATAGCCAAAGTAAGTATGTGTAGTAGGGCTATGCTCGATATCTGAAAAGTTATCGACTACAACTTCTAACGGTGCCTGAACGTTTTGAATAACGACACCTGCATAGGCATAATTTTGGTCATTTAACTCAGGAAATTCGGCAGATGAATTAGCAGATTTTAGCCAAATAATTCCATAGCGATCAACGACGCTAAATGAGGATACGCAGGGCTTGAGCTTAGGTGTACTGGGACTAAACCCCTTCCCGTCAGCCCCATATCTCCAAGCATGATAAGGGCAAACAATCTCATCATTTTCCACCCATCCTTGGCTGAGGCGCATCCCACGGTGAGGGCACCGATTTTTTAAGGCTCCGATCTCTCCTTTAGCGGTGCGAAACAATACGATCTCTTCGTTGCATAGCTGAAATAAAACAGGTTTGCGCTTCAGTTGGTTACTTTTGATGGTGGGATGCCAGTGGTTAAGTAATGTCATGTCTAATTGTGTCCCTTACTATTGTTATCGGAAATTTTGTTGTCGAAAAATCACAGCCATTGTCTGGCTTTAACGTTTTGCAAAAGCAAGCAATTTAGCCAGCCTTTTTCAATAATTTGGTGATAAACGAAGCTGGAAAACTTTGGATAAAGAGATGGAAAAAGTCTTTTACAGATCCAAAGAAACTGCCAGTGCAATTCCACACAAGAGAGCCTGAAGGTAGATGAGCGTTCGATGGTTTGAATAATGTCGGAGGCTACTCGCTCGGGTTCAGTGCCGTTGCGAATTGTTTGACGTAATGTCTGAGCGACAGTGGACTCTGAAGAGAACAGACCATCTTGACCCAAATTCGTTTTGATAGAGCCAGGACACACTGCCGCAACGTGGATGTTGTCAGCGGCTAGCTCAATCGCTAAAGACTCTGTTAAGCCTAGAATTGCGAATTTAGAGGCGTTGTACGCAGCCATTTCAGGTGCGCCGATTAGACCTGCAATGGAAGCAATGTTGATGATATGGCTACCTTGTGTTCGGTTTCTGAGCTGAGGCAAGAAAGCTTTGATGCTATTAATTACTCCCCATAGATTAACGTCCATTACCTGGCGAAAGTCTTGGTGAGTGGTGGTTGCTAGCTTGCCTTGATGCAAGATGCCTGCACCGTTAATTAAGATATCTACCTTGCTAGGTAACCTGGCTGCTAACTGTTCTAACTGGTTTGGGAGGGTTACATCTATGGTGTGACCGAAGATATTGGAATAAGGGTTGAGTTCATCGAGTAGGGCTGTAATTCTCGCCTGATGGCGATCGACTAGGTGAACGGTGGTTCCTTTTTTGATGAGTGCGATCGCAACTGCCCGTCCAATCCCTGACCCACCTCCTGTAATAACCGCAGTCTTGTCAGCCCACTTAATTTTAGGTTTTAGCATTGTATTATGTTTTAGCATTGTATAAATCAAGCCTTCGTCTTCGCGCTACACAATTAGTAAATCGGGCGAAAGACTATTTTTTTCGGCCCAGACAGCAAGTGTCCTAATGTATTAAGACACTTGCTAGGCGAGTTATTTTGTAAGCTGTGAGGGTCAAGGTTTAACCAAATACCTCACACAAGGTGTTTTAGCTTGCCGCTTTTGCTTCCTTCAACGCTTTGCCAGCTTCAGCTATCAAAATACCGCCCGTTATCACCGTCACGATCGCTGCAGTAGTATCTGTTGCCACATGGGCCAAATGAAAGCCTAGTTTTGTGATTGGTTCAGTACTATTTCCTGCAATCGTCCGCATAAAGCAGAGAAGGTTAGGCAGCGCTGAGAAAACCTCATTACTAATATCCGCCCTCCTGATAGCATCATTCTTTTCGGTGACAGACTCTAGGTAAATCG